>NZ_JBHSFK010000047.1:0-95039 GCF_042653945.1 Streptomyces vulcanius | reverse complement strand
GCTTCCCCGCCCCGAGCCCCCGCTCCCGCTCCCGGTCTCGCCGATGGGGAACCCCCGTCGTCCCGCCCGCGGCGCGCCGCTTCCCCGCCCCGAGCCGCCGCCCCCGACGAACCCCCCGTCGCCTCATCCATCGCGCCGCTACTTCCTCGGCACCCCCGAAGACCCCCGCACCATCAACTCCCCCCGCACCGTGGCGATCCCCCCGGGCGGCGGCTCCTCCCGGCCCATCGCGATGCGGCCCGCGCGGGCCCCCGCCTCCGCCAGCGGCAGCCGTACCGTCGTGAGCGCGGGCACCACGTCGATGCTGAAGGGGAGGTCGTCGAAGCCGGCGACGGACACGTCGTCCGGGATGCGCAGCCCGGACTCCCGCAGCGCGGCGCACGCGCCGAGGGCGACGGAGTCGTTCGCCGCGACGACCGCCGTCAGCGACGGGTCGCGGCGCAGCAGCTCCAGCGTGGCCTCGTACCCCGCCCGCCGGTCGTAGCGGCCGTGCACGGTCCAGCGCGGGTCCTCCTCGATGCCTGCCGCGGCCAGGGCGGCGCGGTGGCCCTCCAGGCGGTGCCGGGTCGTCGTCCGCTCCTCCGGGCCCGCGATGTAGCCCAGCCGCCGGTGGCCGAGGCCGAGCAGATGGTCCGTCAGCTCCCGTCCGCCGCCACGGTTGTCGAAGGTCAGCGCGATCGCCGAGGTGCCCGGCGCCGGCGGCCGGCCGCACAGCACGATCCGCGTCCCGGCCTCCTCCAGCTTGCGCAGCTTCGCCGCGACAGCCGCCGCGTGCGGCTGGTCCTCCACGGCCCCGCCGGTCAGCACCACCGCCGCGGCCCGCTGCCGCTGCAACAGGGTCAGATAGGTCAGCTCGCGCTCCGGCGTCCCCCCGGTGTTGCAGACCACCGCGAGCCGTTCGCCCCCGGCCCGGCCGCCCGGCCCCCCGATCTCCGACTGGATCGCGCTCGCCATGATCCCGAAGAAGGGGTCGGCGATGTCGTTGACCAGGATGCCCACCAGGTCGGAGGTGGCCGCCGCCAGCGCGCTGGCCGGCCCGTTCAGCACGTAGTCCAGTTCGTCCACCGCCCGCAGCACCCGCTCGCGGGTGGTGGCTGCCACGGGGTAGTTCCCGTTCAGCACGCGCGACACCGTCGCGGGCGAGACCTGCGCACGCGCCGCCACGTCCGCCAGGGTCACCGTCATCTCGTCGTCCTCCGGTAGCGCATCTCGTCGTACGTCGTCGTACGTCGTCGTAGATCCCCGTACGTCGCCATACGTCCCCGTACGTCTCTGTACGCCTCGTGGACACTCCCCGCCGTGGTCACGGGCGCGGGCGTGTCGAGCTGACCCTAAGGCCACTCGCCCCTACCGTTCGCCCCCTCGAACAACTCGGGATGGACACGGTCTTGTCCGGACCACTGGTCAGAGGCTAGCTTCTCCTTGGATAGAAAGCGCTTGCTGTAACGCTCATCAGGAAGAGGCGTACGCGGCGCACACCACCGCGTACTACGCCTACGAAAGGATCGACGTGACACGCAAGACGGTTCGTATCGCCATGAACGGTGTGACGGGGCGCATGGGCTACCGCCAGCACCTCGTCCGCTCCATCCTCGCCCTCCGTGAACAGGGCGGACTCGACCTCGGCGACGGCACCGTGCTGTGGCCGGAACCCATCCTCGTCGGCCGCCGCGAGCACGTGCTGAAGGCGCTCGCCGAGGAGCACGGCCTGGAGCACGTGTCCACCGACGTCGACGCGGTCCTCGCCGACCCGACCGTGGACATCTACTTCGACGCCCAGGTCACCTCCGCCCGCGAGGAGGCGATCACGAAGGCGATCGCCGCCGGCAAGCACATCTACACGGAGAAGCCGACGGCCACCGGTCTGGACGGCGCCCTGGAGCTGGCCCGGCTCGCGCAGGAGAAGGGCGTCAAGCACGGCGTCGTACAGGACAAGCTCTTCCTCCCCGGCCTGCTCAAGCTGAAGCGCCTCATCGACGGCGGCTTCTTCGGCCGGATCCTCTCCATCCGAGGCGAGTTCGGCTACTGGGTCTTCGAGGGCGACTGGCAGCCCGCCCAGCGCCCCTCCTGGAACTACCGCGCCGAGGACGGCGGCGGCATCGTCGTCGACATGTTCCCGCACTGGGAGTACGTCCTGCACGAGCTGTTCGGCCGGGTGAAGTCCGTCCAGGCCATCGCCACCACCCACATCCCGCAGCGCTGGGACGAGAGCGGCAAGCCCTACGACGCCACCGCCGACGACGCCGCGTACGGCATCTTCGAGCTCGACGGCGGCGCCATCGCCCAGATCAACTCCTCCTGGGCGGTCCGCGTCAACCGCGACGAACTCGTCGAGTTCCAGGTCGACGGCACCGAGGGCTCGGCGGTCGCCGGCCTGCGCAACTGCCGCGTCCAGCACCGCTCCGCGACCCCCAAGCCGGTCTGGAACCCCGACATCCCGGCCACCTACTCCTTCCGCGACCAGTGGCAGGAGATCCCGGACAACGGCGAGTTCGACAACGGCTTCAAGGCCCAGTGGGAGCTGTTCCTCAAGCACGTCTACGCCGACGCCCCCTACCACTGGGACCTGCTGGCCGGCGCCCGCGGCGTCCAGCTCGCCGAGCTGGGCCTGAAGTCCTCCGTCGAGGGCCGCCGCCTCGAGGTCCCGGAGGTCGCGCTGTGACCATCGAACTCCCCGACGGTTCCGGCGGGTTGCGCACCTACGAACCCCGCACCGAGCCCCTCGCCCTCACCTCCGGCTCCCCCTTCACCTCCCGTACGGTCTTCTCGGCGGCGCACGTCGTCGCCGACCCGTACGCGGACGTCTCGCCCGCCGCCGTCGACTGGGACGCCACCCTCGCCTTCCGCCGCCACCTGTGGTCCCACGGGCTCGGTGTGGCCGAGGCGATGGACACCGCCCAGCGCGGCATGGGCCTGGACTGGGCGGGCGCGGCCGAACTGATCCGCCGCAGCTCCGCCGAGGCGAAGGCGGTCGGCGGCCGTATCGCGTGCGGCGTGGGCACCGACCAGATCACCGGCCCGGCGACCCTCGCCGAGGTCCGTGCCGCCTACGAGGAGCAGCTCGCCCTCGTCGAGGACTCCGGCGCCCAGGCCATCCTCATGGCCTCCCGAGCGCTCACGGCCGTCGCGAAGGGCCCCGAGGACTACCTCGACGTCTACGGCCACCTCCTCCGCCAGGCCACCGAGCCGGTGGTCCTGCACTGGCTGGGCCCGATGTTCGACCCGGCGTTGGAGGGCTACTGGGGCTCGTCCGACCTGGACACGGCGACGGACACGTTCCTGGAGGTCATCGCCGCCCACCCGGACAAGGTCGACGGCATCAAGGTGTCGTTGCTGGACGCGCAACGCGAGGTCGACCTGCGCCGACGCCTCCCGCAGGGTGTCCGCTGCTACACCGGCGACGACTTCAACTACCCCGAGCTGATCGCCGGCGACGAGCAGGGCTTCAGCCACGCCCTGCTCGGCATCTTCGACCCGCTCGGCCCGCTGGCGGCGGAGGCGGTCCGCGTCCTGGACACGGGAGACGTGGCCGGCTTCCGCGAACTCCTGGACCCCACGGTGGAGTTGTCCCGCCACCTCTTCCAGACCCCCACCCGCTTCTACAAGACGGGCGTGGTGTTCCTGGCCTGGCTGGCCGGCCACCAGTCCCACTTCACGATGGTCGGCGGCCTCCAGTCGGCCCGCTCCCTCCCGCACTTCGCCCGCGCCTACGAACTCGCCGACGGCCTGGGCCTGTTCCCCGACCCGAAACTCGCCGAGGAACGGATGAAGAACCTGCTCGCGTTGTACGGGGTCGCCCAGTGACCGGTCTTGAGCGTTTCAGTATCAACCAGATGACGGTCAAGCAGCTGTCGATGCCCGAACTGGCGGAGGCCTGCCGCGAACTGGGCATCACCAACGTCGGCCTGTGGCGCGAGCCGGTCCAGACGTACGGCCTGGAGGCGACCGCCAAACTGGTCCGCGACGCGGGCCTGACGGTCACCACCCTCTGCCGCGGCGGCTTCTTCACGGCGATCGACCCGGCGGAGCGCACCAAGGCGCTGGACGACAACCGCCGAGCCGTCGACGAGGCGGCCACCCTTGGCACCGAGGTGCTCGTCCTGGTCTCCGGCGGCCTGCCCGCCGGCTCCAAGGACCTGCACGGCGCCCGCGAACGCATCGCCGACGCCCTGTCCGTCCTCGGCCCCTACGCCGAACAGCACGGGGTCCGCCTGGCCATCGAGCCCCTCCACCCGATGTTCGCGTCCGACCGCTGCGTGGTCTCCACCCTCACCCAGGCCCTGGACCTCGCGGAACGCTTCCCGGCCCACCAGGTCGGCGTCACGGTCGACACGTACCACATCTGGTGGGACGACCAGGCCCCCGCCCAGATCGCCCGAGCGGGCGCAGGCAACCGCATCCACACCTTCCAGCTGGCCGACTGGACCACCCCCCTCCCCGAGGGCGTCCTCAACGGCCGCGGCCAGATCGGCGACGGCGCGATCGACATGCGCGAGTGGCAGGGCTACGTCGAGGCGGCCGGCTACACGGGCCCCATCGAGGTCGAACTCTTCAACGACGAACTGTGGTCCCGGGACGGCCGCGAGGTCCTCACGGAAACGGCGCAACGCTTCGTGGCACACACGGCGTAGCGCTGTGCGGCGGCGGCCGAGGAACGGGGTGACCTGTTCTCCGGCCGCCGCCGTATACGTCACGTATACTCGACGCATGTCCGACGTCATGATCCGTGTGCCCGCCGAAGTCCGTGACCAACTGGCCGCCGTGGCCGAGGCGCGAGGCACCAGCCTCCGTGCCCTCATGCAGGACATCGCCGCTCAGACGCTGACCCCGGAGCAGATCAGGGAACGGGCCGACCGCACGCGTGCGGTGCTTGCCGAGCGCTTCGGGCACTACGTGTCGGACGAGGAGTCCGCCGAGATGCGGCGCAAGATGCGGGAGGCCGCCGCTGCTCACCGTGCCGCCCCGGCCGAGACGGAGCTGTCCCCTTGAGCTGGACCGAGCACTACGTCCTCGACACCCCCACCCTCCTGGCGATGGGAGGCGACAAGCAGGTCTCCGGCCTCATCCATGCCGCTGCCGCCAGTGACGACGTGCGTCTGTGGGTGCCAGTCCTGTGTCTCCTGGAGGCCGAGCGCCAACGTGCCGGGATCGTCGACCATGTGGGCGTGCTGGTGGACGTACTCCATCTCGTCGACGACGACTACGCCATGGCGGTGACCATCGCCGAACTGGGCCGCGCGGGCGTCGACTTCGGTGTTTCCGCCGCCGTGCACACCGCGCGTCCGAACCAGACGCTCCCGATGGGCGGCCTGATCGCCTCCGTGGCGCCGGAGCCGTACGAAGGGCTCGGGGTCGGGGTGATGGACCTGAACCGCTGATGGCCGCCCGACCGTAGGATCGATTCTCATGTACGTCAGCCGGATCACCGTGCGGGACATCAAGTCCTTCCACGGCCCCCGCGAGGTCGACCTGACTCTGACGCGCCCCGACGGGAGTCATACGGGCTGGACGGTTCTCGCCGGCCGTAACGGGTCCGGGAAGACGACACTGCTGCGGGCCATGGCGCTCGCCCTCAGCGGGTCCGTGGCGGCGCGCAGCCTGATGCCGGGGTTCGAGAACTGGATCGCGCGCGGAGCCAGGTCGGGGCGGATCGAGGTCGAGATCACCCGGGACACGGTGTACGACCGGTTCTCCCACGGGCGCCCGCCCATCGGGTCCTTCAGGGCGGGCCTCGCCTGGGCCGTACCCCCCAAGGGCGCCCAGCCCGCGCTGCGCGAACTCAGCTACACCAGAGCCCGGATCAGCATCGCCCGCCGGGGCCCCTGGGCGGACAATCCGGAGGGCTGGTTCTGCGCGTCCTACGGGCCGTTCAGACGGATGGCCGGGGGCTCCGGCGAGGCGCAGCGGCTGATGCTGGCGTCCGGGCAGGTGGCCAGACACGCGAGTCTCTTCCACGAGGACGCCTCGCTCGCCGAGGGCGTCGCCTGGCTGATCGAGCAGCATCTGAGGGCCCTCGAAGGCCGGCCGGGCGCCGCCGAACTCAAACGGACCGCGCTGGCGATCCTTCAGGACGGGCTGCTGCCGGACGGATACCGCATAGTCGACGTCGACTCCGAGGGCCTGTGGGTCGAGCGCGACGGCCACCGCTTCCCGCTGCGGGAGATGAGCGACGGGTTCCGTACGGTGGCGGCGCTGGTCGTCGACATCCTCAAGCAGATCCACGACACGTTCGAGGACACCCTCGGACGCATCGCGAACGGGGAACTGCGCATCAACCACGCGCCCGGCATCGTCATCATCGACGAGATCGACGCCCATCTGCACGTCTCCTGGCAGCGCCGCATCGGCCCCTGGCTGACCGCGCACTTCCCCCGCATCCAGTTCATCGTCACCACCCACAGCCCCTACATCTGCCAGGCCGCGGACCCCGGCGGACTGATCCGGCTGCCCGGCGTGGACGAGGCCCGCCCGCCCGAGGTCATCGACCCAGACCTCTACGACCGGGTGGTGTACGGCAGCGGCGACGACGCCGTCCTCTCCGACCTGTTCGGTCTGGACACGCCGTACTCCGAGCGGGCCGAGCAGGCCAGGGCCGAGTTCGTGGAACTGGAGGCCCAGATCTACGACGGCGCCACGTCCCCCGAGTCGCTGGCCCGCTACCGGGAACTCAAGGAGCGGCTCACCAGTTCGCCGACGGCCCGCGTGGACGAGGTGTCCGCCCATCTCCACCGGATCGCTGAGGAGATCGCCCAGGGCGCCGCGAGGGAAGCGGCCGAGTGATACGGCTGCGGCGCGTCCCGCTGCCGTCCGCCACGACGGCACAGCTGACGGACTACACCGACGACATCCGCGCGCGGCGGACGGAGAAGGAACGCAAGGACAGGGCGAGGGGACTCTGGGCGAACCGCAGACAGATCCGCCCCGCGCTGCTCACCGCTCTCGCGGAGATGGCTCCCGGCCACGAACGCTGCATGTACTGCGGCGACAGCCAGGGCACGGACATCGACCACTTCGAGCCGAAGAGCCTGACCCCGCTGCGCACCTTCGACTGGCTCAACCACCTGCTCGCGTGCTCGTACTGCAACAGCAACCAGAAGCGGAGCCTGTTCCCGACCACGGCCGAAGGCGGGCCCCTGCTCGTCGACCCGACCGCCGAGGACCCCCTGGACCACCTGCGGCTCGTCCTCCCGCTCGGAACGTACACGGCACGGACGGACCGGGGCCGGACCTGTATCGAGGTGTTCGGTCTCAACGCCCGGGCCGTCCTGGTCAAGGGCCGCAGGGACGCCTACGCCACGGCCAGGCACTCGCTCGAGTTGTGGCGCATAGCCAGGGACAGGGGGCAGGACGACAAGGCGGCGGAGATCGTCCGGGTCACCTGGAACCGCCCCCTCGTCGATGTCCTGGTCGCCATGTTCCACCAGTCCGGACATCCGGCGGCCGACGCCCTGTTCGCGGGCGAGCCCGAAGCACTCGGCCTCCTCCGCGACCCCGAACTGCGGTCGGCGTTCCTGGACTTCAGCCGCTGATACGCCCGTCCCGCACCGCCGCGACGAACGACGCCCAGCCGTCCACGGAGAAGACCAGCACCGGTCCGTCGGCGTCCTTGCTGTCGCGGACGGGGACGGCGGGGTGGTTGCGGGCGACTTCGAGGCATTCTCCCTGGTTGCCGCCGCTGTGGCTTGACTTGTACCACTCACCGCTGGTCATGCGTGTGTTCCTCTGCTGCCGTCCTGATGAGGGCCAGTGACTCCTGCTGCGACAACGCGTCGCCCAGGGTAAGAGCGTAAGCCGTCTGGCTTGCGGCCACCAGCGCCGGATCATCCATCAGATTGCCGGTGAGGAAACCTTCGACGTAGGCCAGCGGCGCGGAGTCCGCGAAGCTCATGAGCGTGATCAGACTCTGTTGGAGCGGGTGGGCGCCGACAGAGTGGGGCACCACATGCAGACGCAACCGTCCGGCTTCGGCCATGTTCGCGATCTTGTGCAATTGCTCGGTCATGACCTGCGCGCCGCCGACGCGTCGCCGCAGGACGCCTTCATCCAGGAGTGTCCAGAGAACCGGGCTGGACGGCCCGTCAAGGATGCGGGCACGCTCTGTTCGAATGACAACTTCGCGGTCAAGTTCCTCAGCCGTGTAGTTGGGCCGGTATGCGCTGAACACCGCCCTTGCGTAGGCCGGGGTTTGGAGCACCCCGGGCACCAGAGCCAGCGCGAACTGCTGGATTTGCGTCGCCTGCCGTTCCAACTCGGCCACTGCCGCGAAACAGTCGTCGTACTTCGAGTCCAGGTCCTCAAGCCACCGGGCGAAGAACCCGTCGGTCCCGAGCGCCCGGTCGATCCGCTGCGCGTCGTCCGGCTTCGGCAGCCGTCTCCCGGCCTCGAAGTGGCTGATGAGCGTGGGCGAGCACACGACCTGGTCGCCGAGTTCCTCCTGCGTGAGGCCGGCGGTGGCCCGCCGCAGCCTCAGTTCCTCGCCGTACTTCTCCCGCTGCGTGCGCGGAGTACGAGGTTTCGCCATCCTGCCGACCCCCAACTTGACGTGCGCTTTGTCAACCCTCAGGTACTGGCAGGGTAGCGGCGGTCGACCCCACTCTGTGAGGGATTCGCAACACAGCGCAACCACGAGGAGGCGGGGTCGACGTGTTCCATCCCATCGCCGGGCTTTTCAGGCCGTTACTGACACTGGTTTCCCGGACCCGACGGCACCGACGCTCGACACCCGAGCCGTCGGTCGAGGTGCGAGGAGTGGGTCTCGGCTCGCTGTTCCTCCCCCGGGAAGGGGGCGGCGGGTGAGCGCACCGCGTCTGCTGCCCTGGCCGAGCCCTGAGGGCAAGCCCTGCTATGTCGTGGGCGACGGCACGGGATACGTTTCGCGCCTCGCCGACGAGATCGAAGGCGTCCAGCTCGCCATGGCCGCCGGACTGCTGGCCCACGCCGACGCGCTCCTCGCGGAGGGGCGGGCGACCGACGGTGAGCTGCGCTATCTGGCCCGGCGGCTCACCGAGTGCCTGCGGGACGTCACGCGCGTCGCGGAGAGCCGGGGAGCGCGGCTCGCCACGGGCGCCCGCCCAGGGGACTAAGCTGAAAAGGTGACGTCTCTGCCGGAACACCCGTCGCCACCCGTCAGCGAGGACGACCGTGACACGGCCGTGCGGCGCCTTCAGGAGGCGTACGCCGAAGGGCACATCTCGCACGAGGAGATGGACGCGGGCCTCCAGCAGGTACTCACCGCCAGGACGCACGGCGAGCTGGTGTCGGCTGTGGCGTCGCTCCCGCCGGAGAAGGCGGCCACGACGTCCACGATCGGCGCCGCAGCGGGCCGGATCAAGCGAAGCGGCGTGTGGCGGGTGCCCCGGAACCTCAAGGTCGAGTCCGCGTACGGCAACGTGCGCCTGGACCTGTCCCGGGCCGTCCTCGAACATCCGGTGGTCGACATCGAGCTGCAACTCGGCACCGGCCGGGCGAAGATCACGGTCCCTCGCGACGCGATCGTCGACATCGAGGGCCTGCACACCGGCTGGAAGGACACCCGCTACAAGCCCCGCCCCGGCTCCCGCCCCGGCGGCCCGACCATCCGCATCTCCGGAACCATGGGCTTCGGCCGCCTGAAGATCCGCCACGCCCGCCGCTGAGGCCCGGCCCGGAAAGAATCTTGGGAAGCCGTGCAACCCTCTCCCTCCTACCCGTGTCGTACATGACGTCAGAGCTTCTGGAGGGGGATCCGGGGGGATCGCGGGGGTTCTGACGGAGGGGGTAAGCCGAGGGACCCGGTCGACGGACCGGGTCCCTCGAAGCCTTTCCGCAGGCTCTGTCGGCCTCATGCCGCGGGAGTCCCGGCCACCTCAATGCGTCTCGGACCTTGTCAAGACGGAGACGCCCGCCGCGAAGGCCATTGCCAAGGCCCGTGGGATGTCGCTCGGTGCGGTGGGTCCCGAACTGGGGGACAGGAGGACAGAAGCCTCACGTCGGCTACTCAACAACTGGTGAGCGCGATGAAGTTCAGAATCCAGGCCGGCCATGCCACGGCGATCACCGGCGTCCTTGAACCCGGGGTGCGGAGCACCTGCTCGCCCCCGGGGACCACTTGGAGCATCGACACCGTTCACGCGTGGGACTCCTCCGGCGGGGAGATCGCCATCTGAGCGGCCCGTCCCGCGCCCGCGAAGGCACGTGTCTGAACTCGAGCCAGCCACAGGCAGGGCAGACAGACGGCGGCCATGCACAAGAACGCCCAGTGCGGGGAGACGGCGTAGAGGGGGCCGGTGACGGTGGTGACGGCTGCCACGCCGAGGCTGATCGCGAGAGCCGCGTACAGGCCGTGGGCGGTAGCCCAGAGGTGTTTGGGTACGTGCTCCTGCACCGAGCGGGCGTGTGCGATGTGCGTGAGGGCGAAGGTGCCGGCGTGCAGAGTCTGTGTCAGGACGACGACAGCCACCGGGACCGGCAGCGCGAGCAGGCCCCAGCGGAGGAGGGAGGCCCCGGCAGCCGCCGCGAAGAGCACCGGGACGGAGTGCCGGCCGAGGAACCGTCCCGCGTACTTGAACAGCAGCAGCTCGCATGCGACGGCGAGGGCCAGCATCAGGCTGACCTGGACGCTGGACACGCCGAGCGTGCGGAAGTACTCGGCCCCGAAGGCGTAGTACGCGGCGTGCGCGCCCTGGAGCAGGACCGAGTTGCCGAGTGCGAGGGCGTAACCGGGCTGCCGCAGCAGACGCCGCCGCCCGCCGCCCGCCACGGCGGTGTGGCCCTCGGGGAATTCGCTGGGCCGCACCAGGTCGGCCAGGGCCATGACGGAGCACCCCACGACGAACACGTACACCAGCGCCGTGTCGCCGAACTGCCGCTCGATGCCCCCGGAGATGCCGAGTCCGACGATGAACCCCGCCGAACCGAAGTAGCGGACGCTCCCGTAGTCCACATGACCGTCGGCCGCGCCCATGGTGGCCAGCGTCTCGCTGAGCGGCATCAACAGCGGGTAGGCCATGCCGACCAGCACCGACACCGCGATCATCGGCCCGAACCCCGGGTCGGTCAGATACAGGGTGCTCAGCCCTGCCGCCGTCCAGACCAGCAGCCTCGACAGCCGCCGCAGCGAGGTCAGTCGGCACAGCAGCGGATAGAGGAAGGCGATGGAGAACGACCGTGCGACCAGCCCCACCGTCACCACCATCGTGACCTGAGTGGCCCGGAAGCCCGACGCCAGCAGCCAGACGCCCCAGTAGGAGAGGTACGAACTCCAGGTCAGGAAGAACAGGAAGAACCGGGCAGACAGCCAGACTCGTAAGGGCACCTCGGGCCTTTCGGGGTGATCTGGGACCGGCGAGGCTCAGGCCTGCGTCCCCGCCTCGGAGACGGCCTTGGCCACCGTGAACGCCGCCCTCTCGCACTGCTGCGCGGAGACGTCCAGGTGTGTCACCAGCCGTACCGTCGTCGGGGCCATGACGGAGACCTTGACCCCGGCTGCCATGCAGGCTGCCTGCACCTTACCTGCGTCGGGCACCTGTACGAACACGATGTTGGTCTCGGGTGTGCCCACGTCCAGGCCGCTGTCGTTCAGCACACCGGCGATCGTCTTCGCGTTCGCGTGGTCCTCGGCCATGCGCTCCACGTGGTTCTCGAAGGCGTGGATGGCGGCCGCGGCCAGGATCCCGGTCTGCCGCATCGACCCGCCCATACGGTGGCGCATGACCCGCGCCTCCTCCAGCCGGTCGGCGTCGAGGAGCAGAACCGTGCCGGCTGGTGCGCCCAGCCCTTTGGAGACGCAGAGGGAGAGTGTGTCGAAACAGGCTCCGTACGCGTCGAAGGGGACGCCGGAGACGACGTGGGCGTTCCACAGGCGCGCACCGTCGCAGTGCACGGCCACCCCTGCCTCGCGGGTGACGCGCCGGATTTCCTGAAGGGTCGCAAGCGGATACACCACGCCTCCGCCGGCGTTGTGGGTGTTCTCCACCGCTACGGCCTTGGTGCCGGTGCCGTACGGGGTGGTCGGCCGGATCAACCGGGCGAGTACGGCCGGGTCGAGCAGCCCGTTCTCGGACACGGCCGTGCGGGTCAGGATGCCACCGTGCCAGGCGACGCCCCCGTCCTCGTAGAGGAGGAAGTGAGAGGAGGCGTCGGCCAGGAGCTCCTGCCCGGGCGGCACCAGCAGCCGCAGGCCGAGCTGGTTGGCCATGACCCCGCTGGGCAGGAAGAGGCCCGCGGAGAACCCGAAGGCGTCGGCGAGCATCTGCTCCAGACGGATCACGGTGGGGTCCTCGCCCAGGGTGTCGTCGCCGACCTCGGCTGCTGCCATGGCGGCCCGCATCGGGGCGGTGGGCTTGGTGACGGTGTCACTGCGCAGGTCGATGATCTCGTCGGGCACGGTGTCTCCTACGGGTTGGTGGAACGGGTGTCGGGCAGGCCATGGGCGAGGTGGGTCAGACGGTCCGACAGGGCGTCGAAGAAGGCGTCGGGCCGGTCCCGGAAATAGAAGTGGCCGCCGGGCAGGATCCGCACTTCGCACGGGCCGGTCGTGTGGCGCCGCCATTCTGCGAGCCGGTCCTCGCTCTCCCAGTCCTGCGCACCGCCCAGCGCCAGTACCGGGCAGTCCAACGGTGCCTGCGGTGCGGGCCGGTACGCGGCCACGGCCGTCAAGTCGGCGTACAGGGTGGCGAGATAGCGTTCACGCAGGCCCGGATCGTCGGCCAGGCCGGGCGGCAGCGGCCCGTACCGCTTCTCGACGCGGGCTGCGAAGCCCGGTTCCGTCAGCTCGGACAGGGACAGACCCGGGCGGTGCAGATGCGGCGGCGCGTTGACGGACATGAACAGCTGGCGAGGTCCGGTCCGGCTTCGCTCGCGCAGGGCGAGGGCTGTCTCGTAGGCGAGGGGGGCTCCCATGCTGTGCCCGAAGAACGCGTACGGTCCCAGGAATTCCGCCTGGTCGACCAGCGCTTCGACGAGTTCCGGTATCCCGGTGAACGGTGGCTCACGCAACCGGCTTCCACGACCGGGCAGTTGGACGCCCCAGACCTCGACATCCGCCGGCAGCCGGTCCGACCAGCGCAGGTACTCGCCGGGTGAGCCGCCGCTGTGGGGGAAGCAGTACAGCCGCAGCTTCGCCGACGGTCGCCGCTGTCGGCACATCAGCCAACGGGGAGGCGTCGCTCGCACCGATGACATCTCCTTTCCGTGCGTTTCTTCACCGCTCAGGGCTTCTCGGCCAGCACCGCCTCGGCGAGCCGGTCCAGCGCGTCGCGGTCCAGCTTGCCGTTGGGCAGGGACGGGAACCCGGACAGGGGCTCGATACGGGACGGCACTGCGACAGCGGGCAGCCGCTCGACGAGATGGGCGCGAATCGTGCGGGAGTCGACGGTGGTGCCAGCCGGTATGACGAAGCCGACCAACCGCTTGCGGCCCCCGGCCCTGCCGAGTCCGACGGCTGCCGCGGAGACATCTCGATGGGCCCGCAACGCCTGCTCCACCTCGGTCCGTTCGATCCGCACGCCGCCGAGCTTGAGCTGGTGGTCGGTCCGGCCGTGGAATCGCAGTTCCCCGTCCGCGGTCACCGACACCTGGTCGCCAGTGCGGTACGGACCGGGCACGGACTCGGCCAGGCCCGGACCGCCGATACACAGCTCGCCGGTTCCGCCGGCCGGCACGGGCCGGCCGTCGGTGTCCCGCACATACAGGAGCGTCCCCGGAACGGGTCGGCCGATGGGCACGTCCGCCAGGTCCGCATCATCGGGGGAGCAGGCGTGGACGGTGCTCCACACGGTGCACTCCGTGGGCCCGTACTCGTTGTACAACCGCGTGCCGGGGAGAGCGGCGTAGTGCTGCCGGACCAGTTCCGGTGGGCAGGCCTCCCCCGCGACGATCGCCGCCGACAGAGTGGCGAACCGCTCGGCTCCGCCGCCCAGCGCGATCGAGTACAGAGACGGCAGCATCAGCAAGTGCGAGGCGCGGTGGTGTCGTGCCGCGCGGCCGATCGCCGCCAGGTCGGCCGGGCGGTCACTGGGGATGACGATGCGGCCGTGGCACGCGAGCGTCCAGTAGATGCCGGCGACAGAGCTGTCGAAGGAGATCGACGAGCAGAGCAGGAACGCTGTGACCGGTTCCGGGTAGTACGCGAGCCGTGCCGCGGTGGAGGCGGCAAGCGCAGCTGCGGAGACGGTGACCCCCTTGGGGGTACCCGTGGAACCGCTGGTGAAGCAGGTATAGGCGAGGGGGCCATGGACGACCTGCGGACTCTGCGCACTGCTCTCGATCGCGCCGGCCGTGTCTGCGGGAATCGTTTGGAGACGGTCGAGTGTAACGGGCAGCCCCGGTTCGGTCACCGCCAGCCGGGCGCCGCTCGCCGTCGCCATGTAACGCTGCCGTTCGATTGGGAAAGCCGCGTCGATCGGCACGTACCGGGCGCCCGCCCGCAGGACCCCCAGCATTGCGGCGATGGCCCAGCGGGAGAGGCGGGTGTGCACCACCACCGGATCGCCGGGCCGGGTTCCGGCCGCCCGCAGGGCCGCGGCGATCGCCGCCGAGCGCTCGCCGAGTCCGTCGTAGGTCAGTGCGCCGTCGGCGTCCACTACGGCGATGTCGGGACCGCGCAGCGGCTCAAGGAGATCCAGGATGTGCCCTGGCGCATCGAGCGGTTCGACCGGAATATCCGGTGTCCAGTCAGCCGGCCCGGCCGTGGTCACGTCGGTCACTCGCGCTCCTCCAGCCGCTCGCGCCGGGGCTGTCCGATCACGGAGACGCGCTTGAAGCCGGACAGGAACGTCGACTGCATCCGCTCCGGTTCGCCGACGACGTCGATGGCAGAGAACAGGGCGAACAACTCGGTGAAGAGCAGCCGCAGGGCGAGCCGCGCCAGGTGGGATCCGACGCAGTAGTGGTGCCCGACGCCGAAGGCAAGGTGCCGGTTGGGCCGGCGCCGGATGTCGAACACCTGGGGGTCGGTGAACATGTCGGGGTCGCGGTTGGCCGCCGCGAGATAGGCGACCACGGCGTCGCCCTCGGCGATGCGCACCCCGGACAGTTCCAGCGGGTGCAACGCATAACGCATGAAGTTGCTCGCCGGGGTGGCCCAGCGCAGCGCCTCCTCTACTCCGGAGTCCAGCAGTTCGGGGTGCGCGGCCCAATCGGCATAGGCATCGGTACCCGCCAGCTCCAGGACTGCGGCGGTGGGGACGTGCGGCAGAGTGCCGGCCGAACCCAACAGCATGCTGTAGCAGTTGGAGATCACCGAACCGGTCGAGAGGCGTTCGCCGTCCACCTCGGTGCCGATCAGCGCGGTGATGAGGTCGTCGCCGGGGACGCGGGTACGGTGTCGGACCAGGTCCGAGAAGTACGCGAAGATCTCCCGGTGCCCCTGTTTGAGAGTCGGTGCGATGCCGCCCGGGAGCTGGAACTCGGGGTCCTCCTCCGCGGTGGACATATTGGCCAGCCGGATGAGCCGCGCATGGTCCCCGACGGGCAGGCCCAGGATCGGGGCAAGGGCGACCAGAGGCAGCCGGGACATCGCCTCCGCGAAGTCGAAGGCGTCCCCGTCCGCGCCGGGGGCGAGCAGGTCGCGGATGCCTGCGCGAATGCGGTCGGCGTACGCCTCGAGGGGCCGGGCCGCGAGGGCCTTCTTCAGGGGCGTGCGCATCCGATCGTGGCGGGGCGGGTCGGTCGCGGCCAGTTGCTGGCCTGCGGCCGGGTCACCGCCCTGGCCGAGCAGATTGCGCAGCGTGCCGCGCTCGGAGGTGAACGACGTGTAATCGTGCAGCACCCTCTCCACGTCGGCGTACCGGGTCACCGCCCAGTACCAGGTGTCCGACTCCGGCACAGGCTGCCGGCGTACGGGAGCGTGGACCCGTAACTCGTGCCAGACGTGGTGGGGTTCGCCCTCGGAGTACAGGGCAGGGTCGGTGAGATCCACGGAGATGTCGGTGGTCATGAGACGTCCTCCAGCGGCTGCGCACCGATCCGGGGGCCGGTCGTCACGGCGGCTTCGATCGCCTCGGCCAGTTCGGTGATGGTCGGGGAGAGGAACAGGGTGGACGCTGATATCTCCACACCGAATTCACGGTCTATATCGGATTGCAGCTCGGCGGCCGTGAGCGAGTCGCCGCCGAGTTCGAAGAAATCATCCTGCAGTCCGATGGGAGACAGCTGGAGTCGCGCGCTCCATAATCGTTCGAGGCGCGCTTGTACGGGGGTTTTTCGCACCCTCTCAGGCATGAAAACTCCTCACGAATCGAACGAGTAGACAGCGAAGAATGGCGCCTCCGAATTGCGTGAACGGCCGCCGAGGAAGGCCTTCTCGACAAGGCAGGTGATGCCCACGACGGTGGCTCCCAGCTCCGTGAGGATCTCCGTAGCCGCCCGGACCGAGTGCCCGGTGGCAACGATGTCATCGTGGATGAGCACACGGGTGCCGGGCGCCACCAGGTCGCTGCGCACCTCGATTCGATCGGTGGCGTACTCGCCGGAGAACGTCCTGCCCACCGTGGCGCCGGGCAGTTTGCCCTCCTTGCGGACTGCAAGGAATCCGCAGTTCAGCCGCGCCGCCAGGGCGCCGCCGAGGATGAACCCGCGGGCGTCGATACCGGCCACCAACTGCGGCGCCAGAGGGGCGGCCCACCCGGCGATGTCATCGAGTGCCTCACTGAACGTCTCGGGATCGGCCAGTACCGGCATCACATCGCGGAATGCCACGCCGGAACGAAAGTCCCGGAATACGGGAACGTTGTCCCCGCTCTTTCGTTGCTCTCCGATTTTCATTATTTCCTCCTCGATCCGTAAATCCGCCGAAGGAATTTCTGAATTTCTGTTCGTGCAACCTCGAAGAGCATAAGCAGGGGATGCCGGGCCCGGAAGAGTGCCTCCCGTGATGTGGATCACAGGGTAGGGGGTTAATTTACAGGTTTACGATTACAGGCCGCACGATCAAGTCATTCATGGCCAAGAAAGGACTTGATTGCGCGGCCTGTGGTCCGCTCAGACGCCAGCGAGATGTCCGTCAAGCCAGGCGGGGAATTCCGTCAGGTCGTTCAGAACGGCGTCGGCGCCCGCGGCGCGCAGTTCGTCCGCGCTGTATGGCCCGGTGGCCACGGCGACCGCGAGCGCGTCTCCCGCCCGGGCGCCCTTGATGTCGCCGAGATGGTCGCCGACATAGACGGAGGCTTCCTGCTCCAGCAGGACGGCTCCCTTGCGATCGGCGAAGACGGAGCCGAAGACCTCGTCGACCTCGATACCCAACGAGGCCAGATTGAGCCGAGCATTGGACTCGAACTTGCCGGTGACCACCACCGCCCGGCCGCCCCGACCGCGCACTGCGGCAATCGCCTCCAGCGCGCCCGGCAGCACGGTGCCGACCGGGGCGCCGAACTCGGGGAACAGCGCACGGTACCGGTCGGCGGCCGCCTTCACCTCGGCGGCCTCGAACCAGTGGGCCAGCTCCTCCTCGATCGGCGGCCCCACCCGCGTGATCGCCAGGTCGCTGTCAATGCTCACACCGGTCTCCGCGGCTAACCGGTCCAGCACCGCCTTGATGCCCGGCCTGCCGTCGGCAAGCGTCATATCGAGGTCGAAGCCCACGGTCATCGGCGGGCGCGCGGAACTTCCCTCAATGATCGAATTCATACGCGCCATCCTCCAGGCCAGTCCCCGGCCATGGCAACTGCGTCCCTAGCTAGAAGAAGACCCCACAGCGCAGCAGGACGTTCGCGTACGGCCGTGCCTCGCCCGTGCGGACCACCAGCCGGGCACCCGCCGACAGCTCCTTCAACTCCTCGTGCGAGACATACGCGAGCTCGGTGAAGCGGCCCGCCAGCAGCCCGGCCGCCGCCGGATTCGCCTCCCGTACCTCCGCCGCCGCCGTCGCCCCCTCCACGACCAGCTCGGCGAGCAGCCCGTCCACGACCTCCGCGAAGGACGGCACCCCGGCCCGGAAGGCGAGGTCGACCACCCGGGGCCCGTTCGGTATCGGCATGCCCGCGTCGCACACCAGCACCCCGTCCCCGTGCCCCAACTCGGCCAGCGCCCCGGCGAGATGACGGTTGAGAATCCCGGCCTTCTTCACAGGGACTCACCTTGCCGGTCGTGTCCGGGTACGCTGCCCGCTTTTCGGCCGGGGGTCCGGGGGTTGTCCCCCGGCTGGGCACAGCACAGGGACTCGACCTCCTCCGCCGTCGGGAACGACTCCTGTGCGCCCCGCCGGGTGACCGCCGCCGCCCCCACCCGCGCCGCGTATGCCGCCGCCTCGGTCAGGGACGCGCCCGTGCCGAGCTTCCACGCCAGCGCCGCCGTGAAGGAGTCGCCGGCGCCCGTCGTGTCCACGGCGGTCACCGGGACGGACGGGATCCTCGCGACCTCCTTCGAGGACGCCACCAGTGCTCCCTCCGCGCCCAGCGTCACCACCACCGACCGCGGCCCCTTCGCGAGCAGCAGCCGCACCCAGTCCTCGGGGTCGTCGGACGTGATGGACACGGCCGCCTCGCCGAGGATCACCTTCGCCTCGTGCTCGTTGACGATCAGCGGGTCGCAGGCGGCCAGCACCGCGGTGGGGAGCGGGCGCGGCGGGGACGGGTTCAGGACGAAACGGGCCTCCGGCGGCAGCTGTCGTACGACCTCCTCGACCGTCTCCAGCGGGATCTCCAGCTGGGCCGACACCACGCGGGATGTGTGGAAGAGACAGCCGGCGGCCCGGACGTCCACCGGCGTCAGACGGCCGTTGGCGCCCGGCGACACCACGATGCTGTTGTCGCCCGACGGGTCCACCGTGATCAGCGCGACCCCGGTCGGCGCCCCGCCCACCAGCATGCCCACCGTGTCGACCCCGGCCGCCCGCTGCGAGTCGAGCAGCAGCCGGCCGTACGCGTCGTCACCGACCCGCGCCAGCAGTGCCGTACGGGCCCCGAGACGGGCCGCCGCGACGGCCTGGTTGGCGCCCTTGCCGCCGGGGTGGACGGCCAGGTCGCCGCCGAGCACCGTCTCCCCGGCCGCCGGGCGCCGCTCGACGCCGATCACCAGGTCGGCGTTGGCCGACCCTACGACCAGCAGGTCGTAGTCGTACATGAGACTCTCCTCGCCGATGCCCATCTCAGCCGCTGAACCCCGCCACGTTCTCCTTCGTGACCACCTTCACCGGCACCTTCACCGTCTCCTCGACCTTCTTGCCCTGCAGCGCCTTGAGCGCGTTGTCCACGGCGATCCTGCCCAGTTGGGACGGCTGCTGCGCCACGGACGCGTACAGCGTCCCCTGTTCAACGGCCTTGAGCCCGTCGGGGGTTCCGTCGAATCCGACGACCTGTACCGACTTTCCGGCCTTGGAGCCCAGCGCCTTGATCGCGCCGAGCGCCATCTCGTCGTTCGCGGCGATGACGCCCTGGACGTCCGGGTGGGCCTGGAGCAGGTTCGACATCACGTCGAGGCCCTTGGTGCGGTCGAAGTCGGCCGGCTGCTGGGCCAGGACCTTGATCCCGGGGTAGGCCTTCAGCCCCTTGGCGAAGCCCTCCGCGCGCTCCCGGGCGGCCGAAGTGCCCGCCTGGCCCTGGAGGATCACGATCCTTCCGCTGCCGCCCAGCTTCTCGGCGACCGTCTTGGCGGCGAGTACACCGCCCGCGACGTTGTCGGAGGCGACCAGCGTGTCGACGGGGGCCTTGTTGACGCCCCGGTCGACCGCGACGACCGGGATGTCCGCCTTGCCGGCGGCCTGTACCGAGTTGCTCGCCGCGTCCGAGTCCACCGGGTTGACGATGATCGAGTCGTAGCCGGAACTGGTGAAGTTCTGCAGCTGGTTGGCCTGCTGCGAGGCGTCGTTCTGCGCGTCGGTGACCGTCAGGTCCACGCCCTGCCGCCGGGCCTCCGCCTTCGCGCCCGACTGGATCTGCACGAAGAACGGGTTGTTGAGGGTGGACAGCGCCAGCCCGATCCTCGGGTTCGCGGCGGACGACGAGCCGTTGTGCAGGAAGGAGGTCGCGCCGACGATCGCCACGGTGACGACGGCCGCGAGCCCGTACGTCACCGCCTGCCGGCCCTTGCCGCCACCGATTCCGTCCCCGCTTGCCACAGGGGTCGCCCCGGCCTTGCGGCGGACCGTGTCGACCAGCACCGCCAGCGCGATGACGACACCGATGACGACCTGCTGCCAGAACGCGGAGACGTTGAGCAGGTTGAGGCCGTTGCGCAGCACCGCCAGGATCAGCGCGCCGATCAGGGTGCCGGACGCCTTGCCGGTGCCGCCCGCGAGGGAGGCGCCGCCGATGACGACCGCGGCGATGGCGTCCAGTTCGTAGCCGTCGGCGGCCTGCGGCTGCGCGGAGGACAGCCGGGAGGCGAGCACGATGCCCGCGACGGCCGCGAACACGCCGGACAGCGCGTAGATCGCGAGCTTCTGCTTCTTCACCCGCAGACCGGAGAGCCGGGCCGCCTCCTCGTTGCCGCCGATGGCGTACATGGAGCGGCCGATGTACGTCCGGCCCAGCACGAAGGCCGCGACGAGCCCCATGGCGACCATGATCAGCACCGGCACCGGCAGCCAGCCGCCGAGGGTGTCACCGAGGTGCGAGACCGAGTCGGGGAAGGCGATCGGGGAGCCCTCGGAGATCACCAGGGACAGCCCGCGCGCCACCGACAGCATCGCGAGCGTCGCGATGAACGACGGCAGCTTGCCGTACGCGACGAGGAAACCGTTCACCAGACCGGCCGCGATGCCGGTCGCGACGGCGAGGAGCACCGCTATGACGACCGGGACGCCGTGCTGTGTCGCGCTCCACGCCAGCACGGTGGCCGACAGGGCGGCGACGGAGCCGACCGACAGGTCGATGCCCGCCGAGACGATCACGAAGGTCACACCGAAGGCGAGGATGGCGGTCACGGCCGCCTGGACGCCGACGTTCAGCAGGTTGTCGGTGGTCAGGAAGTCCCCCGACAGCGCCGACATGGCGATGACGAGGACGATCAGCGCGGTGAGCGCGCCGTTGTCGAGCAGCAGACGGCGGACCGCCGCGGCGCCGCCACCGGCGCCCGTCGAACTCTTGAGCGTGTCAGCGGCCACGACCGGCCTCCAGTTCGGTGGTAACGGGGTTGCTTACTGCGAGCGCCATCACGGCGTCCTGTGTGGCCTCGTCGGCCGGGAGTTCGCCGGCGATCCGCCCCTGTGCCATCACCAGCACCCGGTCGCTCATACCGAGCACCTCGGGCAGATCGCTGGAGATCATCAGGACGGCGGCCCCGGCGGCCGTGAGCTTGTTGATCAGCTGGTAGATCTCGACCTTGGCGCCGACGTCGATTCCGCGCGTCGGCTCGTCGAGGATCAGCACCTTGGTGTCGGCGAGCAGCCACTTGCCGATGACGATCTTCTGCTGGTTGCCGCCGGAGAGCGTGCGCACCTGCTGGCCGAGGCCCGCCATCCGCACGCCGAGCTGCTCGGCGATCCGTGCGGCGGCGGTGTGCTGGCTCTTCAGGTCCACCAGGCCGCCCCGGGTCGCGGCCCGCATGGTCACCAGGCCGAGGTTCTCCTCGACCGACTGCCCGAGCACCAGCCCCTGGCCCTTGCGGTCCTCGGGCACAAGCCCGATCCCGGCCGCCATGGCCGCGTTCACGTCGGACCGGGGCACGGGGGCGCCGGACACCTTCACGGTCCCCCGGTCGTACGGGTCCGCGCCGAACACGGCCCGCACCACCTCCGTACGCCCGGCGCCGACGAGCCCCGCGATGCCGACGACCTCACCGGCGTGCACCTCGAAGCCGACGTCGTGGAAGACGCCGTCCCGGGTGAGGCCCTCGACGGACAGCAGGGCGGCGCCCTTGTCGGCACGCGCGCGTGGGTACTGCTGCTCGATGGAACGGCCCACCATGAGCCGTACGAGCTCGTCCTCGGGCGTCGCGGCGGGCACCTGCCCGACGGACCTGCCGTCGCGGATGACCGTCACCCGGTCTCCCAGGGCGGCGATCTCCTCCAGGTGATGCGTGATGAAGACGATGCCCACGCCGTCCTCGCGCAGCTTGCGCACGATGGCGAAGAGCTTCTCGACCTCCTCCGAGGTCAGCACGGCGGTCGGCTCGTCCATGATCAGCACGCGCGCGTTCAGGCTCAGCGCCTTGGCGATCTCGACCATCTGGAGGCGCGCGATGCCGAGTTCACGCACACGCGCGCGTGGCGGGACGTCGACGCCCACCCGCTCCAGCAGAACGGCCGCCTCGGCCTCCATCGTCTTCCGGTCGATCATCCCGAAGCGGCGCGGCTGGCGCCCCAGGAAGATGTTCTCGGCGACCGTCAGATCGGGTACGAGGTTGAACTCCTGGTAGATGGTGGCGATCCCGAGGCGCTCGGCGTCCTGCGCGCCATGGATGCGCACCTCCGCCCCGTCGGCCAGGATCCGCCCGGCGTCGGGGCGGTAGGCGCCGGAGAGCATCTTGATCAGGGTGCTCTTGCCCGCGCCGTTCTCACCGAGCAGCACATGCACCTCGCCCCGGCGCAGATCGAAGTCGACGCCGTCGAGCGCGACCACACCGGGGAAGGTCTTGCGTATGCCTTCGATGCGCAGCAACTCGTCCGCGTTGCTCACGACTGGCTCCTGTTCGTTGCGGGGGACTCGCCGGGTTCGCCGCAGGAGCGGCGTACGACGAGCCGGGCGGGGAGAGTGACGGACTGCGGGGGCCGCCCCTCGATCCGGTCGACCAGCGCGCGCACGGCGGCGCGCCCCAGCTCGCCCGTGGGCTGGGCGATCGCGGTGATCGGGGGATCGGTGTGCACGAACCACGGGATGTCGTCGAACGCGGCCAGTGCGATGTCCTCCGGAACGCGAAGCCCACGCGCGCGTACGGCGTCCAGGGCACCCAGTGCCATCAGGTTGTCGGCGGCGAAGACGACCTCGGGCGGCTCGGGCAGGTCGAGGAAGCCCTCGGTGACCCGGCGTCCGCTCTCGGCCTGGAAGTCGCCCTGGCCGATGTAGGCGTCGGGGAGGCCGAGACCGTACGCGGCGAGGGCCTCCCGGAAGGCGTCGACGCGCTCGCGCCCGGTCGTGGTGGCCGCCGGGCCCGCGATGATCGCGAGCCGCCGGTGCCCGAGCCGGTGCAGATGCGCCACGAGGTCCCGTACGGCGGCCCGTCCGTCGGACCGCACCACGGGCACCTCGACGCCCGGGATCCACCGGTCGACGAACACCATCGGCGTCCCCCCGCGCGCGGCGTCCAGCATCAGCGGGGAGCCGCCGTCGGTGGGGGAGACGAGGAGGCCGTCGATACGGCGGTCCAGCAGGGTCCGTACGTGGTGGTCCTGGAGGTCGGGCCGTTCGTCGGCGTTCCCGATGATCACGCTGTAGCCGAGCGCGCGGGCCGCCTCCTCGACGGAGCGGGCCAGTTCGGTGAAGTACGGGTTCATCACGTCGCTGATGACCAGGCCGAGGGTGTGGGTCTGGTCGGTGCGCAGCGACCGGGCGACGGCGTTCGGGCGGTAGCCCAGCGTCTGGACGGCGGCCAGCACACGCGTGCGTGCGTCGTCGCTGACCGACGGATGGTCGTTCAGGACCCGCGACACCGTGGCGACGGAGACCCCCGCCTCGGCAGCGACGTCCTTGATGCTCGCCATCGCCGCTCCACCTCCTTGTGGAACTCGTGGAATCGATTACACGACCCCGTGCACTGAGGATTGGAATCGATTACACGGCGGGAGGCAATACCCCGAGACCGGATCGTGATGTCAGACCCCACCGGTACGGTCGGATCATGTCCAATCAGGCGGTGGTCGAGGGGGTCCTCGAGCGCATCACGTACGCCAACGAGGAGAACGGCTACACGGTCGCGAGGGTCGACACCGGCAGAGGCGCCGGCGATCTGCTGACGGTCGTGGGGGCGCTGCTCGGTGCGCAGGTCGGCGAATCCCTCCGCATGGAGGGCCGCTGGGGGTCGCACCCCCAGTACGGCAAGCAGTTCACGGTGGAGAACTACACGACCGTGCTGCCGGCCACCGTCCAGGGCATCCGCCGCTACCTCGGTTCCGGCCTGGTCAAGGGCATCGGACCGGTCTTCGCCGACCGGATCACCCAGCACTTCGGCATCGACACCCTCACCGTCATCGAGGAGGAGCCCAAGCGGCTGATCGAGGTCCCGGGGCTCGGTCCGAAGCGCACGAAGAAGATCGCCGACGCCTGGGAGGAACAGAAGGCGATCAAGGAGGTCATGCTCTTCCTCCAGACCGTCGAGGTGTCCACCTCCATCGCCGTGCGCATCTACAAGAAGTACGGCGACGCCTCCATCTCCGTCGTGAAGAACCAGCCCTACCGGCTGGCCGCCGACGTCTGGGGCATCGGCTTCCTCACCGCCGACAAGATCGCCCAGTCCGTCGGCATCCCGCACGACAGCCCGGAGCGGGTCAAGGCGGGCCTGCAGTACGCGCTGTCGCAGGCCACCGACCAGGGCAACTGCTACCTCCCCGAGGAGCGGCTGATCGCCGACGCGGTGAAGCTGCTCCAGGTCGACACCGGCCTGGTCATCGAGTGCCTCGCCGAACTGGCCGAGCCCCCGGAGGAGGGCGAGGATCCGGGTGTCGTACGGGAGAAGGTGCCGGGGCCCGACGGCACCGACGAGCCCGTCACGGCCGTCTACCTCGTCCCCTTCCACCGCGCCGAACTGTCCCTCTCCGCCCAGCTGTTGCGCCTCCTGCGCACACCGGAGGACCGGATGCCGGCCTTCCGTGACGTGGCCTGGGACAAGGCGCTGGCCTGGCTCGGGCGGCGCACCGGCGCCGAGCTCGCGCCCGAGCAGGAGGCGGCGGTGAAGCTCGCGCTGACCGAGAAGGTCGCCGTGCTCACCGGCGGCCCGGGCTGCGGCAAGTCGTTCACGGTCCGCTCGATCGTGGAACTGGCGAAGGCGAGGAAGGCGAAGGTCGTACTGGCGGCCCCCACCGGCCGCGCCGCCAAGCGTCTCGCCGAGCTGACCGGCGCCGAGGCGTCCACCGTGCACCGGCTCCTGGAGCTCAGGCCCGGCGGCGACGCGGCCTACGACCGGGACCGCCCGCTGGACGCCGACCTGGTGGTGGTCGACGAGGCGTCGATGCTGGACCTGCTCCTCGCCAACAAGCTGGTGAAGGCCGTGGCGCCGGGCGCGCACCTGCTCTTCGTCGGGGACGTCGACCAGCTGCCGAGCGTCGGCGCGGGCGAGGTGCTGCGCGACCTCCTCGCGGACGGCGGCCCGGTGCCCGCCGTGCGCCTCACGCGCGTGTTCCGGCAGGCCCAGCAGTCCGGTGTGGTGACCAACGCGCACCGGATCAACGCGGGGCAGCACCCGGTCACCGACGGCATGAAGGACTTCTTCCTCTTCGTCGAGGACGACACCGAGGAGGCCGGCCGGCTCACCGTGGACATCGCCGCCCGCCGCATCCCCGCCAAGTTCGGCCTGGACCCGCGCCGGGACATCCAGGTGCTCGCGCCGATGCACCGCGGCCCGGCCGGCGCGGGCACGCTCAACGGTCTGCTCCAGCAGGCGATCACCCCGGGCCGCCCCGACGTCCCCGAGAAGCGGTTCGGCGGCCGGGTCTTCCGCGTCGGCGACAAGGTCACGCAGATCCGCAACAACTACGAGAAGGGGGAGAACGGTGTCTTCAACGGCACCGTGGGGGTGGTCACCTCGCTCGATCCGGTGGACCAGCGCCTCACGGTGCTGACGGACGAGGACGAGGAGGTGCCGTACGAGTTCGACGAACTGGACGAACTGGCCCACGCGTACGCGGTGACGATCCACCGTTCACAGGGGAGTGAATATCCCGCCGTGGTGATCCCCGTCACCACGGGAGCATGGATGATGCTTCAGCGGAACCTTTTGTATACGGCTGTCACCCGCGCGAAGAAGCTGGTCGTGCTCGTCGGTTCACGCAAGGCGATCGGCCAGGCGGTGCGCACGGTGTCCGCGGGCCGCCGCTGCACGGCGCTGGACTTCCGCCTCGCGGGGCAGTGAGCCGGTGAGGCCGGTGGCACCCGTCAATGACCAGCGACCACAAAAAATGATCGATCAAATGAGTCACAAAGGTCACAGGGCACTTCCCCAACCGTGACGAAGGCGGCAGGATGAGCAAGTTGGCGGCACTCAGTGCCGCCGATGGGCCCAATGGTCGACCCCGAGTGCACTCACCTGCGCCAAATGGGGGATGGTAGAGACAGTCAGGGCAACCTCGAAGAAGAGGCACAACGTCGGTGAGGGATGACGTGAGCGACAACTCTGTAGTAGTGCGGTACGGCGACGGCGAGTACACCTACCCGGTGATCGACAGCACCGTCGGCGACAAGGGCTTCGACATCGGGAAGCTTCGCGCCCAGACCGGTCTGGTGACCCTGGACAGCGGCTACGGCAACACGGCCGCGTATAAATCCGCCATCACATACCTTGACGGCGAGCAGGGCATCCTCCGGTACCGCGGCTACCCGATCGAGCAGCTGGCCGAGCGTTCGACCTTCCTCGAGGTCGCCTATCTCCTGATCAACGGCGAGCTGCCCACCGTCGACGAGCTCACCGTCTTCAAGAACGACATCACGCAGCACACCCTGCTGCACGAGGACGTCAAGAACTTCTACCGTGGCTTCCCGCGCGACGCCCACCCGATGGCCATGCTGTCGTCGGTCGTCTCCGCGCTGTCCACGTTCTACCAGGACAGCCACAACCCGTTCGACGAGAAGCAGCGCAACCTCTCCACGATCCGGCTGCTCGCCAAGCTTCCGACGATCGCCGCGTACGCGTACAAGAAGTCGATCGGTCACCCGTTCGTCTACCCGCGCAACGACCTCGGCTACGTCGAGAACTTCCTCCGCATGACCTTCTCGGTCCCCGCGCAGGAGTACGACCTCGACCCGGTCGTCGTCTCCGCCCTCGACAAGCTGCTCATCCTCCACGCGGACCACGAGCAGAACTGTTCGACCTCCACGGTCCGTCTGGTCGGCTCGTCCCAGGCGAACATGTTCGCGTCGATCTCGGCCGGCATCAACGCGCTGTGGGGCCCGCTGCACGGCGGCGCCAACCAGTCCGTCCTGGAGATGCTGGAGGGCATCCAGGCCGGTGACGGCGATGTCGACACCTTCATCCGCAAGGTGAAGAACAAGGAGGACGGCGTCCGCCTGATGGGCTTCGGCCACCGGGTGTACAAGTCCTTCGACCCCCGCGCCAAGATCATCAAGGCGGCGGCGCACGATGTCCTCTCGGCCCTCGGCAAGTCCGACGAGCTGCTGGACATCGCGCTGAAGCTGGAGGAGCACGCGCTCTCCGACGACTACTTCGTCTCGCGCAACCTCTACCCGAACGTCGACTTCTACACCGGTCTGATCTACCGGGCCATGGGCTTCCCGACCGAGATGTTCACGGTCCTCTTCGCCCTCGGCCGCCTGCCGGGCTGGATCGCCCAGTGGCACGAGATGATCAAAGAGCCGGGCTCCCGCATCGGCCGCCCCCGCCAGATCTACACGGGCGTCGTCGAGCGCGACTTCGTACCGGTCGAAGAGCGCTGACGCCTGCCGACGGGGAGCCGTTCGGTTCCCCGCCGTTGGCTGCGGGCCGCCGTCGCCGGGTGCGGGTAGTCCGTGGCCGTTCGCGCAGTTCCCCGCGCCCCCTAAGGGGCGCGGGGAACTGCGCGAACAACCCCCACGCACCCGCAGGTGACAACGTGGCAGGCATAGCGGAAGGCGCCCTGGCGGCGGTCCCCCCACGGGCCGACGTCCAGGGCGCCTTCCCATGTCCCGGTGCGGATTCCCCCCACGGGATCCGGCCGGGCGTTTGTGAGGACAGCGCCTGAATTCGCTGTTTCGTTATGCGGTTGTGTGTGCGGTTGTCGTGCGCGCGGTTGAGCAGAACGAGCAGAACTCGCCGCACTACCGCACAGTGCGATCTGCCGGGACGCGCACGCTGGGAGGGCCGCTCAAAGCTTCCCGGTGTACGTGCCCCGGCAACGCATCTCTGAGGAAGTCCCCCAAGACATCCCCAGATGCCGGTCGGCGCCCCCCAAGACGCTTTCCGACACCGTCAACTTAGACCTTCGAACCCCTTCGGTGGTTACGTTCACATCACTGTGATCTGTGTCTCTTGCATATGTCCCGTTAGATACGCAAGGGCCCAGATACAGCAATCGAGGCCCAAGCGTAAGGATGATGCGCGAGCCTTGTGAAGAGCTTATGTGAGGCTCGCGCCGGACTCCAGGGGGTCAGGCCTAAAGGTCCGGTCTTACCGTCGGTAAGGTCCGACAGTCCTACTGAAAGGCCCGCAGCCGCAGGCTGTTCGTGACGACGAAGACCGACGAGAAGGCCATCGCCGCACCCGCGATCATCGGGTTGAGCAGTCCCGCCGCGGCCAGCGGCAGCGCCGCCACGTTGTATCCGAACGCCCACACGAGATTGCCCTTGATCGTCGCCAGGGTCCGCCGCGACAGCCGGATGGCGTCCGCCGCCACCCGCAGATCCCCGCGCACCAGCGTCAGATCGCTCGCCTCGATCGCCGCGTCCGTCCCGGTGCCCATGGCGAGCCCCAGATCGGCGGCGGCCAGCGCGGCGGCGTCGTTGACGCCGTCCCCGACCATCGCCACGACCCGGCCCTCGCCCTGCAGCCGCCGTACGACGTCCACCTTGTCCTCGGGCAGCACCTCGGCGATCACCTCGTCGATCCCGACGGCGCCCGCCACCGCCTCGGCCGCCGCCCGGTTGTCCCCGGTCAGCAGCACCGGCGTGAGCCCCAGCGCGCGCAGTTCCCGCACGGCCTCCGCGCTGGTCTCCTTGACCGTGTCGGCGACCGCGAGCACACCGCGCACCGCTCCGTCCCACCCGACGACGACAGCCGTACGGCCGCCGCGCTCGGCCTCTTCCTTGGCGCGGGCCACGTCCTGGGGAAGCTCTTCGAAAAGCCGCCCCACGGCCACCTCGCGCCCCTCCACGCGCCCCCGCACGCCCCGTCCGGGCACGTTCTCGAAGTGGTCGACGGCCGGCAGCCGCCCCACCCGCTCCTCCGCGCCCGCGGCCACCGCCCGGGCGACCGGATGCTCGGACGCGTGCTCCAGGGCGCCCGCGAGCCGCAGCAGCTCCTCCTCGTCGGCGCCGTCGGCGACGTACACCTGGTGGAGGGTCATCCGGCCGGTGGTGACGGTCCCGGTCTTGTCGAGGACGACGGTGTCGACGCGCCGCGTGGACTCCAGCACCTCGGGCCCCTTGATGAGGATGCCGAGCTGCGCGCCCCGGCCGGTACCGACAAGCAGCGCGGTCGGGGTCGCGAGACCGAGCGCGCACGGACACGCGATGATCAGGACGGCGACGGCGGCCGTGAACGCGGCGACGGCGTCCCCGGTGGCGCCGAGCCAGCCGCCGAAGGTCGCGACCGCGAGCGCCAGCACCACCGGTACGAAGATCCCGGCGACCCGGTCGGCCAGCCGCTGCACGTCCGCCTTGCCGCTCTGCGCGTCCTCGACCAGCTTGGCCATCCGCGCGAGCCGGGTGTCGGCGCCGATCCGGGTGGCCTCGACGACGAGCCGCCCGCCGGCGTTCACGGTCGCGCCGGTCACGGCGTCCCCGGGGCCGACGTCCACCGGCACCGACTCACCCGTGAGCATCGAGGCGTCGACCGCCGAGACCCCTTCCACCACCGTTCCGTCGGTGGCGACCTTCTCCCCGGGCCGGACGACGAACCGGTCCCCGACGGCCAGCCGGTCGACCGGGATCCGCTCCTCCCGTCCGTCCGTCCGCAGTACGGCGACGTCCTTGGCGCCCAGCTCCATCAGCGCCCTGAGCGCGGCCCCCGCGCTCCGCTTGCTGCGGGCCTCCAGATAGCGGCCGAGCAGGAGGAAGGCGGTGACCCCGGCGACGACCTCCAGGTAGATCGCCGAGGAGCCGTCCGTGCGGGAGAGGGTCAGTTCGAAGGGGTGCCGCATGCCGGGCATACCGGCGTCGCCGAGGAACAGCGCCCACAGCGACCAGCCGAACGCGGCGAGCGTACCGATCGAGACGAGGGTGTCCATGGTGGCGGCGCCGTGCCGCAGATTCGTCCAGGCGGCCTTGTGGAAGGGCCCGCCGCCGTGGACGACCACCGGCGCGGCCAGCGTCAGCGAGAGCCACTGCCAGTTGTCGAACTGCAACGCCGGGACCATCGCCATCAGCACGACGGGCACGGCGAGGAGGACCGAGACGAGCAGCCGATGGCGCAGGGCGGCGAGTTCGAGGTCCGGCTCCGGCTCTTCCTCCCCGACCGGCTGGACCGGCCGGACCGGCTCCTCGGCGGTGTACCCGGTCTTCACCACGGTCGCGATCAGATCCGCGACCCCGACACCGGCCGGGTAGCTGACCCGCGCCTTCTCGGTGGCGTAGTTGACCGTCGCGGTGACGCCGTCCATCCGGTTGAGTTTCTTCTCCACACGGGTGGCGCAGGTCGCGCAGGTCATCCCGCCGATGAGCAGTTCGATCTCAGAGGCGGCCGGGTCGGCTATCGGTGTGTCGGTGACAGTGCTGCTGGTCATGGCGGCGGGCTTCCCTCGGAGGGTGATTCAGGCCTGGCCGACGAGCTCGAAGCCGGCCTCGTCGATCGCGGCGCGGACGGCCTCCTCGTCCAGGGCGGCGGCGGAGACGACCGTGACCTCGCCGCTGGCGGCGACGGCCTTCACCGAGGAGACCCCGGGCAGCTCGGAGAGTTCGCCCGAGACGGCACCCTCGCAGTGGCCGCAGCTCATGCCGCTCACCTTGTAGACGGTGGTGACGGCGGCCGAGGTGTCGGTGTGGGCGCTCATGTCGTTCTCCTCGCAGAGACAGGTGGGGTCGATGGGGAGCCCGAGGGCTCCCCCACTAACCGACACTATACCCCTAGGGGGTATTTCTCCAAGGGCTCCGGGAACGACCCGGAGACGGACTCCGGGGACCACTCCAGAAGGGATCCTGACGCGCGAGGGAGCGCACCCAGGCCACCCCCGCCAGCGCCACGAGAGCCATCCCTCCCACCGAGAACAGGGTGAAGAGGTGCTGCTGTTCGGTGGTCGGCGCCGGGATGTACCCCTCACCGAACAGCCGCCGGTCCGGGCCGGCGCCGCTCAGCCGGGTCACCAGCCGGATCGCGATGCCGTGTGTGGAGTCCCACAGGGCGTGCAGCAGGGAGACGCCCAGGTACGCGCCGACGACCGGCGTGGCGAACCGGAAGCGCCCGTTCGGGCGGCGGTACGCGAGCAGCACACCGCCGGCCACCGCCGTCCACAGCCCGTGCCCGAACGGCGCGAGCACCCCGCGCGGGATCTCGGTCTCGAGGAGCGCCCCGAGATCGACGCCGGTGGTCGAGACGGCCGCGTGGAAGGCGTACCCGGCGCTCTCCGGCGCCGCGAACCCGAATCCGACGGCCCCGCCCAGCACCAGCCCCGCCCGCAGCCCCCGCACCCGGGTCTGCCGCCGCAGCACGAACACCAGCGCGCCGAGCTTCACCGCCTCCTCGATCAGTCCGACGCCCGCGAACATCCACAGCGAGGGCCGCAGCAGATACGACTCCATCACCGACGCGCCGAGCGCCCCCAGCGTCCCGCCGGTCAGGAAACAGCCCAGGATCGTGCTCACGCCCAGGTCACGGCCGTGCCACTCGTACGCCCACAGGACGAAGCAGACCGGTACCAGGAAGCTGCCGAGCAGGATCGGCGTCGGCAGCAGGGCGGTGTTCCCCGTGACGTACGTGACGAGCGCGGTGAGCGCCCACAGTCCCAGTCCGCCCACCAGGCAGCGCTTCCACAGCCCGGCCCGGATCCGCGGCTGGGCCGGCGGAGGCTGCTGCGGTCCGGGGATACGGGCCCGGGGTGTGCCGGGCGGCGGGGAGTAGGTCACGGCAAATCCCCTCGTACGGGTACAGGGCAGATTTACCGGCACCTTATGGGAGGTACGCCCCGCCCGCCCGGCGGACGATCAACGCCCGAGGCTAGCGTTCGACGAGATCCGAGTGCCGGCGGAGATCCGGGAGCCGGCGGAGTGTGGAGCGGGGAGTGACCCATGCGGGCTGTGGTGTTCGAGCGGTACGGCGAGCCGGCCGAGGTACGGGAGGTGGCCGACCCCCGGCCCACCGGGCACGGAGTGGTCGTGCGCGTCGAGGCCACCGGCCTGTGCCGCAGCGACTGGCACGGCTGGATGGGCCATGACCCGGACATCGTCCTGCCGCACGTCCCCGGCCATGAACTCGCCGGAGTCGTCGAGGAGACCGGAGCGCTGGTCACCCGCTGGCGGCCGGGTGACCGGGTCACCGTCCCCTTCGTGTGCGGCTGCGGCAGCTGCCCGTCCTGCGCGGCCGGCGACCACCAGGTGTGCGAGCGCCAGACCCAGCCCGGCTTCACGCACTGGGGCTCCTTCGCCCAGTACGTCGCCCTGGACCACGCCGACGTGAACCTGGTGGCGCTCCCGGACGACCTCTCCTACGCCACGGCCGCCTCCCTGGGCTGCCGGTTCGCCACCGCGTTCCGGGCCGTCGTACGGCAGGGCCGGGTCGCGGCGGGGGAGTGGGTCGCGGTGCACGGCTGCGGCGGGGTGGGCCTGTCGGCGGTGATGATCGCGGCGGCGAGCGGGGCGCGGGTGGTGGCGGTGGACGTCTCGCCGGGCGCCCTCGACCTGGCGCGGAGGTTCGGTGCGGCGGAGTGCGTGGACGCCCGGACCGTGTCCGACACGGCGGCGGCGGTCCGCGACCTCACCGGCGGCGGCGCCCATCTCTCCCTGGACGCCCTCGGCTCCCCGGCCACCTCCGCCGCCTCCGTCAACGGCCTGCGCCGCAGGGGCCGTCATGTCCAGGTCGGCCTGCTCCCCTCACCCGACGGTACGACCCCCGTCCCGCTGGCCCGCGCCATCGCCCTCGAACTGGAACTCCTGGGCAGCCACGGCATGGCGGCCCACGCCTACCCCGAGATGCTGGAGGCGGTCAGGGCGGGCGTGCTCCGTCCCGACCTGCTCGTGACCTCGACGATCGCCCTGGACGCCGTACCGGCCGCGCTGGCCGCGCTGGACACGGCGCCCGGGGCGGGAGTGACGGTGATCGAGCCCTGGAGCTGAGGTGCCGAGGCCGGATTCAGTCGATCCGGCGCCCCCGGCTGCCCGGCCGCGCGGCCACCCAGGCGCGCACGGTGTCGGCGTACCAGTAGGGCTTGCCGCCCTCGACGTGGTCGGGCGGCGGCAGCAGCCCGTGCTTGCGGTAGGAGCGCACGGTGTCCGGCTGCACCCTGATGTGTGCCGCGATCTCCTTGTAGGACCAGAGCCGTCGGTCGGTCATGACTCGCACCTCCCCGCGCACGCGGGGCGGCGGCCTGGAGGCCGCCCGGGGGAGCCCGGCGCTGCGCTGGTGATCACCCAGCCTGTGCCCCGTGAACGACACAGTGTGACACTGTGCGAGCGGATGTTGACCACGTGTGACGAACAGCCCGCGTATGCGGAACATATGTGACAGGAGTGGGGTGTTTGTGACAGAAGCGACGAAGAAATGCAGAAATCCGGAAAAGGAGGTGGGCCGGGCTCGCTGCGACGAACCCGACCCGACCCCGCTTCCCCGCCATCCCCCCGGAAACGACCGGCAGCAACCGGAAACGACCGGTGCCGACCAGAAACGACCGGACCAACTGGCTGGACGACTACAGCCTCCGGTCAGCCGGCCCGCCGGGTCTTGGAGAAATCCGCACCCGGTCCGGACCAATCCACCGCCGCGGCCGGCAGCACCAGGCTCGTCGCCTCCCCGCTCATCCGGTCCGCCACCGGAGCCACCCCCGAGGGCGCCCGCCTGGCCCTGCTGAACTCACCGGGAGTGCACCCGGTCATCGCCTTGAACTCCCCGCTGAGATGGGCCTGGTCGTAGAACCCGCACAGCGCGGCCGTCTCGGCGGGGCCCCGTCCGGCGGCCAGCAGCCGACGGGCCCGTTGCAGCCGCAGCACCCGGGCCGCCGCCTTGGGTCCGAGTCCGATCTGCTCACGGAAACGCTTCTCCAGCTGCCGTACGCTCCACCCGACCTCCTCGGCCAGCCGGGGCACCGGCATCGCGCCGCCCGTCGCCACCAGCACGGACCAGGCCCGCACCACCCGCTCCGAACTCGGCGTCCCGGACTGCTGCCAGCGGCCGAACACCTCGTCGAGCAACGCGAACCGCCGCTCCCAACTCGGCAACGCGGCCAGCCCGCAGGCGAGTTCACCGAGGGACGAGTCCAAGCCGTGCGGCAACTCGTCCGGGTCCACGGTCCGATTGGCGAGTTCGTGCTGCGGCGTCCGGAAGAGCGTGAACGCCGCCCAGGGCGCCAGCAGCACCTCGACTCCCGAGATCCGCCCACTGTGCTCCCCGACGGCCGGCATGGTCGTGGGCCCGCAGTACACGGACACGAGCGTGTCCGGCGCCCGCCCGTCCCGGGAGATCCGCACGGGCCCCTCGAACCCCAGCAGCAAGGTAGCGGCCCCGATCGGCACCTCGAGACGCCGCCGGGGCCGAGTCATGGCAAGCCGGATCCCGCGGTAGCTCATCACACCGGGCCGCAGCCGGGGATGGGGAGCGCCACAGGCCAACTCCCAGGATCCACCGGCTCCTTCCCCGTGCCGGATGCTTACAGCGCTCCCAGTCATGGGCACCCATGCTAGAAGCGGCCACCACAGTTCCCCTAGGGGCGCGGGGCTGTATCGATTTGCGGCTCCGCCGCGTGGGCGCGACCAGCCACACACAACCCGCAGACGAAGAACGCCTAAGCCCCGCAGGACCTCAAGAAAGCCCGAGTCCGCTGAGCAATCGGCAAGGGCGTGTCCGGCGCACACGGATACATGTCCTGCTCGACGATCGCGAACAGATCGACATCCAGCTTCGCGGCAGCGTCCAGCACAGGCCCGAGCGCCGGCACGCCGGCAGGCGGCTCGCACATGACCCCCTGCGCCACGGCCGGCCCGAACGGCGTCCCCTTGGCCTTCACGTCGGCGAGGATCTCCGGATCGACCTGCTTGAGATGCAGATACCCGATCCGCGACCCGTACGTCTCGATCAGCTTGACGCTGTCCCCGCCGCAGTACGCGTAGTGCCCCGTGTCCAGGCACAGCGACACGAGGCCGGAGTCGGTCCCGTCCAGGAAGCGGACGACGTTCTCCTCGCTGTCGATATGCGTGTCGGCATGCGGATGGACGACGATCTGCAGCCCGTACCGCTCCCGCACCTCCCGCCCCAGCCGCTCGGTCAGCGTGGTCAGGTTGCGCCACTGCTCGGGCGTGAGGGTGTCGGACTCCAGCACCTCGCCGGTCTTGTCGTCCCGCCAGAAGGACGGGATGACGACGAGATGCCTCGCGCCCATCGCCTGCGCGAGCACCGCGTTGTCCGCGACGTGCGCCCAGGTCTTGTCCCAGACGGCCTCGCCGTGGTGCAGCCCGGTGAAGACGGTGCCGGCCGAGACCTTCAGGCCGCGCTTCGCGGTCTCCTCGGTGAGGACGGCCGGGTCGGTCGGCAGGTACCCGTAGGGGCCCAGCTCGATCCACTCGTAGCCGGACTGCGCGACCTCGTCGAGGAAGCGCTGCCAGGGGACCTGGGCGGGGTCGTCCGGGAACCAGACGCCCCAGCTGTCGGGTGCCGATCCGACGCGGATGCGGGAAACCCCGGAAACTGATGACTGTGACTGAGGTGACAACGACGTCATGGCCGCCAGCGTGCGGGCTCACCCGAGGGGTGTCAAGACCTGGTCCGAATGTCTGGACAAACTATTGACAGGGTACGCGGGACGGGACTACAAAGCCGTGGAGAGCCGACACGGGACCGTTCGCGGGGCCGGGGACGAGCCGACACGAAGGGAACTCGATGGCGTACGACCTGATCACCATGGGGCGGATCGGGGTGGACCTCTATCCGCTGCAGACGGGCGTGCCGCTCCCGCAGGTCACGTCCTTCGGGAAGTTCCTGGGCGGATCGGCGACCAACGTCGCGGTCGCCGCGGCCCGCCTCGGCCGGTCCACCGCCGTGATCACCCGCACCGGCGACGACCCCTTCGGCACCTACCTGCACGAGGCCCTGCGCGGCTTCGGCGTGGACGACCGCTGGGTCACCCCGGTCCCGGGCCTGCCGACCCCGGTCACCTTCTGCGAGGTCTTCCCGCCGGACGACTTCCCGCTGTACTTCTACCGCCGCCCCAAGGCACCGGACCTGGAGATCGACGCCCACGAGCTGGACCTCGACGCCATCCGCGAGACCGCCGTCTTCTGGGTCACCGGCACCGGCCTGAGCGAGGAGCCCAGCCGTACGGCGACCCTCGCCGCCCTCGCGCACCGGGCCAAGACCGGCACCACGGTCTTCGACCTCGACTGGCGCCCGATGTTCTGGGCGGACCCCGACTCGGCCCGCCCCTTCTACGCCGAGGCCCTCAAGCACACCACCGTCGCGGTCGGCAACCTCGACGAGGTGGAGGTCGCCACCGGCGTACGCGAACCGCGGGCCGCCGCGCAGGCCCTGCTGGACGCGGGCGTCGAGCTCGCGGTCGTCAAGCAGGGCCCCAAGGGTGTCCTCGCCGTCAACAGCAAGGGCGAGTCCGCCGAGGTCCCGCCGCTGCCGGTGAACGTCCTCAACGGCCTGGGCGCCGGTGACGCCTTCGGCGGCTCCCTCTGCCACGGCCTGCTCGCGGGCTGGGACCTGGAGAAGATCATGCGCCACGCCAACGCCGCCGGCGCCATCGTCGCCTCGCGCCTGGAGTGCTCCTCGGCGATGCCGACAGCCGCCGAGGTGGACGCCGCGATCACGGCCGGAGCGGTCCTGTGAAGCGCAAGCGTGGGGTCACGGACGAGACCGACGACACGGGCTGCGTGGGCATGATCACGCAGCCCCGGACGAGCGCGCCCCCGAGCGTCGACGTCTCCGAGCTGGTCCGGCTGCGCACCGAGCACCCCGAGGCCATCGCCGAGGCGGCCGCCCGCCGCGTCCGCAGACCGCTGATCGCCGACTCCGGCCGGCTGATGATCGTCGCCGCCGACCACCCCGCCCGGGGCGCGCTCGGCGTCGGCGGCAACCCGCTGGCCATGGCCAACCGCGCCGACCTGCTGGAGCGCCTCTGCCTGGCGCTCTCCCGGCCCGGCGTGGACGGTGTCCTCGCCACCGCCGACATCCTGGACGACCTGCTCCTCCTCGGCGCCCTCGACGGCAAGGTCGTCATGGGCTCGATGAACCGCGGCGGACTCCAGGGCGCCGTCTTCGAGCTCGACGACCGCTTCACCGGCCACCGCGCCGAGGACATCCAGCGCCTGAACCTCGACGCGGGCAAGCTGCTGCTGCGCATCGACTACGACGACCCGGGCTCCCTCACCACCCTGGAGACCACGGCCCGTGCCATCGACGACATGGCCGCCCGCCGACTGCCCCTGTTCGTCGAGCCGTTCATCAGCCGACGCACCCCCGAGGGCAAGCTGAAGAACGACCTCTCCGCCGAGGCCGTCACCAGGTCCATCGCCATCGCGTCCGGCCTCGGCGGCACCTCGGCCTACACCTGGCTGAAGCTCCCCGTCACCGAGAACCCGGACGACATGGCCGAGGTCATGGAGACCTCCACCCTCCCCGCCGTGCTCCTGGGCGGGGAAGTCGGCGACGACCAGGACGGGGCGTACGAGAAGTGGCGCGGGGCGCTGCAACTCCCCACCGTCCGGGGCCTGGTGGTCGGACGTTCGCTGCTGTACCCCGCGGACGGGGACGTGACCGCCGCCGTGGACACCGCCGTAGGACTGCTGTGAGGGCCGCATGACTCAGACCGAGCTGTACATCGCGCGCGGCAGCACCGCCGACGCGCACCACGTCCTCGACATCGACCCGGAGCGGGCCGGCTGGACCCACAGCAGCCTGCGGATCGTCGAACTGGAGCCGGGGGGCACCCACACCCTCACCACACGCGACAGCGAGTGGATCGTGCTTCCGCTGGAGGGCGGATGTACCGTGCGAACAGAGGGTGACGAGTTTCAACTCTCGGGTAGGGAAAGCGTTTTCGCGTCCGTAACGGACTTCGCGTACGTTCCCCGTGACACCCGGGCCACGATCGCCTCCGGCGCGGGAGGCCGCTTCGCCCTGGCAGGAGCGAAGTGCGAGCGACAACTCCCCGCCCGCTACGGCCCCGCGCCGGAGGTCCCCGTCGAGGAACGCGGCAGCGGCAACCAGCTGCGCCACGTGCGCAACTTCGCCTCCGCCGCCGCCTTCGACTGCGACAAGCTGATCGCCGTCGAGGTGATCACCCCGGGCGGCAACTGGTCCTCGTACCCGCCGCACAAGCACGACGAGAACCGGCCGGGCGAGGAGGCCGAGCTCGAGGAGATCTACTACTTCGAGATCGACGGCCCGAACGGCTTCGGCTACCAGCGTGTGTCCCCCTCCCGCGAGGGCGGCTCCGAGGTCCTCGCCGAGGTCCGTTCCGGTGACGCCGTCCTCGTTCCCGACGGCTGGCACGGCCCGTCGATCGCCCAGCCGGGCCACGCCATGTACTACCTGAACGTCATGGCGGGCCCCGGCGAGACCCGCGAGTGGCGGATCTGCTTCCACCCGGACCACACGGAGGGTTACCGATGACCACCAGGCTTACGGTCGCCCAGGCACTGGTCCGCTTCCTCGCCGCCCAGTACACCGAGCGCGACGGCGTACGGCAGCGCCTCATCAGCGCGACCTGGGGCATCTTCGGCCACGGCAACGTCGCGGGCCTCGGCCAGGCGCTGATCGAGTACGGCGACGACATGCCGTTCCACCAGGGCCGCAACGAGCAGTCGATGGTGCACGCGGCGGTGGGCTACGCCCGCCAGTCCAACCGGCTCTCCACCCACGCGGTGACGACCTCCATCGGCCCCGGCGCGACCAACCTGGTCACCGGCGCCGCCCTGGCGACCGTCAACCACATCCCCGTCCTCCTCCTCCCCGGTGACATCTTCGCGACCCGGGTGGCGGACCCCGTCCTCCAGCAGCTCGAAGTCCCGTACGCGGGCGACGTGTCGGTCAACGACACCCTGCGCCCGGTCTCGAAGTACTTCGACCGCGTCACCCGCCCCGAGGCCCTGATCCCGGCCGCCCTCCAGGCGATGCGGGTGCTGACGGACCCGGTGGAGACCGGCGCGGTCACCCTCGCGATGCCCCAGGACGTCCAGGCCGAGGCCTACGACTGGCCCGACGAGTTCTTCGCCGAGCGCACGTGGACCGTACGACGTCCAGGAGCCGACCCCGTCGAACTGGCCACGGCGGCCCACGCGATCAGGTCGGCCGACCGCCCCCTGATCGTCGCCGGCGGAGGTGTCCACCACAGCCGCGCCGAGGACGCCCTCGCCGAGTTCGCCGAGGCCACCGGCATCCCGGTCGCCTCCACCCAGGCCGGCAAGGGCTCGCTGCGCTACGACCACCCCCAGGACGTCGGCGGAGTGGGCCACACCGGCACCGCGACGGCCGACGAACTCGCCCGCACCGCCGACCTGATCATCGGCGTGGGCACCCGCTACACCGACTTCACCACCGCCTCGAACACCCTGTTCCAGGGCGACGGAGTCCGCTTCCTCAACCTCAACATCGCCTCCTTCGACGGCCACAAGCTCGCCGGCCTCCCGCTGATCGCGGACGCCCGCAGCGGCCTGCGGCAGCTCGCCGAAGAGCTGCGGGGCCACCGGGTCGCGGACGCGTACGTCGCCGAGTACGGCGAGGACAAGGAGCGCTGGGAGCAGCGCGTCGACGCCTGCTACGAGGCCGAGGAGCCCGACGTACGCCCGACGCAGTCGCAGGTGCTCGGCGCGCTCGACGCCCTGGCCGACGAGTCGGACGTGATCATCAACGCGGCCGGCTCCCTCCCCGGCGACCTGCACAAACTCTGGCGGGCGCGGTCGAAGGACCAGTACCACCTGGAGTACGGCTACTCCTGTATGGGCTACGAGATCCCGGCGGCCATCGGAGTGAAGCTGGCGGCCCCCGACCGTCCGGTCTGGGCGCTGGTCGGCGACGGAACGTATCTCATGATGCCGACGGAGATCGTGACGGCAGTGCAGGAGGGGATCGCCATCAAGATCCTGCTCGTGCAGAACCACGGCTACGCCTCGATCGGCGGGCTCTCGGAGTCGGTGGGCGGCGAGCGGTTCGGCACCGCGTACCGCTTCACCGCGGCGGACGGCACCTTCACGGGCGCGCCGCTCCCCGTCGACCTGGCCGCCAACGTGGCGAGCCTGGGCATGCGCGTGCTGCGCGCGAAGACCGTCGGCGAACTGCGCGAGGCCCTCGCCGAGGCGCGCGCCGCCGACACTCCCACTTGTGTCTACGTCGAGACCGAAACGGCCGACACTGTGTCGGGCCCGCCGCCGGCGCAGGCCTGGTGGGATGTACCTGTGGCCGAGACCGCGACCCGATCGTCCGCGGTGAAGGCACGTGAGCTGTACGAACGGCACGTCTCCACCCGACGCCGCCATCTGTGAAGGAGTACTCGGTCATGACGAAGATCGTCAACCACTGGATCGGCGGCAAGACCGTCGAAGGCGCGTCGGGCACGTTCGGTCCGGTCACGGACCCGGCGACCGGCGCGGTCACCACGAAGGTCGCGTTCGCGACCGTGGACGAGGTCGACGCGGCGGTAGCGGCCGCCAAGGACGCCTACGTCACCTGGGGCCAGTCGTCCCTCGCCAAGCGCACGGAGATCCTGTTCCGCTTCCGCGCGCTGCTGGACGCCAACCGCGACGCCATCGCCGAGCTGATCACCGCCGAGCACGGCAAGGTGCACAGCGACGCGCTGGGCGAGGTGGCCCGCGGTCTGGAGATCGTGGACCTCGCCTGCGGTATCAACGTGCAGCTGAAGGGCGAGCTGTCGACGCAGGTCGCCAGCCGCGTGGACGTCTCCTCCATCCGCCAGCCGCTGGGCGTCGTCGCGGGCATCACGCCGTTCAACTTCCCGGCGATGGTCCCGATGTGGATGTTCCCGATGGCCATCGCGTGCGGCAACACGTTCGTGCTGAAGCCGTCCGAGAAGGACCCGTCGGCGTCCCTGAAGATCGCCGAACTCCTCGCGGAAGCCGGCCTCCCGGACGGCGTCTTCAACGTCGTCCACGGCGACAAGGTGGCCGTCGACCGCCTCCTGGACCACCCGGACGTCAAGGCCGTCTCCTTCGTCGGCTCGACCCCGATCGCCCGCTACATCCACACCACGGCCTCGGCGAACCACAAGCGCGTCCAGGCCCTCGGCGGCGCGAAGAACCACATGCTGGTCCTGCCGGACGCCGACCTGGACGCGGCGGCCGACGCCGCGGTCTCGGCGGCCTACGGCTCGGCGGGCGAGCGCTGCATGGCGATCTCGGCGGTCGTCGCGGTGGGCGCGATCGGCGACGAACTGGTCGCGAAGATCCGCGAACGAGCCGAGAAGATCAAGATCGGCCCCGGCAACGACCCGGCCTCCGAGATGGGCCCGCTGATCACGGCGGTCCACCGCGACAAGGTGGCGTCCTACGTCACGGGCGCGGCGGCCGAGGGCGCCGAGGTGGTCCTGGACGGCACCGGCTACACGGTCGACGGCTTCGAGGACGGCCACTGGATCGGCATCTCCCTGCTGGACAAGGTGCCCACCACCGCCAAGGCCTACCAGGACGAGATCTTCGGCCCGGTCCTGTGCGTCCTGCGCGTCGAGTCGTACGACGAGGGCGTGGCGCTGATCAACAGCTCGCCCTTCGGCAACGGCACCGCGATCTTCACCCGGGACGGCGGCGCCGCGCGCCGCTTCCAGCTGGAGATCGAGGCCGGCATGGTCGGCGTGAACGTCCCGATCCCGGTCCCCGTCGGCTACCACAGCTTCGGCGGCTGGAAGGACTCCCTCTTCGGCGACCACCACATCTACGGCAACGACGGCACCCACTTCTACACCCGGGGCAAGGTCGTCACCACCCGCTGGCCCGACCCGGCCGACGCCCCCTCCGGCGTCGACCTGGGCTTCCCGCGCAACCACTGACCCCCCAACCACCGGTGCCCCGCCCTCCCCTCCGGGCGGGGCACCGCCGTGTCCGCCTCCGGGCGCCCGCCGCGGAACGGACGCATTGCGTGCCCGGTCTCAGAGGAGTCCCGGGCGCGGTCAGGCAGTTGCAGCCACTGAAACCGCACGCCAGGCTTCTCCGTCCTCGGCGCCCCACACCCCCGCCGCATACCGCGCCTGCGGTACACGGCGGCCGTCCCGTACGCCCCCGGGAGGGGCCCGAGTTCAGTCCCCGGTCGACAACTCGGCGACAGGTTGACCCCGTACCGTTGAAGCATGGATCTTCGACTGCCCGGTTTGCGGGTGCTACGGGCGCCGCGGCGGCCGAGACGGCTGGTCGCCGCCGCGGCCGCCGTCGTCGTGCTCGCCGGTGCCGGTACGTGGACGGCCGTCGCCTCCGACGGTGACGCGCCCCCGGTGCACAGCACCGACCGGGTGATGGCCGTGGACGGCGTGAAGCTTGACACCTCGTACTTCACCTCCGGCTCCCAGGGCAGGCGCCCCGCCGTGCTGCTCGGACACGGGTTCGGGGGAAGCAAGGACGACGTACGGCAGCAGGCCGAGGACCTCGCCCGCGACGGGTACGCCGTGCTGACCTGGTCCGCGCGCGGCTTCGGGAAGTCGACCGGGAAGATCGGGCTCAACGACCCCGACGCCGAGGTCGCCGACGTGTCGAAGCTCATCGACTGGCTCGCCGAACAGCCCCAGGTCCAGCTGGACAAGAAGGGCGACCCGCGCGTCGGCGTCGCCGGTGCCTCCTACGGCGGCGCGATCTCGCTGCTCGCCGCCGGGTACGACGACCGGGTCGACGCCATCGCCCCCGCGATCACCTACTGGAACCTCGCGGACGCCCTGTTCCCCGACGGTGTGTTCAAGAAGCTGTGGGCCGGAATCTTCGTCAACACCGGCGGCGGCTGCGACAGGTTCGAGCCCGCGCTGTGTTCGATGTACCAGCGGGTCGCCGAGTCCGGGACTCCGGATGCCGCCGCGCGCGAACTGCTCGACGAGCGCTCGCCGTCCGCCGTCGGCGACCGGATCAAGGTGCCCACCCTGCTCATCCAGGGCCAGGCCGACTCCCTCTTCACCCTCTCCCAGGCCGACGCGGCCGAGAAGGCGATCCGCGCCAACGGCGCCCCCGTCGACGTCGACTGGATCGCGGGCGGACACGACGGCGGAAACCTGGAGACCAGCCGGGTGCAGGCACGGGTGGCGAACTGGTTCGACCGCTACCTCAAGGGCGACAAGGGCATCGACACCGGACCCGCCTTCCGCGTCACCCGCACCGGAGGCGTCGACTCCACCGACGGGACCGTCCCGCTGCGCGGCGCGAGCGGGAACTCGTACCCCGGCCTGGGGAATGACGAGAAGACCATCGCGCTGACCGGGCGCGAGCAGAGCTTCGACAACCCCGCCGGAGCCAGCCCGCCCGCCCTCTCGGCGCTGCCCGGCCTCGGCGGCGGCACGGGCGGCCTCGCATCGCTCTCGGCGTTCGGCGTCGGCGTCTCGCTCGACTTCCCCGGGCAGTTCGCGTCCTTCGAGTCGGCGCCGGTCGGCGGTGACCTGCGGATCACCGGCTCCCCGACCGTCACCGTGCACGTGAGGTCCACGTCCGACGACGCCGTCCTCTTCGCCAAGGTGTACGACGTCAGCGGCGCCGGCAGCCAGGAACTCCCCTCCCAGCTGGTCTCCCCGGTCCGCGTCGAGGGCGCCAAGGCCGGCAAGGACGTGACGATCACGCTCCCGGCGATCGACCACGACGTCGACGAGGGCCACCGGCTCCGACTGGTCCTCGCCTCCACCGACCTGGGCTACGCCTCCCCGGTGACCCCGGCGACGTACACGGTCTCCCTCAAGGGCGACGGCCTGAAGGTCCCGACCGCCCCCGCCGTCACCACCGCCGCGGCGGCGCTGCCCTCCTGGGTCTGGTGGCTGCCCCTCGCGGGCGCCGGGCTCGGCCTGCTCCTGCTGCTGACCGGCCGCCGCCGTACCGCCATGCCCGCCCCCGACCCGGCGCTCGCCGAGGTCCCGCTCCAGATCACCGACCTGAGCAAGAAGTACGCGGGCGGCGACCGTTACAGCGTCCGGGATCTCTCCTTCACCGTGGAGAAGGGGCAGGTGCTCGGGCTCCTCGGACCCAACGGCGCCGGCAAGACGACCACACTCCGCATGCTGATGGGCCTGATCAGGCCCGACGGCGGCGAGATCCGCGTCTTCGGGCACGCCATCCGCCCGGGCGCCCCCGTCCTCTCCCGCGTCGGCTCCTTCGTCGAGGGCGCCGGATTCCTCCCGCACCTCTCCGGGCGGGAGAACCTGGAGCTGTACTGGCAGGCCACCGGCCGCCCGGCCGAGGACGCCCACCTCGCGGAGGCCCTGGAGATCGCCGGCCTCGGCGACGCCCTCGCCCGCGCGGTACGCACCTACTCCCAGGGCATGCGCCAGCGCCTCGCCATCGCCCAGGCCATGCTCGGCCTGCCCGACCTGCTCATCCTCGACGAACCCACCAACGGACTCGACCCGCCGCAGATCCGTGAGATGCGCGAGGTGATGATCCGGTACGCCGCCGAGGGCCGGACGGTGATCGTCTCCAGCCATCTGCTGGCGGAGGTCGAGCAGACCTGCACCCACCTCGTGGTCATGGACCGCGGAAAGCTGGTCCAGGCGGGCCCGGTCGCCGCGATCGTCGGCTCCGGCGACACCCTCCTCGTCGGCACCGCCTCCCCCGTGGAGGAGCCGGTCGTCGAGAAGGTCGCCGCGCTGCCCGGCATCGCGTCCGCCGTGCTCACCGACGACGGCCTCCTCGTACGGCTCGACGCCGACGGCACCGCCCAGCGCCTGGTCGCCGAACTCGTCCGGCTCGACGTGCCGGTGCAGTCCGTCGGACCGCACCGCCGCCTGGAGGACGCCTTCCTCACCCTGATCGGAGGTTCCGCATGAGCACGCTCACCGAGGTGGCCTCCGGCTACCAGGCGGGCCGCACCCTGCCCCTGCGCGTCGAACTGGTCCGCCAGCTCAAGCGCCGCCGCACCATGGTCATGGGCGGCATCCTCGCCGCCCTGCCGTTCGTGCTGCTCATCGCCTTCGCCATCGGCGGCACCCCGGGCGGTCGCAACGGCCAGGTCACCCTGATGGACACGGCGACCGCGTCCGGCGCCAACTTCGCCGCGGTCAACCTGTTCGTGTCGGCGGGCTTCCTGCTGGTCATCCCGGTCGCCCTGTTCTGCGGGGACACCGTGGCCTCGGAGGCCGGCTGGTCCTCCCTGCGCTATCTGCTCGCGGCGCCCGTGCCCCGCGCCCGGCTGCTGTGGTCCAAGCTCGTCGTCGGGCTCGGCCTCAGCCTGGGCGCGATGGTCCTGCTGCCGCTCGTCGCCCTCGCCGTCGGCAGCGCGGCCTACGGCTGGGGACCACTCGAACTCCCCACCGGCGGCGTACTCGCCACGGGCACGGCGGCCGGGCGCCTGGTGATCGTGGTGGCGTACATCTTCGTCTCCCAACTGGTCACCGCGGGGCTCGCGTTCTGGCTCTCGACGAAGACCGACGCCGCCCTCGGCGCGGTCGGCGGCGCGGTCGGCCTCACCATCATCGGCAACGTCCTGGACGCCGTCACCGCCCTCGGCGACTGGCGCCACTTCCTGCCCGCGCACTGGCAGTTCGCCTGGGCCGACGCCGTCCAGCCCACCCCCGAGTGGTCCGGCATGCTCCAGGGCGCGTCCGTCTCCCTCACCTACGCGCTCGTCCTGTTCGCCCTGGCCTTCCGGGGGTTCGCCCGCAAGGACGTGGTGTCGTAGGACGGCGGAGTCCGCCGAACCCGTCGAAATCCCGTTACGCGTCGGTAGGTGCGGGCCGTCGACTACGCCGACGAGGCCGTCTCCCGGGCCGAGTCGATCCGCGCCTTCACCCTGGTCGAGGGCGAGTTCACCGAGGCCAACGGACTGCTCACGCCCTCCAAGGGAGACACGCGAAAGGGAGACATACGAAAGGGCGGGCCACCGGAGAACCGGTGACCCGCCCTGTCACGGCGGTGCGGATGATCAGCCGTTGCCCGCGCCGTTGCCGGCGAGGACCGAGATGTCGTCCAGGATGTGCGACAGCGGCTCGTCGCCCTTGGCCTGGGTGCTGTTCTCGACGCACTGCTGGTTCTGCGGGGCCGACAGGATCGGGATGTCCTGGACGCCGATGTTGGCCGCGCCGACGAGCGACTGCAGGTTGAGCTTCGCCGGGAGGCCGATGCAGGGCTTGTTCAGCGAACCCTGGACCAGCGACAGCTGCGGGCTCATGTCACCGAACGTGGCCGAGTTGCCGAACTCCTGCGACGCGCCGTTGCCGCTGGCCGACGTGGTGCCGCTGTCGTCACCGATGGCGAGGGCCTGCGGTGCGGCCACCGCCGTCAGGCCTGCGACCGAAGCGGCGATGGCCGCGGTTGCCCACAGCTTCTTCATGTTCGTTCCCTTCGAAAAGGCGGACTCCGGGGGAGGAGCTGCGTGATCGTCAACGGATGACAGGGAGGGAAGGTTGCGGACTTTTCACTAACTTCTCCCTGATCCGACTAAATGTGATGAAAGCACACAAAAGCGGCGAACCGCTGGTCCGAAGACCGGCGGCCCGCCGCGACATGGGCTCAGTTGTTGGCCGCGCCGTTGCCCGAGAGGGCCGAGATGTCGTCCAGGATGTGCGACAGCGGCTCGTCGCCCTTGGCCTGGGTGCTGTTCTCGACACACTGCTGGTTCTGCGGGGCCGACAGGATCGGGACGTCCTGGACGCCGATGTTGGCCGCGCCGACGAGCGACTGCAGGTTGAGCTTCGCGGGCAGGCCGATGCAGGGCTTGTTGAGGGAACCCTGGATGAGCGCCATCTGCGGGCTCATGTTGCCGAACGTGGCGGAGTTGCCGAACGACTGGCTGGCGCCGTTGCCGCTGGCGGACGTGGTGCCGCTGTCGTTGCCGATGGCGAGCGCCGGGGCGGCGGCGACCGCGGTGGCGCCGACGACGGAAGCGGCGACCGCAGCGGTGGCCAGTACCTTCTTGATCACTTGATTGAGTCCCTTTCGTGAGAAACCCCGTCCACCGGAGCGGTCTGATCAACTGCCGCCGTGCGGTTTGGTTCCTCCGGTTCACTCCGATGGCCCATTGGTGCGGGGCCGTCCGGGGTGTCGGAAAACCGATCGGGTGAAGTGCAGGAACCAATCCCGGAACGCCGGGTTGAGTCGGTGGCAGGCACGTGGTTCTGGCTCGAGGCCAGGACAGGGAAAGGAATAGCGAAATGCTGAAGAAGGCAATGGCCGTGGCGGCGGTCGCCGCTTCCGTCATGGGTGTCTCGGCGGCGGCCGCGCCTCAGGCGCTTGCCATCGGGGACGACAGCGGCACCACGTCCGCCAGCGGCAACGGCGCGCACGACGCGTTCGGCAACCGGGTGACCAAGGGCGACCTGAGCCCGCAGGCCAGCCTGGTCGAAGGCACCGCCAACAAGCTCTGTGTCGGCCTGCCGGTGAAGGCCGACGTGCAGTCCCTGGTCGCCGTCGTCGCCAACGTCGGCGTCCAGGACCTCCCGGTCCTGTCTGCCCCGCAGAACCAGCAGTGCGCGGACAACAGCACCCAGGGCAAGGGCAGCGAGCCGCTGTCGCACATCCTGGACGACATCTCCGCGCTCTCCGGCAACGGCGCGCAGAACGGCTGACGCGGGTCACTGTCCGGGCGGTCCGCTCCTCATGAGCGGGTCGCCCGGACTGCTTTTCTCCGGCCCGCTTGTGGGCGATACGCGTGAATTACGTGAAGGCGTTCGAGTGAATTCACCGGCGGCGCGCGTTCATTGGTTTCCCTCGCTGTCTATCTCTCGTTTGAAGCTTGCGGGTCATGGTGCGAGCCGATCCGATTGTGCTCGCTCGGTTTCGACCGCTAACGAGGCATGGCCGCAGAGAAGGGAAAACCATGAAGAAGAGTGCTGCTGTCGTCGCGGGTCTTGTCCTGGCCCTGGGCGGTGCCGCTCCGGCCTTCGCCGACACGGGTGCCAACGGTGCCGCCATCGGTTCTCCGGGTCTTCTGTCCGGCAACGTGGTCCAGATCCCCGTGCACGCGGCGATCAACGCGTGCGGCAACTCGATCAGCGTCATCGGGTTGCTGAACCCGGCAATCGGCAACGCCTGCGTCAACGACTGACGACACGTCACTCCAGCCGTGCGGCTGGGGCGAGGCCGGCCTTGGACAGCTTCCACGCGTTCCGAGGCCGGCCTTCCCACTTCTTTCAGCACTTCAAGCAGGAAGACAACGAAGTTGCGACAGACCCTGAGCAGGGGAATGGTCGTGGCGGCTGCCACGACGAGCATCCTGTCCCTGTGCGGCGGAGCCGCTCTCGCGGACTCGCAGACGGACGGGACGGGCCGGGGCTCGCCCGGAGCGCTGTCGGGCAACTCCGTCCAGGCCCCGGTGAACGTACCGGTGAACGTCTGCGGCAACACGGTCGACGTGGCCGCCGCGCTCAACCCGGCCTTCGGCACGTCCTGCGCCCACCAGCCGTCCCCACCCCGGACGCACCCGGCGCCCCCCAAGGACCACGACAAGGTCCACGATCAGGACCACCCGACCAAGGACCACCCGCACGGCGCCACGCCGGACACCAACGACGACTCCCACGGCGACTCGCACGACGGCAACCACGGCTACGGCGACGGCGACTCGGGGTACGGCGATTCGGGTCAGGAGGAATCCGGCTACGGCGACTCCGGCTACGGCGACTCCGACCACGGCACCGGAGGCGGCGGTCCCACCCCGCCGACCGAGCCCCCGACGCATCCGCCCACACATCCGCCCACGCATCCCCCGACCCACCCGCCGACGAAGCCCCCCACGGCACCCCCGGCGCATCCTCCGACACATCCCCCGACCAAGCCTCCGACACACCCGCCGGTGACGCCGCCCACGAAGCCGCCGGCCAAGCCTCCGACGACACCGCCCGCCAAGCCGCCCACGAAACCGCCGACGAAGCCCCCGGCGGGCACGCCGAGCGGGCCGATGAAGCCGCCCACCGGGCCGCCGCCGCACCACCCGTCGCATCCCCCGGCGCACCCTCCCACGCATCCGCCGCACACCACTCCGCCGGCGCACCCGCCGCACGCAACACCGCCCCACCAGCCGCCCCACCACTCACATCACGAGTCACCTCACCGGCCACCGCAGCTGCCGCACACCGGCAGTGGGGCCATGCTGGCCGCCTCGGGTGTCAGTGTCCTGCTGATCGCGGGCGGCGCCATCCTGTACCGCCGGGGCCGCGCCGCGTCCCGCCGCTGACGCCACGGACCCCCCACCCCGACCGCGCGGGTGCCGGCCCCCCACACACCCGGCACCCGCGCTGCTTGCCCTCCCGAGCCCAACCGCCTCCCCGGAGTGCTCAGCCCCGTACCGTCTGGGCGGCCCCACGCCGTCCAGGGGTCGGGATCGTGAGTTGCGGCGCCGACGTGCGCAGATGGCGGTGTACGCCGCGGACCAGCGTGCCCGCCGTGAAGGTCGCGCCGTGGACGAAGCGCATCGACGGGCCGAAGCCGGCCGCCGTCACCAGGCCGGCCAGGAAGAGGCCGGGGTGGGAGGACTCGAAGTCCCGGCCCACCTCGGGGGAGCCGTCGGCGACCGCGGTGAGCGTGTCGCGGAGTTCGGGGGCGAGGAGGCCGAGCCGGTCGCGGGTGGCCCGGAAGCCGGTCGCCGCGATCACGTGGGAGGTGTGGATGGGCGGCGTCCCCTCAGACTCCAGCCGCACCCCGCCCTCCATCGGCCGCGCCGCCGTCACCTCGTGGTCGAGGAGCACCTCCACCGCGCCGTCCACCCGGTCCCGTACCCACCACGCGCCGGCCGGGCCGAGTGCCGTCGCCGCGATCCGGGCCCGCTTCGGCTCGGGCAGCCGGCGGTAGAGCCCGGGCCGCTCCGCGTAGAACCAGTTGCGCCAGCCGGGGCCGAGCCCGCTGTGCGGTGAGCGGACGGACTGCCACCAGGGGCGTTCCCAGGGCGGCGGCACGTCGTTCCAGACGAGCCGGTCCGCGCGGGCCAGCACCCGCACCCGGGTGCCCTGTTCGGCGAGCAGGGCCGCCGTCTCCAGGGCGGCCTGGCCGCCGCCGATCACCGTGACGTCCCGGCCGCGGAAGCGGTCGAGGTCGCTGTGGTGGCTGCTGTGGGTGACCAGGCCGGAGGGGAGGCCGCGCAGGGCGGCGGGGATCTCGACGAACGGCATGACGCCGACCGCCAGCGCGACCGTGCGGGCGTACACCGTCTCGCCGTCCTCGGTGACCGCCTCGAAGCCGCCGCCGGGGCGGGCCGCGATCCGGGTCACCGTGCGCTCGTCCACCTCGGGGACGGCGTTGCGGGCGAACCACAGTCCGTACTCGGCGAACATCTCGACGGGGATCGGCTCCCCGTGCCGGGCCGCCACACCCCGCGTCGCGCAGTACGTGTCGAGCCGCCAGCGGGCCGCCGGGTCGGAGAGGTTGGAGGCCCATGGCTCGGACTTGAGGAACATGCCGCCGGGCATGTGGTCGCGCCAGGAGGCCATCGGCCGCCCGAAGACACGCAGACTCAGCCCGGCGGACGCGGCGTGGGAGGCGATGGACAGGCCGTACGGGCCGGCGCCCACCACCAGCAGGTCGTACATCAGCAACTTCTCGCTTTCTCGTCGTCGCTCGGATCGCTCGGATCGGTCACAGGGGTGGAGGCAGCGGGGGAGGCCGGCGGGATCCCGGGCAGGCGGGCCCGCAGGCGGCGGCCGACGTGTGCGCCCCACAGGGCCCACAGCGCGCGGCCGGGGACGGGGTCGTCGGGGGCGTACCAGGCGAGTTCACGGCCGCGGGGGGCGCGGCGCAGGGCGGCGAGCGGCGCGTAGTTCTCCACCACGAACGACCGCCCCGGCTGCGGCGCCCGGGGCGGCAGCGGACGGTGTGTCAGGTCCAGGTGCTGCGCGCGTACGACGTCCAGGCCGCCGGCGTCGGCGAAGAGCCGGAACTGGGCGCCGGGCCGTGGGTTGAAGTCGAGGAGGTGGTAGTCGCCGGTGGTGCCGCAGCGGCGGAAGTCGAGGTCGAGGATGCCCCGGTAGCCGAGGTTCCGGGTGAGCCGTTCGGCGAGGGTGCGCACCTGGGGGTTATCGGTCCATTCGCCCACCGCCGTGAGCCCTGCGCGGCGCGGCCAGGCGGACAGCTTGCGGCCGGGACCGCCGGCCCGCAGGGTGCCGGAGCGGTCGGCGTAGCCGTGGAAGAACCAGTCGCGGTCGGGGCCCGCGGGGAGGAAGGCCTGGAGGAGCAGGGGGCTGCCGGCCTCCTCGGTACGCAGGTACAGCTCGCGCGCCTCGTGCGCGGAGCGCAGGACCAGGGTGCTGCGCAGTCCGCTGTCCGTCGGCAGCAGCCAGGGCCTGCTCCACTTGGCCACCACCGGCAGCCCGAGCCGCAGGGCGGCGGAGGCGGCCTGGGCGGCGCTGTCGGGGACAACGGTGTCGGGGTGCGGCACACCGGCCGCCGCGCACAGTCCGGCGAGTTCCGCCTTGTCGGCGACGCGTTCGGGCACCGCGCCCGGCTGCTGCGGCAGCAGATAGGCGGGCGCGAGCTCCTCCCGCAGTCTGCTCACCGCGAGCGCGCCCGCGTCGTCCATCGGGATCAGCACGGCGGGCCGTTGGATGCGCGCGGCGACCCTCAGCAGTACGGCGGCGATGTCGGCGGGCGCGGCGCCGGGCGGCGGCGGGGGATGCAACTGGCGTACGTAGCGCGAGCTTCGGACGGGGCTCCCGGCCGAGTCGGCGACCACGTGCACATCGACTCCGGCGCGGCCGAGCGAGCGTACGGCGCCCAGCGTGCCGTGGTGGAAGGGGTTCCGGTCGATCCGCAGCAGTACGGCGGGGACGCGGCTGTCGAGGGGGGAGGAGGCCATTTTCTCTCCAGTCTCATCAGGTCGGGCTAACTGTGGTGGCGCCGTTCCTTTTTGTGTGACTTTCATATGACTAAGTGTCAGTAATGCGTACGGATCCCTCCGTGACACCGTGAGAGCGAAGAGAGGAGCAGGCATGGCTCCACAGAAGCGACGCGCCCGGTCCCGTCGGCCGGTCGCCGTCCTGGCGGCGGTCCTGGCGTCGGCCGCGCTGGTGTCCGGAAGCGGACCGGCCGTGGCACAGCCCCCGGAACCGACACCCGCGGACCCCGCCTTCGGCGCCTACCTCGACTACGGCCCCCGGGGCGTCGCCCGGATCGCCCGGCTCAGCGAGTGGCTGGGCGGGGCGGAGCTGCGGGTCGGGCACACCTATCTGCCGGGCGACCGGTGGAGCAACATCGAGGGCGCGCCCGGCTTCCTCGACGTGTGGGCGGACTGGCGGCGCGAGAAGGACGACCGGATGCTCGTCCTCAACGTCCCCATGCTGGAGCGCAACGAGGAGGGCGTGCCCGACGACGAGGTGCGCGCGCTCCTCCAGCGCGGCGCGGCAGGGGAGTTCGACCACCACTTCCGGGCCCTCGCCGAGCGGCTGGTGAAGCTCCAGGTGCCGGACTCGGTGATCGTGCTCGGCTGGGAGATGAACGGAATCACGTACACCCACCGCTGCGGGCCGGACCCGGAGGCGTGGAAGGCGTACTGGAACCGGATCGTCACCACCATGCGCGCGGTGCCGGGCCAGCGGTTCAGGTTCGACTTCACCCCGACCAGGGGCAAGGACGCCGTCCCGTGGACCGAGTGCTACCCGGGCGACGACACCGTCGACGTCGTCGGCATGGACTCCTACGACCAGCCGACCGGTCTCACCTTCGACGAACAGGTGAAGGAACCCCTCGGCCTCCAGGCCCACGTGGACTTCGCGAAGGCCCACGGCAAGCCCGTCTCCTACCCGGAGTGGGGGCTGTTCCGCAACGGCGACAACCCGGAGTACATGCGCCGCATGCTCGCCTGGATGGACGAGCACAAGCCGCTCTACAACACCCTGACCGACTACTGCCCGCACGGCGTCTGGCAGTGCCGGCAGAACCCGCGGGCGTCCGAGGTCTACCGCTCGATCCTGACCGGCCGCGGCGAGGAGCCGACGCCCACCGAGCCCACGACGCCCGTGCCCCCGTCGAACTGCACGCCGCTGAACCTCGGCGAGTGGGTCGAGCACTGGATCGGCGGCAGGCTGTGCGTGCGTCTGGACTGGTGGTCGCGCGGCCGGTGAGCCGAGACGCGGTGGCGGTGGGTGCGCCTCAGGAACCGCCGCCACCGTCACGCTCCTTCCGCCGCTGCCAGCGCAGCAGCGCCTCCTTGCCGTGCCGCCGCGCCGCCACGTCGCACAGCGCCGCCGACAGCAGCGGCGCGGTGCGCCGCCGGGCCAGCAACAGCCGCTGGTTGACGACCGGTTCGGGCCGCCAGTGGTGCTTGTACGGCTCGTTGCCGCGCAGCAGGCTCAGCGTGCCGTGCCCCCCGTCGCGGGTGTGCTCGGCACACGCGTCGAGGAGCATCACCGCCACGTCCGCCTTGCGCTCCCGCAGCCGGGGATGGGCGCCGTACAGATAGCCGCCCGCGAGGCGCCGGGACAGCAGGGTCAGGTCGACGGCCACCACGTCGTCGTCCAGCCGGAACTCGGTGACCACCGCGTTTCCGGAGCGCACCATCGGCCCGACCGAGCGCACCAGGTGCTCGCAGAACCTCGGCCGCAGATGCTCGCCGGTGACCTTCCGCCCCTGCCACTGCAACCGGTGCAGGTCGAGGAGCCGGTGCAGCGCCCCGTCCACGTCGTCGGGGTGTACGGCCTCCCGCTCGACCCCCAGCGCCGTCAGCTTGCGCAGCTTGGCGCGCACCCGCTGGGCCTTCGCCGACGGCAGCCGGGCGAGCAGCTCGTCCATCGGCGCGGCCGGCAGCTCCAGGCACACCGAGTCGTCCACCCGCCGGCGCGGCCCGCTCCAGTGCTCGTAGACCCGCTCCACCGCGCCGCCCGGCCGCACCTCGCGGAAGTCGATCAGCGCGGTGCGGGCGGCCCTCGCGAGGCCCTCGGTGAGCGCGGTGACGGCCCGCTCGCCGTGCTCGTCGTCGACCAGGACGTCCGCGTAGTCGGAGATCGCCCCGCCCAGCGGCACCAGCGCGGGCACCGGCCGCCGTACGGCCGTCAGCGGCGCCACCGCCACCAGCTCCTCGCCGTCGCGGACCACCAGCAGACGCAGCCGGCCGCGCCTGCCGTAGGACAGCCACCACGAGTGCAGCCAGGCGTGGCTCTGGAACGGGGTGGCCGTCGCGCACCGCCCGTACAGCCGGCCCCAGGCGGGGGCGAGGGCGGCGAAGTCCCGCTCGTCGGTGACGACTTCCGTGGTGTACGCCGGGTTCACAGCGCGCCGTGCACATCCGTGGCGAAGGCCGGCGAGGGCATGGACGTCGGGGCACCGGCCCGCGCCTCCGGCTCCCGCTCCCGCCTCGGCCGTACCAACAGCGCCAGCCCGCCGAGCAGCCCGCCCGCGCTCGTGCCGACCAGGCCGGTCAGCACCGGGGACGCCGAGGACGGGTCGGTGGGCCGGACCGCGCGGGCGAACTGCTGGAGCTCGACGTTGGTGGTCTTCTCGGTGTCCTTCGCGTGCTGCGTGAGCGACCGGGAGACCGCGTTGGCCATGTCGGCGGCCAGGTCGGGGCGTTCGGCGGTCGCCGTGATCGCCACCATCGGGGCGTCCGGCGAGGTCGCCGTCTGCACCCCGCGCCGGAGCGTCCTCGCCGACACGCCCGCCCACACCTGCGCGTCGCCCAGCACCGCGAGCTGGGTGGCGACCCGGCCGTAGGCCTGCGCGAAGCCCAGCGCGGACGCCGGGTCGGACTTCTCGTTCGGTACGGCGACGACATAGGCGGTCGCCGTGTACACCGGCGGCTTCAGGACGCCGTAGGCGCCGCCCAGGAGACCGCCCGCGACGGCGCCCGCCACGAGCAGGGACCACGGCGGGAGCGCCCTGGCACGGCGCAGGGCAGCGGGACGGCGAGAGTACTCGGTCATGGGGAACTGACTCCCTTGGGTGATGAAGAAGCAGCAGAAGAAGAAACGGTGGCTGTGTACACGCCCATCAGGCGGGTGGCGCTGCGGGTGATGTCGTAGTGCCGGACGGCGTCCGGCGCGGTGCGCGGAGCGGGACCCGCGGCGCGCGTCTCGGCCAGCGCGCGGGCGAACTCCCGGGCGCCGCCGGTGACATGGCGGGCGCCGGGAGCGGAGAGGTCCTCCAGCGCGGGGCAGGACGCGTACAGCACGGGCAGTCCGCAGGCCAGCGCCTCCACCACGGCCAGGCCGAAGGTCTCCTCCGGGGACGGGGAGACGAACACGTCCATGGCGGCGGCGAGCGAGGGCAGATCGGGTCCCGGGGTGCCGTCGGGCACGGCGGGGCGCTCGCCCGCGAACAGGACCCGGTCGGCGACCCCCACCTCGTGCGCGATGCGCCGCAGCACGCTCTCCTCGGGGCCGCCACCGACCAGCAACAGCCGGCATTCCGAGGGGAGTTGGGCCAGCGCCCGGACGGCGACGTCGAAGCGTTTGCCCGCCGCGAGGCGTCCGATGCCGCCGACGACGTACGCGTTCTGCGGCAGCCCGAGGTGCTGCCGGGTGCGCCGGCGGGCGGCCGGGTCGAAGCGGAAGCGGGCCAGGTCGATGCCGTTGGGCACGACCTCGATCCGGGGCGCCGGGACGCCCCACGCGCGCAGCCGCCCGGCGACCGCGGGCGAGACGGCGACCGTGGCCCGGCCGAGCCGCTCCCCGGCGAGGTACAGCGCCCGCACCCCGGCGGACAGCCGGCGCCCCTCCAACTGCGAGTCGCCGAGGGAGTGTTCGGTGGCGACGATCGCCCGGACCCCGGCAAGGCGGGCGGCGACACGGCCGTACAGACAGGCGCGGTAGAGATGGGTGTGGACGAGGTCGTAGCCGCCGGAGCGGACGATCCGGACCAGCCGGGGGAGTGCCCCGAGATCACGGTTGCCGGCCATGCCGAGGTCGACGACCCGCACCCCGTCCTCGGTGAGCCCGGCCGCCACCGCGCCCGGGTTGGTCAGCGTCACCACCTCGCACTCGACGGGCAAGTGCCGCAGCAACAGCCGCAGTTGCTGCTCCGCGCCGCCCACGCCGAGCCCGGTGATGATGTGCAGGACCCTCACCGCAGCCCCTCGACGGGACGCCGGCGCAACCGGTGCAGCCGGTATTTCAGCGACAGCCGCAGGGAGTTGTCGTTCTGCCCGACGTGCACGCGCGGGAACGCGTGCGGGCCGTTCAGCGGGCCGGGGTCGATCGCGCAGGCGTAGCCGTATCCGGCGTTCCGTACGGCGTCCAGGGCCCGTTGGTCGAGCGTGCCGTAGGGGTAGCAGAAGCCGGTGGGCGGGGTGCCGGTGAGGGCGGCGAGCGCGGTGCGGCTGTCCACGGTCTCCGCCTTGAGGGTGAGGTCGTCGGCCTTGGTGAGGTCGACATGGGTGAGGCCGTGCGAGCCGATCTCGACGCCCTCGTCGGCCGCCCGCCGGATGCCGTCGGCGGTGAGCAGCGGTTTGCGCGGGCCGAGCGGGTCCCAGGCGTTGTCGCCGCCGAGCCGGCCGGGCAGCGCGAACAGGGTGGCCGTACAGCCGTGGCGGCGCAGTACGGGCAGGGCGCCGGTGAGGAAGTCGGCGTAGCCGTCGTCGAAGGTGAGGCCGACGAGCCGGCGGCGGTCGGGCGCGGCAAGGAGTTCGGCCATGGAGACCCCTTTGAGGCCCCTCTTCCCCAGCCAGGTCAGCTGCCGGTCGAGGCACTCGGGCGTGACGGTGATGCGGTACGGGTCGGTGGCGTCGGTGCGGTCCTCGGCCACCGAGTGGTACATCGCCACCCAGGGCACGGATCTCGGTCTGTTGGTGTCAGGAGCGTCCATGGGAGAGCCTCCGGGTCGCGGAACGTACGGAGTGGAGTGCGTCGACCACGCCCTGGGCGCCCAGGGCCCGGCCGAGCACGACGAAGACGACGGTCACGGTGAGACCGCCGGCGGTGAGCGCGGTCAGGGTGCCGGGGCAGCGGGCGGCGACGAGGGCGCCGGCCAGCCCGGCCACCAGGGCCGCCCGTACCGGCCGGCTCAGTTCGAGCAGCACGCCCCGGGTGCGGATCGGCACACTGCGCGGGCTGTGCTGATGAGCGGTTCGCCTCCGGGGCGCCTCAGCCGGTTGCGGCTCACTCGCCGTACCGGCCAGCAGGACCAGGGCGGTGACGGTGATGCCGGCCGCGTTGGCGGCGGCGATCCCGTACACGCCCCAGGCGCCGACGCTCAGCGCGCCGGCCCAGGAGGTCACGACGATCCCGGTGGCCATCGCGCCCACCGGGTACCAGCGGGCGCGGCCGGCCGAGAAGTAGGAGCGGGCGAGGACACCGGTCAGGGTCTGGCCGAGCAGTCCGAGCGCGTACACCCGCATCACTCCGGCCGTCGCCGCGGTGTCCCTCGGGCCGAACGCGCCGCGCTGGAAGAGGATCTCGATGATCTGGGGGGCGCAGGCGACGACGACGGCGGTGCCGAGGAGCACGATGCACGCGGCCAGCGAGAGGTCCCGCTCCACCCGCGCCCTGGCCGTCTCGGTGTCCCCCTCGGCGAGCGCCCGCGCGACCACCGGGAAGGTGACCGTGCACACCATCACCGACAGGATCATCGGCATCTGCGCGACCTTCTGCGCGTAGTTGAGGTGCGAGATCGCCCCGGCGGGCAGATTGGACGCGAGGAACCGCTCGACCAGGACCTGCGACTGCCGGCACAGCGCGAACAGCAGCACGGTCGCGAGCAGCGCGGTGTCGAGCGGCCGGGCCTCCTCCCCCGGCGCCTCCCCGGCAACGGTCCGCTTCCTCAACTGCCCGAGCAGCGACGGCAGTTGTACGAGAACCATGAGGCAGCCGCCGGCCGCGACCCCGGCCGCCGCCGCCCGCACCCCCCAGGCCCCGCCGAGCGCGACCATCCCGGTGACGATGCCGATGTTGTACGCCACGTAGATCGCCGCTGGCGCGGTGAACCGGCGGTGCGCGCGCAGGGCGGCGCTGCAGTATCCGGCGAGTCCGAAGCTCAGCACGCAGGTCGCGGTGAGCCGGGTGCAGTCGACGGCGAGTGCCGGGTCGGGCAGTCCGGGGGCGAGCACCGCGACCAGCTGCGGGGCGAGGGCCGCGGCCAGCGCGCCGACGGCGGTGAAGGCGAACGCCAGCCGGGGCAGGGTGCCGGCGACCAGGGCCCGTACGGGATCCCCCGGAGCCCCCTGCGCGCGGCGGGCCAGCGCCATGCTGAAGGCCGGGATCAGCGCGAACGCCAGCCCGTCCTCGATGAGCAGGGTCGCCGCGAACTCGGGCACGGTCCACGCCACGAGAAACGCGTCGGTGTCGCTCCCCGCCCCGAACAGCCGCGCCAGCGCCTGGTCCCGCACCAGCCCGAGCAGCGCCCCCGCGACGGAGAGCGCGGCGGTGACGAAGGCGGCCCTGGCGAGGAAACCACCGGAGGCCGGGGGGAGTTCGTCGTCCGTGACGGTCATGGGGGGCACGGCGACCGGCGTTGCCGCCCGTGCCGACGGCAGGAGCGGGGGGCCGTCGGTCTTGGGTGTTCCGCGTGTCCCGCGTGTTCCCCGTGTTCCTCGTGTTCGGGAAGGCCTCGGCCTCATGGGGTGCGGGCCTCCCCGTCGGCCAGGGACCACCAGGCCGCGAGGCCCAGAACGACCGCGGTCAGGACGGTGGAGGGGCCGCCGATGTCGGCGTAGGCGAAGTCGGTGAGCTGCCAGACGAGGAGGCCGCAGGCGACCAGGGCGCAGTCCAGGCCGGGGCCGGAGCGGCGGACGAGGAAGAGCCGGCGCAGCCCGCCGGCCAGCAGGGCCAGCCAGCCGCCCGCGAGGGCGAGCAGGCCGATCAGGCCCTGTTCGCTGAGGACCAGGAGGTACATGTTGTGCGGGGAGAGCAGCGGCTGGCGGACGAAGCCGGAGCCCGCGCCGTCGGTGTCGCTGGCGGCGGACAGGGCGAGGGAGGCGTGCGCGTCGCGGTGTTCGGGGAAGCCCTTCAGGCCGACGCCGGTCAGCGGCTGTTCGCGCCACATGCCGACCGCCGCCGCCCACAGCGTGTACCGGTCGGTGACCGACTGGTCGGGCGCGTCCGTGACCTGCGTGATGCTGCTGATGCGCTGCTGGAGCATGTCCGAGCCGACGCCGAAGCCGCCGACGAGGACGATGCCCGCGGCGACCGCGACCGCGGCCACCTTCAGCGCCCGCCGCAGCCCGGCCAGCGCGAGCTGGACCGAGAGGGTGGCCGCGGTGGCGATCCAGGCGCCCCGGCTGAAGGACAGGGCGAGCGGGACGACCAGGGCGAGCGCGCAGGCCGCGGCGATCGTGCGCTGCCGCGCCGAGGCCCCGCCCAGGGCCAGGCCCACCGCGCAGACCAGTCCGAGGGAGACGACCGTCGCCATGCCCATCACGTCCTGCGGCCCGAAGGTGCCGACCGCCCGGATGGTCTCGCCCTGGTACGAGGCACCGGTCCCGGTGACGAACTGGTGCACGCCGACCGCGCCCTGCCAGCCCGCGAGCCCCACGAACGACCAGACCAGCACCCGGAAGTCGGACCGGTCCCGGATCAGCAGCAGCACGGCCGCCGGGACCAGCACGAACACCTGGAGGTAGCGGCCGAGGCCGGTGAGCCCGGCGCCCGGCGAGGCGGCGTGCAGCGCGGCGAGCGTGAGCCCGACCACCGGCAGGCCCAGGACCACCGCCGCCGAGGGTGACAGCCGGCGTCTCGGGTGGCGCAGTTCCCGGACCACGCACAGCAGCACGACGAGCGCGGAGAGCGCGTCGGCCGGTCCCGCCCCGCCCTCCCCGCCCGGCGGGACGGGCAGCGCGAGCAGGGCGATCACGGCGGCCATCGGCAGCACCGGGGACAGCGACCGCGTACGGGGCAGGGACGGGGAGGGGGAGGGGGACAGGGCGAGGGTCATCGGTGGGTTCAGCTCCCGGTCGGTCGCACGAGGGCGGCCGCGGTGCGCAGCAGGATGCACACGTCCTGCCACAGCGACCAGTTGTCGATGTACGCGTTGTCGAAGCGGGCCCGGTCCTCGATCGAGGTGTCGCCGCGCAGCCCCTGCACCTGGGCGAGCCCGGTGATCCCGGTGCGCATCCGGTGGCGGGCCGCGTAGCCGGGGTAGGTCTGGCTGAACTGGCCGACGAAGAAGGGGCGTTCGGGGCGCGGCCCGACCAGGCTCATATCGCCGCGCAGGACGTTCCACAGCTGGAGCAGCTCGTCGAGGGAGGTCCGCCGCAGGAAGCGGCAGAAGGGGGTCATCCGCACCTCGCTCGCCACGCTCCAGCGGGTCGCGGACTCGTGCGCGTCGACCGGGCGGTGGGTGCGGAACTTCAGCAGGGTGAAGGAGCGTCCGTCCCTGCCGATGCGCTCCTGCCGGAAGACCACCCCGGGTCCGTCGGTCAGCCGCAGGACGACCGCGCACACCAGCAGCAGCGGGCTGATCAGCAGCAGCAGGGTTCCCGACACCGTGATGTCCAGCAGCCGCTTGGCGAGGCTGCCCCGGTGCGGGAGCCCGAGGTCCAGGCGCCGGCAGGCGAACCCGGCGAGCTGTTCCCGGCTCGCGTAGGAGGGGGTGTCGGCGTCGACCTCCCACACCGCGCAGCCCGACGCGGCGAGCGCCCGCAGCAGCGGACCCTGCTTGGCGCGGACGGCGGGATGGACGCACAGGACGTCCAGGACGCCGTTCTGGACGAGGGCCCGCTGGACCTCCTGACCGGTGGTCAGTACCGGCAGATCTCCCTTGCCGTCGGGCCGCTCGGCGACCACGCCCACCGGCTCCACCCCGCAGCGCGGGTGGCGCAGTAAGGCGGCGGCGACGCGCTGCGCGGTCGGGGCCGGGCCGATGACGAGCGCGGCGCGCGGATACCGGGCCAGGGCCCGGCGGCGGCGCAGATGGGCGAGCGCCCGGCCCGCGCAGCCGGCCGTGGTCTGCGCGACGAAGCCGGTCAGCAGGGTGCGGGCCGGCAGCGCGTGCCCCGGGTCCCAGGCGGCGGCGAGCGCGCCGAGCGCCAGCCAGGCCACCGCGATCCGGCCGCAGACGGCGGGCAGTTCGTCCAGCACGCCCGTGACCGGCCGCCCGCGCCGGGGGCGCACCACTATGGTCGCCGCCATCAGCAGGACCGTCAGCGGCCAGCGGTGACCGGCGGTCACCAGCGCCGCCGCGCCGGCGAGCGCGGCGACGGTGTCGGCGAGCAGCAGGGGCAGTGGCGGGGCGGGCTGTGCGACGGGACGCCGGGCGGGGAACCGGAGGCCGACGCCGGTGTCGCCCCGGGTGATGACCGAGAGATGCGAGAACCCGGGCTGTGCGCCGGGCGAGGGGACAGTGCTTTCCGCAGTCACGAGTGGATGGACTCCCTGCACTCGGTGGGCACGACCGGCGGTTTCGGCGTGGGGCCGAGCAGTTCGCGGTACACGTCCGCGACCGCCTCCGCCATGTGCCGCACGTCGTGCGTGGACTGGACGTAACGGCGCCCCTGGTCACCGAGCGACGTGCGCAGCGCGGTGTCGGACAGCAGTCCGGTGACGGCCCCGGCCAGTGCCGCCGGGTTCTCCGAGGGCACCAGACAGTGCGGTACGAGGGCGTCCGGCAGGCTCTCCCGGGCGCCGTCCACGTCGGTCACCACCACGGGCCGTCCGCAGGCCAGCGCCTCCAGCGGGGCCAGCGCCATGCCCTCCCAGCGCGAGGGCAGCACCACCAGGTCGGCGGCCCGGTACCAGGGGACGGAGTCGGCGACGGCACCCACGAAGGCCACCGACTCCGGCGCCCCGGCGCGCAGCCGTTCGCCGTCCGGCCCGTCGCCGACCAGCGCGAGCCGCGCCCCGGGGACCTGCCGTACGACGTCGGGCCAGGCCCGCAGCAGCACGTCCTGCCCCTTCTGCCGGCACAGCCGCCCCACGCACACCACCAGCGGCCCCGCGGCCTCGGGGACATCCGCGCTGTCGGCGTTGTTCGCGGTTCCGGGAGAGAACCGCTCGGTGTCGATGCCGTTGGGTACGACGCTCCACCGGCCGGAGATCCCGGCGCGCTCCCCGGTGGCGCGCTCGGCCTCGCTCACGCACACCGTGCGCGCGGTCCAGCGCGCCCCGAACCGCTCCCACCTCAGGGCGAGCGCGGCGGTGGTCCCGCCGACCGCCTCGAAGGACCAGGCGTGCGGCTGGAACACGGTCGGGATCCGCCCGCGCACCGCGAGCCTCCCGGCGAGTCCGGCCTTGGCGCTGTGGGCGTGCACCAGTGCGGGCCTTACCTCGTCGAGCAGGCGTGCGAGGCGCCGTACCTCGCCGGGCAGCGAGGGCCCGGGGGACCGGGTCGCCTCCCATCGCCGTACCTCCGCGCCCAGGGAGCGCAGTTCGCCGGCGAGGGCGCTGTCGGGACAGGCCACGGTGACCTGGAACCCCGCCGCGAGCTGGGCCCGCGCCAGGTCGGTGACGACCCGGGGGACCCCTCCGTCCACGGGCTGGGTGAGGTGCAGGACCCGGGTTCCGACATCGGGTTCTGGCTGGTGCATCGCGCGTTTTCCTCGCTCACGGTGGCGCTCGGGACGGGCGGGAACGCGCCGACTACCTCGTGCTTGTGTCGACGGCGACGAAGAGCACTCCGGCCCATGTCGCGTCCCGGGAGGAAACGAGCCGGAACCGCAAGCGGTCACCGCCCCGGAGCAAACCCGCGCCGAGATCGAACACGTCGGAGTCGTAGCCGAGGGTGTTGGCGTACGCCGGGACGCGCGCCGCCGGAGCCGCCCCCGGCTCGCTGATCGTTGAGTTCAACAGATCGTCAGATGGATTGACCGGGTCGGAGAGGGCGGAAACGGTCCTCGAACCCTCCGGGGTGTCAGTCGAGTAGGTGAGCGAGTCACCCGAACGGCCCCGGTCTCCGTCGTAGGCGACGAGGCCCGCAGTACCCTTTGCGCCCGCGGGCACGGCCAGTCCGCTCAGCCGGATCTCCCGCCCGCCCGGGCCGAGCGCGTCGAAGCCGTCCCACAGGGAGAGGTCCCGCAGCGGCTCCGCCGGGTTCTCGTACGCCACCACGAGCGTCCAGCCGCCCCAGGCGCCCGGTGCCGACCTGCCCATGGCCACGTTGACCTGGGCGACCGTGTACAGGCCCCGGCCGCTGGAGCGCACCAGGTCCGTGACGTCCGCGGAGGCCTGGAAGGCGTCGGCGCCGGCCGCCACCTGATGGCCGACCAGGGTGTCGGCGAGCACCGCCTTGTACCGGCCGCCCGGCTCGGCGATCAGCACCCGCCCGTTGTCCTCGGGCGGCTTCTGCTCGCCGACGCGCAGGTTCCCGCCCCAGTACAGCCGGGCGTACGTCACCCGGCCGCCCTGCGGGAGACGGACCTCGGCCTGCGAGGAGTTGTAGGTGTTGGGGTCGTCGTCGACGTCGACGTAGAACATGTCGAAGTCGTTGTTGACCGCGTTGCTGACCGGGGGAGCGCTCTCGCGGACGGACGCGCAGGCGGGGACGGCCCGGGCGGTGGGCGGGGTGCGGCAGCTGATGACCGAGTTGGCCGCGCGGACGAACCCGCCGTGCTGGACGGCGTGGTGGCGCTGGGCGAAGGGCAGCCGCCGCGCCTCGCCGGCGGGCGGCCCGCCGGCCGCGTGGGCGCCCGGCGCCCAGACGGAGACGAGAGCGAGGACGCCGACCGTCGCGCTGCGCAGCAGGGGGCCGCGGAGGGCCGGGGGAGCCGGGAAACGGGAGTGGCGCATGACCAGCGGTGCCCTTTCGGAATGGTGCGATTTGCTGGCAATAGGGGTGCGTCGGACGGGCGGTAACTCTAGTCGCTGTCCGGACTAATCCCTCGAAAACACCACAATAGTGGCGGAACGGTGAAGGCGCGCCCGGCGGGACATCACTCCATTGGCGGCACAACCCCCGGCCCTGCCGCGCGTTGACACTGCGCCGGGCGTCCCCGCCCGGATTGTTTGTTTCAAACCCCCGTCAAAACCCCCAAGGAGCACCTCTCCATGTCGCGTATCGCGAAGGGCCTGGTCCTGACCTCCGTTGCCGCCGCGGCCGTCGCCGGCGCCTCCGGCATCGCCGCCGCCGACAGTGGCGCGAACGGCGTCGCCGAGCACTCCCCGGGCGTGGTGTCGGGCAACGCCATCCAGGTTCCCGTCCACGTGCCGATCAACATCTGCGGCAACACCGTCAACGTGGTCGGTCTGCTGAACCCCGCCTTCGGCAACACCTGCGTCAACGACTGACGTTCCGACGCCGAACACCGGCCGCCCTCCCGCCAGGAGGGCGGCCGTTCCACGTCACGACGGGTAATACTCCTGTTGCGGAACGTGACGGTGAATTCCAGAGTGGGCCCGAGACCCGACTCACCCCACTCACCTCGAAGGAACCCTCATGCGTGGTCCGTCCGTACGGCGTATCGCCTCCACCGCACTCTGCGCCTCCCTCGTCCTCGGCATCGCCGCGCCCGCCGCCATGGCGGCCGACGGTGACCCGGCCCGCCAGCGCACCGCCCGCGAGGCCGACCACGGCCGGCTGACGCCGGAGCGGGCGACGCAGCTGTCCACCGCCGTCGACGACGCCGTCGCCAAGGTCCGGGCGGCGAAGCCCGCCAAGGCCGCGGCGGCCGACCCCCTGGACGACGCCCTCGCCGCCCTGCAGACGCAGCTGGACGAGCTGCTCGACACGGTCGCCTCCGGTGTCGGCGACCAGATCCTCCCGACGGTCACCGGACTGGTGAGCGGCCTGCTCGTGGTCGTCGACGGACTGCTGGCGAGCCTCGGCGTGAGCCTGCCGGACCTGTTGGAGCCGCCCCTTCTGCCGGTCGACCCGTCGGCCGTGACTCTTCCGACGGGGTCCTGAGGCCCGGGACGCAGAAACTTTTTCGACGGAGATCGTTGTACACGGCGTCGAAATCGTTTCCTTGGAAGGAACCCGATGAAGTCCCTGAAGGCCGCCGCTGTCGTCGCCGGATCCCTGGCCCTCGCCGGCGTCGCCGCGCCCGCGTTCGCCCACACCCCCGCCGACCTCACGCCCACCAGCCTCAACGGCGCCGTGGACTCGATCACCCGGGGCGGCCTCACGGTGAAGGACGCGATGCCGTTGCAGCACCAGTCCAACGCGCTCGACACCGAGAACAAGGGCTCCGTGCTCAGCACCGTCAAGGGCGCGGCCGGCGCGCTCAACACCCACAACCCGCTTCTCGGCGGTCTGCCCCTGCAGGGCTGACACGCGCTCCCTCCCGAAGGGCCGGCCCCGTACCGCACGGGACCGGCCCTCGGTGCCGCCCGGGTCCCTCGTTCGTGTGGAGCAACGCCGTGGGGTCCTCCGGTCGGGTGAGAACACGGCCGGGCGGCCGGTACCGCGCCGGTAGGGTCGCGCGGTGACCTCAACCCCAAGCGCAACCCGCCCGTTCAGCGTGGCCGACCTGGGCACCCTCGTCGTGATGCCCTGGAGCGGTGAGGCCGCCGACGGCGGCGACATGCCCTACCTGCTCGCCTACTCCCTCGGAGACGCCCCCGACGGCGGTGCCGAGACCACGGCCGCCGCCATCGAGCACCTCCTCGGCGACAACGGCATGCCGGTCGGCGGCAACGTCGTGGACGGCACCGAACGGCCCAGCCTGCCCTTCACCCTGCTCGTCCAGTCCGGCGCGGCCGTGCTGAACATGCCGGGCCTCAACGCCCAGTGCGTGCCCCCGAAGGAGTGGCTCGCCGCCGTCGCCGAGCGCGGCTACGCCTACCTGGTCTTCACCACCCGCCCGTGGCCCGAGGCCGTCCCCGGCAAGCCCGTCGAGGCCGATGCGCTGACCGCTTTCGCGGGCGCCGCCGACACCCTCGACGCGGCGGCGCACATCGTCCTGCCCGCCCGCAGCCTGCGCAGCTGACGCACATGACCGGGGCAGCGGGCGCCGGGCGCCCCTTCGCCCTGCTGCTCGTCCTCACCGGCGCGGCCGGGCTGCTGGCCTCCTGGGTCATCACCCTCGACAAGTTCAAGCTGCTTCAGGACCCCGGATTCGTCCCGGGATGCAGTCTGAACCCGGTGGTGTCCTGCGGCTCCGTCATGAAGAGCGACCAGGCCTCGGCGTTCGGGTTCCCCAACCCGATGCTGGGCCTGGTGGCCTACGGCGTCGTCGTCTGCGTCGGCGTGAGCCTGCTGGCCGGCGCCGCCTTCCCCCGCTGGTACTGGCTCACCTTCACCGCCGGCTGTCTGTTCGGCGTCGGGTTCGTGTCCTGGCTGCAGTTCGAGTCCCTGTACCGGATCGACGCGCTGTGCCTGTGGTGCTGTCTGGCCTGGGCCGCCACGATCCCGCTGTTCTGGTACGTCGTCGCGTTCGACGTACGCCGGGGGTTCCTGCCGGCGCCGGCCGCGCTGCGGACCTTCCTCGCGGAGTTCACCTGGCTGGTGCCGGCGCTGCACATCGGAATCGTCGGCATGCTGATCCTGACCCGATGGTGGGATTTCTGGACGAGCTGACAATGCCTCGGTAGCACTACTGCGGCAGCCGGGGGAATTGTGAACTGAAGCCGTTTTCCGGCTCGTTACCCGGTACGGACGCATCGCCCCGAACCCCGTCGAAAGGTCCCGTACCCGAGATGAAGTCGACCACCCGAGGAACCCTCGCCGCAGTGCTGACGTGTGTGGCCGCTGCGGCCGGTGCCGCCGCCGCGACCCCCGCCGCCGCCATCGCCACGGTCCCCGTCCCCGTCCCGCTGAACGGCGTCGAGAAGTCCCTCAACGTGGAACTCCCCGAGATCGGCGGCCAGATCCCGCTGCCGATGCCGGGCGCTCCCGAAGGGCCGCGCTATGTCGAGGGCCGGCTGATCCCCGAGCGGGTCATCCCGCAGCTGCCGGTCGGCGCCGGACTGCCGGGCGCCGACGTGCGCGCGCCGGTCCCGGAGATCCTCGGAAACGGCTTCAACCACGTCGGCCTCGACGCCCCCGCCTCCGACCTGCGCACCCTCGGCCCCGGCGTGGCCCTGGACGCCCCCCTCACCGCCCCCAACCCCGAGAACTTCGGTCTGCCGGACCCGAAGCTGCCGCAGGCGGGTGTGCTCACCCCGGTGCTCCAGACCGTGCCGGGCGCCGGCCTCGGCCTCGGACAGGGGCTGTAGGCGGACAACACGTGGTACGGGCCCGGACGGTGATCTGTCCGGGCCCGTCCGTGTGCTTCGAAGTGACCCGGCGGGCCGTCGGGCGGTTACCGCTACGGACAACCGCACCCGGACGAGGAGCACACCATGATCGCCGACGCCGACGGAGTACCCGTACCCGCAGCACCGGCCGAAACCGCGAGAGCCAGTAGCCGACGGGACACGCTGCGCGGACTGTTCGGCGCCGCCGCCGGTCTCGTGCTCGTCCCGGTCGTCGCCGCCTCCTGGCCACCGGACGACGGCCAGGACGGCCAGGACGGTCAGAACGGCCCGGTGGACTCCGGTTTCGACGAGGTGTACCGGGGCCGGCACATCCAGGGGGCCGTCGCCCCGGGCGGCCGTGTCGCCACCGACGGCACCGCCCAGTGGCAGGTCACGGTCGACGGCCGCCCGCTGCACCTGATGCGCCGCGCCGACGGCACCTGGCTGAGCATGGTCGACCACTACCGCTCGTACGACACCCCGCTGGAGGCGGCCCGCGCCGCGGTCGACGAGCTCGGCCCGGGGGAGCAGCTGCGCGAGCCGCGCCCGGGGCACGGCGGCCACACGCACACGGGGGGACGGCATGGTCTATACGCGTAAGGACGTCAGCACCCTGACCGTCGCCGAGCGGCGGCGACTCGTGAACGCGTTCCTCGCAGTCAAACGGCGCGGCGAGTACGACGAGTTCGTGCGGACACACATCGACTACTACGTCTCCGACGGCGAGGGCGGTGTGCGCACGGCCCACATGGCGCCCTCCTTCCTGGCCTGGCACCGCCGGTTCCTGCTGGATCTGGAGACCGCGCTGCGCCGGGTCGACTCCTCGGTGACCGTGCCGTACTGGGACTGGACGCGCGACCGCAGCGCGACCGCCGTGCCCTGGACGAAGGACCTCCTCGGCGGCAACGGACGGCGCTCCGACCGCCAGGTGACGACCGGGCCGTTCGCCTACGCCACCGGGAACTGGACCCTCAAGGAGAACGTCACGGACGGCGAGTTCCTCACCCGGGACCTCGGCCGCGCCGCCAACCCGATCGCCCTGCCCACCAAGAGCGAACTGGACTGGGCCCTCCAGGACCCCGTCTACGACGCCTCGCCCTGGGACTCGACGGTCACCCAGGGCTTCCGCAACAAGCTGGAGGGGTGGGGGACCGGCCGGGGCAGCGTCGCCTGGCGCAACCACAACCTGGTGCACCGGTGGGTGGGCGGTGAGATGCTCGGCGGCGCCTCCGTCAACGACCCCGTGTTCTGGCTGCACCACGCCTTCATCGACCTGGTGTGGACCCGCTGGCAGGCCCGCCACCGCGACCACCGCTACCAGCCGGCCGAACCGCCGAAGCCGGGCAGCCGGCAGTACCGCAGGGTCGTCGCCCGGCACGAGAAGCTGCCGCCGTGGGATGTGACGCCGGACCAGCTGGAGGACGCTTCGCGGATCTATCGGTACGCGTAACCGGTCGCGGACGCGTTTCCGGACAAGGTTCCGGACAAGGTTCCGGACAAGGCTCCGGACAAGGTTCCGGGCAGGGTTTCGGACAGGGGAGAGCCCCGGCGCTCGGAGGTGCCGGGGCTCTCGAACTGCCTTGACTCGACTGGCTGGCGTCAGCCGCCGTAGCCGTTGTCGCCGTGCTTGTCACCGTGCTCGTCGCCGTGCTTGTCACCGTGCTTGTCGACACCGTCGTCGCTGACGTTGGCGCAGGTGTTGCCGAAGGCCGGGTTCAGCAGGCCGATCACGTCGATGGTGTTGCCGCAGACGTTGACCGGGATGTGGACCGGGACCTGGACGACGTTGCCGGACAGGACGCCCGGCGAGCCCACGGCCGCACCCTGCGCACCCGAGTCCGCCATGGCCAGGCCGGCCCCGCCGACCATCACGGCGCCGGCGCCGACGGCGACAGCGGCCACCTTCGCGATGCGAGACATCACGTTCTCCTTAAGGGATTCGGTTCGCGCGCGGCAGGGAGTGCCGTCGCGCTCCCCGTTCAACGCGGCCACCCCGGGCCGGTCACGGCACGTCCGTACGGATCACCCTTTTTGAACTACGGCGCCTGGACGTGGGCGGTGACGAAGTCGGAGAGGGTGGCGATGGACTGGAGGCTGTCCAGGCTCAGGTCCAGGGCGGCGACGTCGACGCCGTACCGCTCGTGGATCGTGCCAAGGAGGGTCACGCCGGCGAGCGACGTCAGCGCGATGCGCGGGCCGAACAGGTCGGTGTCGGCGGGGAGTTCGGCGACCACGGCCGGGTCGAGGCGGGCGGCCTCGGCGAGCATCGCGCGGACCCCCCGCTCCACCGCGGCCCGGTCCTGGGTGTCCGTCACGCCTGGGCGTCCTCTCGTTCGGATACGTGCAGATAGGGGGGCGGCTGGGGGAGGTCGCCGGAGAGCGGGCGGGCGAGTACGGCCGAGTGGGCGGCCGGGCCTTCCTCCGTACGGCGCAGACCCGCCTGGCGGAGCAGGATCCGCATCTCCAGGTTGGCGTCCGTGGGGCGCAGGGTCACCCGGAACTCCTCGGCGCCGGCCTGCCGGGCCCGCGCCATCAGCCGGAACAGGAACGCCGCCGCCGCGCCCCGGCCGGCCACCCGGCAGGACAGCGCGAGCAGCGGCACCGACCAGACGGCCGGGGCGGTGCGGTCGACGAGGGCGGCGCCGATGACGCCGTACGCGCCGAACCGGTCGGTCATCCGGGCGGTGTACACCTCGTGCCCGTCCGAGGCGGCCAGTTCGCGCAGCCGGCCGGGGGTGAGGCCGGAGGAGTTGAGGCGGTGGGTGCGGGCGGCGAGCTCCAGGGCGCGGGGGAGTTCGTCGGGTGTCGCCGCGCCGATGACGAGCCGCATGTCGCACCAGGTCAGGAACTCCTCGCGGGTGCCCTGGAAGCGTTCGCCCTCGGCGCGGCGGGTCTCCTCCGTGCGGTAGCGGCTCACCCGCTCGCGCGACTCCGGGGTGACCTCGCGGCCCTCGAACGCGGCCAGCAGCTCCGGTACGTCCTCGGGGGCGAGGGTGCGGACGCCGGGCAGCAGGGCCTCGACCTCGGCGCGCTCGTAGGGCGAGTCGTCGACCAGGACCAGCGCCTCCACGGCGATGCCGAGGTCCTTCGCGATCCGGCGCAGCGACTCGCTCTTGTCCTGCCAGGACACCTGCGGCGCGAGGAAGCGTGTCCGCACCTCCGGGCGCCCGGAGGCCAGCCGGTCCAGGACGGCGGGCGCGCTGCGGCTCGCGACGCTGCTGAGCACGCCGCGCGCCGCCAGCGCGTCGATCGCGGCGAGCATCTCCGGGCGGGGGACGGGGAGTTCGTCGGTGAGGGTCTCCACGGCGATGTCGTCCCAGAGGGTGCCGTCGAGGTCCCAGACGACGCACTTGACGCCGTCGAAGCGGTTCATCGGGTACCGCCGCTCTCCGGCAGGAACAGCTTCATCGACAGGCTGGTGGGATCGAAGCCGAACTTGCGGTAGACCGTGCGCATCGGGACGTTGCCGACGTGGACCCGGCCGACGACCTCGGTGATGCCGTTCGCCAGGCAGAACTCCAGGCCCGCGGTGAGGAGGAGTTCGGCGACGTCGCCGCGGTTGTCCAGGGGGGCGACGGCCAGGGAGCGGAAGTTGGCGTAGCGGTCGCCGGTCATCGCGTTCTGGTTGATGCTGACCCAGCACCAGCCGACGGGGTCCTCGCCCGGGCCGTGGGCGACGATCATGCCCTCCTTCGACTTCTCCATGGCCTTGCCGAGGCGTGCCGCCCAGCGGGCCGGATCGTCGATGGCGTCCTCACCGAACGACACCCTGGCGATCTCGGCCTCGAACGCCCCGATGGCGGGGAGGTCACGCTCGTCCGCCTGCCGGGTGAGGTAGGGACGGGCGCGCTGTTCGAGCGCGGCACGCTCCTCGGGGGCGGGAGCGTGCCAGCCGACGGCGCGAGGAGTGAGGGGGGCCGAGGGGGTGGCGGGCGGTGCGGCTGCGGACGTGGGCGCCGCGGCGGGCTCGGTGGCCTGGGCCGGAGGGGTCTGTCCGGTGACCACCGGGTGGTTCTGCTGGTGGGTCGGCTGGTCCTCCGCTGCGACCAGGCGGCCCGGGCGGAAGGGGCCCTTGCCGCAGTGGGGGCAGCCGTCGGTGCGCAGGGCGGCGACCGAGGGCCAGCGGGCGCCGGGGCCCACCCGGAGCTTCGCCTCGCAGGCCACGCAGGTGTACTCGCGCTGCCGGGTGCGCTTGTCGCCGGTGTAGAGGGGGCCGCTGTAGTCGCCCTGTGCGGAGGCCGTCGAGGTGGTGGTGAGGAGGTGCTGGAAGAAGCCGACCCCGCCGAGGATGCCGCTGCCCTCGTACTCGTTGAAGTTGCGGACGTAGCCGTTGGTGACCAGGCCGAGGGCCATGATCTCGCGCTGGACCTCCAGCATCTCGTCCGGGCTCTTGCCGCCGAAGGAGAAGAAGACGCTGTGCGCGGGACCGGTCCGCAGCCCCTCCACCGCGCGGGAGAGGAACAGCCGCGCGCCCTCGGCGGTGTACGGCGGGTCGGTCATCGCCACGTCGTGCGTGCCGTGGAGGTGGGCGGGGAGCGGCTGGCGCAGGTCGTGCCGGACCGTCTCGACGCGTGTGCCGAGGCCGCCCGCCACCTTCTGGACGTAGGCGAGGATCTCGTCGGAGATGTCCACGACCGTCACCCGCTCGACGATCGGCCCGCCGAGTACGTCGCCCACCACGGCCACGGCGAGGGACACGAGGTCGTCGTCGCCGATCAGCAGCAGCGAGCCGCCCGGCAGCGCGCCCGCCGCCAGCAGCGCGAGCACCCGGCGCACCTTGGTCTCCGCCGTGCAGTGCGACTGGTCGATGGACATGTCGGCGGCGGGCCCCGACTCCATCAGGGCCCGCAGCCGGCGTACGGCCTCGTCCAGCACGTCGGGGATCACCAGCTCGCGGCCCTCGCAGGTGCCGCAGGTCGCGTCGAGGCTGAGATCCATGCCGAGCTGTGCGACGACGTCCAGGCCCGCTTCCGTCAGCCGGGACGGGCGCTCCTTGGTGACCAGTCCCCGTCGCCGCAGCTCGTTGCCCAGCGCGGCCACGATCGGGACGGGCAGACCGGTGGCGCGGCTGAGATCCTTCGTGGACGCGGGCGCGAGACGGCGCAGGGCGCGCAGGACGGACCGTACTCCGGGCGGGCCCTCCTGGAGCCTGACGGCGTCCGCGACTTCCGTGAGTACGTGATCGGCGGAGGGGCGCTCGTTGGTCACAATGCTGCTCCAGGCAAGGGCTGATTGATTAGGGCCTATCGAGTATACGGGCTGCGGGGGCTTCGTTGGACTCGGTACGGAGAGGGAGAAAGAGAAGGGGAAAGGGAGTGGGAAAGGGAGTGGGAAAGGGAGTGGGAAAGGGAGTGGGGAATGGAGTGGGAAAGACGGGGAAAGTCGAGAGGGTGAATTCGATGCGCACAGCGGATTTCGGCGCTGTTCTCGGCAGGTCATTCCGGGGAGAGCCGGCGAGCCCCGGAGCAGCCCGGATGATACGCTGGGCCGCACCGAGCGCCGGTTAACGGCCTCGGCCTTCCACTTCGGCCGCGCGGACCAGCGCAGATCTATGTGAAAGGAGACGGGGGCAACTTTCGTGACCCCCGGTTCCCCATGACCAACTCCGCCAGCCTCGCCACCGAGGGTATAAACGTCGACGATCTGTGCTCTTATGCCGTCGACGTGTGGGTGAGCGATCACAGCATCCTGACCGACGAGGAGCGCCTCCTCCAGGTGCTGCGCACGGCCGCCGAAAAGGGAAACGCCACGGTTCTCGGTGAGGCGTCGCACGTATTCCCGAATGGTGCCGTCACCGCCATTCTGCTGCTTTCCGCCTCGCACCTCAGCATTCACACCTGGCCGGAATTCAGCCTGGCCAACGTCGACCTGCTCGCCTACGGGCGGCTGAACGGCGAGCGGATGATGCAGAGCGTGGAACTCGGCCTTTCCCCGACGAAGATCAACGTCACTCGTATGCTGCGCGCCGTGCACTAGTCATCTCGGAAAGCGGCGCAGTGTATTCCGTGGAGATCTCGTGGGCGCGCCTCGGCGACGCCCACGACCGTCTGCTGAATCTCCTGGACCCCGTCGAACGCGCCCGCCACGACGCGACCGTCTCCCCGGCCGAGCGGGGTCGTTTCCTCGTCGGTGTCGCCCTCAGCCGAGTGCTCCTCGCCGAGCGGCTCGGCGTACCCCCGGCCGGCGTACCGCTGCGGCGCGTGTGCCCGCACTGCGGCGGCCCGCACGGCAAGCCGCGCCTGGCCGTGCCCTCCCCCTACGGCTTCTCCGTCACCCACAGCGGTGAGCTGATCGGCGTCGCGCTCTGCGAGGGCGCCGAGGTCGGCCTCGACGTGGAGGACGCCGACGCGCCCCTCGATGTGGAGGCCGCCGCCCGCACCGCCCTCTCCGCCGCCGAACTCGCCGCCCTGCACAGCCGCCCGCCCGCCGAGCGCCGGGCGGCGTTCCTGCGTACCTGGACCCGGAAGGAAGCGGTACTCAAGGCACTGGGCGTGGGCCTGCGGGTGCCGTTGCGTGAACTGGAACTCGCCCCACCCGACCAGCCCCCGGCGGTCGTGTCCTGGCCGGACCAACTCGCCCCACGGCCTGGGCCGGCGGTGCCTTCCCGGCCTGGGCTGGCGGTGCCTTCCCGGCCCGTGCCGGCGGAGCCCTCCGGGGCCGGGCAACCCGCCTCCGGGCCGGCGTCGGCGGGGCCTTCGGGGCCGGTGTCGGCGGCGCCTTCCGGGTCCGGGCAGGCGGGGTCCTCCGGGCCGGTGTCGGCGGGGCCTTCCGAGTCTGGGTCGGCGGGGTCCTCCAGGCCAGGCCGGGCCGCTTCCTCCGGGCCCGCGTCGGCGGTGCCTTCCCGGCCCGTGCCGGCTGTACCTTCCCCGCCCGTGTCGGCGGCGCCCTCCGGGGCCGGGCGGCCCGCCTCCGGGCCGGCGTCGGCGGGGCCTTCCGGGTCTGGGTCGGCGGGGTCCTCCGGGCCCAGGTTGGGCATCGCCGATCTCGCCGTCGGCGGGGTGCATCCCGGGGCGGTGGCTGTGATGGGGGCGGGGGGTGTGCGGGTCGTGGAGCGGAGCGGCTCGCGGCTACTTCAGTAAATTTCCAGCTCGCTCAAGGGCGCCTTAAGTCCCGGCCCGCAGTCTCGGTCCGGATCGGCGACTTCAGCGAATGGAGACATGATGGCCACGGTTGTCAGCACCGCCGTGGGCGAGCGGACCGGACCGCTGGACCGGCTGCGCGCCCTCCATGCCGAAGGACGCCTCGCCGGCGCGTACGACGAGGTGCCAGGGCTGCTGTCCGAGATCGCGGGGACGGGTGACCCCGCCGGGCCGCCCGCGGCGGATCTGAGCCGGGCCGGGCAGCTTCTCGCCCGCCTCGACCCGCAGGAGGTGCTGCGCGCGTACCCCGGTACCGAGACGTTCACCGTCGCGGTCACCGGACACTCCGTCCTGAACGCGCTCACCGCCCCGCTGACCGCCCAACTCGCCAGGCACGGGCTGCTGTTGAGGCTGCACGAGGGCGACTACGACTCCTGGCGGCGCGACCTCCAGGACACCGGCAGCGAGGTGTACACCTCGGGCGCCGACGCCGTGCTGTGCGTGCTGGACGCGGACATCGTGTTCGACGAGCTGCCGCATCCCTGGCTGGTGGAGGACGTGGAGCGGGTCGCCGAGGGCAAGCTGGCGCTCGTGCGGTCCCTCGCCGAGCGGTATGTGGCGCACGGCGCCGGGACGCTCGTACTCAACACCGTGCCCCTGCTGCGGAGTCAGGCGCGGCGGCTGGTCGACGCCCGGTCGCGGGCCCGGCTCGGGGTCGTGTGGCGGGAGTTCAACGCGGGGCTGCTCGAGCTGGCCGCCGAGCACGATCGGGTGCATGTCGTGGACCTCGATCCGCTGGTCGCCTCCTGCGGGCCGGTCAACGAGCCCCGGCTCGCCGCCTACGCCAAGGCCCGGCTGGGGGAGGAACTTCTCGCCTGTTACGCGCGGGAGGCCGGGCATCTGGCCCGCTCCCTGCGTGGCCGGACCAAGAAGGTGCTGGTCGTCGACCTGGACAACACCCTGTGGGACGGCATCCTCGGCGACGACGGCCCCGAGGGCATCGCCGCCGCCACGACCTACCGGGGCGAGGCGTTCGGACGGTTCCAGAAGGCCGTCGGCCAGATCGGGGCACAGGGCGTCCTGCTCGCCGTATGCAGCAAGAACGACCTCGAGCCGGTGCGGTCAGTGTTGCGCGAGCATCCGGACATGGCGTTGCGCGAGGGCGACTTCGTGCAGGTCGTCGCCAACTGGGAGCCCAAGGACCGCAATCTGGCGGAGATCGCGCGGCGGCTCAACCTCGGCGTGGACAGCTTCGTGTTCGCCGACGACTCGCCGTTCGAGTGCGGTCTGGTGGCCCGCAACCTGCCCGGGGTGGCCGTGGTCCGGCTCGACGAGGAGCCCGCGCTGCACATCGAACGGCTGCTCGCCGACGGCTGGTTCGACGTCCGGGAGCTGACCGCCGAGGACCGCGCCCGCGCCACCCAGTACCGCACCGACGCGGCCCGCCAGGACCTCATGGAGAGCGCGGGCTCGATGGAGGAGTACCTCGCGGAGCTGGGCGTCGAGGTCAGCCTCTCGTCCGTTCGGGATCACGAGATCGCGCGGGTTTCCCAGGTCACCCTGCGGACCAACCAGTTCAACCTCACCACCGAGCGGCTCCAGCAGGCCGACGTCCGGGAGCGCAGGGACTCCGCCGAGGGTGCGGTGCTCGCGATCCGCTCCGCCGACCGGTTCGGGGACAACGGGCTGGTCGGGGCCGTCATCATCAGCGGTACGGGCGGGAGCTGGCACATCGACAACATGCTGCTCAGCTGCCGGGTCTTCGCCCGGGGCATCGAACAGGCCTGTCTCGCCGCCGTGTTGGGCGCGGCGCACGACGCCGGGGCGCCCGCCGTGACCGCCCGCTACCGGCCCACCGCCAAGAACCACAAGGTGCGCGGGCTGTACCCGTCCGTGGGGTTCGCGGAGACCGGCGAGGACGCCGACGGCACGGTGTCGTTCCGGCACGACCTGGCCGCGGAGCGGCTGCCGGAGCGGCCGGCGCACGTCCGGCTGACGGCGGACCTGGGGTGAGCAAGGCCGTGCGGCGGCTGGCGCGGCGGGTCTGGCGGGGCGTCGTCACGTTCTTCGTGGACGGGTTCGGCGCGCTCGCCGTCATCTTCGGCATGGTCCCGCCGGCGACGGTGGACCAGGCGAAGGACTGGTGGCTGCGGGACGACGACCGGAAGACCCCGGTGACCCCGGTGCCGCTCGACGCACCCCCGCCCGCCCATCCCGAACGGCTGGCCGCCCATGTGCCGCTCTCGCCGGACGAGCGGGAGCTGTGGGCGCAGCTCAGAGGGCTTCAGGAGGAGCCGCAAGACGGCCTTTAGAGGCTGCTCCGACGATCGGCACGGACCACGGACCGGACGAACAGACCGGACGACAACAGGCGAGGCGAGGGAGAGAGACGGTGGCGGAATTCGGTTCATTCGCGGAGCTCGTGCTTGCGCGGTCGGACCAGCGGGGCGACGCGGACGCGTTCGTGTTCCTCGCGGACGGGGTGCGGGGCAAGGAGGCCGAGCGGCTGCCGTACCTGGACCTGGACCGCGCGGCCAAGGACATCGCGTCCTGGCTCCAGGAACGCGGCCTGGCGGGACACCAGGTGCTGCTGCTGTACCCGTCCGGGCTCGACTTCGTGAAGGCGTTCGTGGGCTGCCTCTACGCGGGCGCCGTCGCGGTGCCGGCGCCGCTGCCCTCCGAGCAGGGCCAGCACTTCCGGCGGGTCTCCGGGATCGTCCGCGACGCCCGGGTCGGCGCGGTGCTGACGCTCGGCGAGCACGCCCCGGAGGTCGAGGCGTGGCTGGCGGCGGAGGGCTTCTCGGACGTGGCCTGTCTGCCGACGGACCAGGGACCGGTGGGTGATGTGGGGGCTTGGCGGGAGCCGCAACTCGGGCCCGAGCACCTGGCGTTCCTCCAGTACACCTCCGGCTCCACCAGCGCGCCCAAGGGCGTGATGGTCTCGCACGGCAACCTGCTCGCCAACGAGGCGGCCATCGCCCGCTCCACCGGCAACACCCCCGACACGGTGATCGGCGGCTGGCTGCCCTTCTACCACGACATGGGTCTGATCGGGCACATCCTCCAGCCGCTGTGGCTGGGCACCACCAGTGTGCTGATCCCGCCGGTGTCCTTCCTGCGCAAGCCGGTCCGCTGGATGGAGCTGGTCAGCGAGTACGGCGTCAACGCCAGCGGCGGCCCCAACTTCGCCTACGAGCTGTGCGTCCGCCGGATCACCGACGCCCAGCTGGAGGGCATCGACCTGTCGACCTGGCGTACCGCCTGCAACGGCGCCGAGCCGGTGCGGGCCGAGACCCTGAAGGCGTTCACCGAGCGCTTCGGTCCTTACGGCTTCCGGGCGGAGACGATGTTCCCCTGCTACGGCATGGCCGAGACGACGCTCCTGGTCACCGGCACCCCCAAGACCCGCGGCGCGCTGCTGCGCGAGGTGGACGCGGCGGGCCTCGAGCAGGGCTCGCTGGAGGGACCGTACCTGGGGGCCTCGCGCCGGTCCCTGGTCAGCAGCGGGGTGGCCCTCGCCGAGGACTTCGAGGTGCGGGTCGTCGACCCGGACACCCGCGTCGAGCGGCCCGCGGGCCGGGTCGGCGAGATCTGGGTGCGCGGCGCCAGCGTGGCCTCCGGCTACTGGGAGCGCCCCGAGGTGAACGCGGAGATCTTCGGCGCCCGCATCGAGGGCCAGGAGCAGCTCGGCGACTGGCTGCGCACCGGCGACATGGGCGTCCTGGACGGCGACGGCGAACTGTTCGTCACCGGCCGCCTCAAGGAGATGGTCCTGATCAACGGCCGCAACATCTACCCCTACGACGTGGAGAGCGCCGTACGCGCGCTGAACCCCGCGATCGGGGCGGGCGCCGTGTTCGCGGTCGACTCCGGCGGCCAGGAGCACCTGGTGGTGATCCACGAGATCCGGGCCGCCGCGGCGGGCGCGGACCTGAAGAGCATCGCGACGGAGATCCAGCGGCACATCGGTCTCGAGTTCGCCGTGCCGGCCGGCAATGTGCTGCTGGTGCGGCCGGGCACCGTGCGGCGCACCACCAGCGGCAAGATCCAGCGGACGCTGATGCGCAAACTGTTCCTGGAGGGTGCCGTCACCGCGCTGCACTCGGTGCTGGACCCGTCGGTGCGCTCGATGGTCGAGCCCGCTCCGGTTCCGGTGGGCTGAGCCATGGAACATCCTCCGTATCTCGCCGCGCAGGAGCTGGAGCTGCTGCTCGGCGACCCCGAGGACCCCGGTACCGCCTTCTCCCGCGCCCGCTGCCTGGAGCTGGACGAGGGCGAGGAGTTCCCGGCCGACCTCTGCCGGGTGCTGGAGCGATGGGGGCTCCAGGAGTACTACGTCCCCGTCGAGCACGGCGGCCGGCTCACCGACTACGAGACGATCATGCAGGTCATGCGGGTGGTGGCCCGGCGCGATCTGACCGTCGCCGTGGGGCACGGCAAGACCTACCTGGGCGGGGTGTGCGTCTGGATCGCCGGCACCCCCGAGCAGGCCCGCGGCCTCGCCGACGACATCCGGGCGGGTCTCCCCGTCTCGCTGGCGCTCACCGAGCGCGCCCACGGCAGCGACCTGCTCGCCGGGGAGGTGAGCGGGGAGCCGGACGGGTCGGGCGGCTGGCGGATCACCGGGGAGAAGTGGCTGATCAACAACGCCACCCGGGGCAGTCTGCTGTCCGTCCTGGCCCGGACCGGCGAGGACGGCGGGCCGCGCGGCTTCACCGTGCTCCTGGTCGACAAGCGGCGGCTCGCCGCCGGCGACCACTACCGTCACCTGGACAAGATCCGCACCCATGGCATCCGGGGCGCCGACATCAGCGGCATCGCCTTCGACGGCGCCCCGGTGCCCGCGGACGCGGCGGTCGGCGGCGAGGGCGGTGGCGTGGAGACCGTCCTCAAGGCACTCCAGCTCACCCGCACCATGTGCGCCTCGCTGTCCCTGGGCGCCGCCGACCACGCGCTGTCCCTCGCCCTGGACTTCGCCGAGCGGCGCGAGCTGTTCGGACGGCATCTGGTGGACCTGCCGCAGGCCCGGCACACGCTGGCCTGCGCGGCGGCGGACGTGCTGGCCGGGGAGGCGCTCGCCACGGTCGCCGCCCGGTCGGTGCACACCGTCACCGAGGAGCTGAGCATCGCGGCGGCGGTCACCAAGTACCTGGTGCCGACCGGGACGGAGACGGTCATCGCCGAACTGACCCGGCTGCTCGGGGCACGCGCCTTCCTCAAGGACGTACACGCGCGGGGCATGTTCCAGAAGGTCGACCGCGACCACCGCATCGTCGGCCTGTTCGACGGCAACACCCTGGTCAACCTCAACTCCCTGGTCAACCAGTTCCGTTCGCTGGCCCGGGGCTGGCAGCGCGGCACCGGCGACACCGACGGCGCCACCCGCGCCTTCGACCTGGCCGCCCCGCTGCCGCCGCTGGACCCGGCCCGGCTGTCCCTGGTCGCCCGGCGCGGCAGCGGCATCATGGCCACGCTGCCCGCCTCGGTGGCCGCCCTGCGCGCCGAGGCCACCCGGCGCCCGGAGCTCAAGTCCGCGCTGGGCCCGGCCGAGCGGCTGCTCGCGGTCACCGGCCGGGTCCACGAGGCGATGGACGCCTACCGCACCGTCGTCTCCGACGTCCCGCCCGCCGCGTTCGACGTCGCCCGCCGCTACAGCCTCTGCCTGGCCGGCGCCGCCTGCCTCGGCCTGTGGGCCCACAACCAGCGGGCCGCGGGCGAGGGGCGGACCGGGGCCCTGTGGCGCGAAGGGGTCTGGCTGTGGCCCGTCCTCGACCGGCTCCTCGTACGGCTCGGGGAACCGGCCGCCGGGGATCCCGACGCCTATCCGGCCCTCCTGGAGCGGCTGCGGGCCGCCCGGGAGACCGGAGAACTGTTCTCACTGCTCCCGCTGCGACTGGGCGGAGCCACACCCGAGGGGACGTCATGCTGAGTGATCCCGAGGTCCGGGGGCCGCACGGCACGGCAGACCCCGCCCACCGCACCGAGACCGCCGTCCAGGCGCGGATCGCCGAACTGGAGAGGCGGTTCGGTGATCCGGACGACCCCGCCAACCCGCTCGGCTCCACCGCACTGCTCGCCGCCGACGAGGCAGGGGAGCTGCCCGCCGCCGGGGAACGGCTGCTGGACGACCTGGTGCTCAACGCCGAGTTCGTGCCGGAGGAGTTCGGCGGACGGCTCGACCGCCTGGACACCCTCGTCCGCGTGATGCGGCAGGTGTTCCGGCGCGATGTGGCGCTCGGCCTCGGCTACGGCATCACGTCCTTCATGGCCGCCGCCAACGTGTGGACGGCCGGCAGCGAGGAGCAGCGGCGCAGGCTCGCCGGCCTGCTGCTGTCCGGCTCCAAGGTGTCCGTCGCCTACCACGAGCTGGCGCACGGCAACGACTTCGTGCGCAACGAGTTCCGGGCCGACCCGGCCGACGGCGGGTTCCGCCTCAACGGCCGCAAGGAGGTCATCAACAACGCCGACCGGGCCGCCGCCTACGCCCTGTTCAGCCGCACCGACGACAGCCCCGGCAGCCGCAGCCACTCCGTGCTGTTCGTCGAGCGCGACCAGCTCGACCGGGAGCGGTTCGCCGTACTGCCCCGCTACCCGGCCGTGGGGGTACGCGGCTGCCGGCTCTCCGGGCTCGACTTCACCGACTGCCCGGTACCGGAGTCCACCCTCGTCGGCGCGCGCGGACAGGGCGTCGAACTCGCCCTGCGCTCCTTCCAGATCACCCGCAGCGCGGTGCCGGGCATGGCGGTGGGCGCGCTGGACACCAGCCTCCGTACGGTGGTGCGGTTCGCACTGGGACGCAAGCTGTACCGCGGCTCGGTGATGGAGATCCCGCACGCCTCCGCCACCCTCTCCGGCGCCTTCCTCGACCTGCTGATCTGCGACAGCCTCGCCACCGTCGGCACCCGCGCGGTGCATCTGCTGCCCGACGAGACCAGCGTGTACGCGGCGGCCGTGAAGTACCTGGTGCCCAAGATGCTCACCGACACCATGTACGACCTGTCGATCGTGCTCGGGGCGCGGTTCTACGTCCGTGAGGGCGAGTTCGGCCTCTTCCAGAAGCATGTGCGCGACCTGCCCGTGCTCAGCCTCGGGCACGCAGGATCGGCGGCCTGCCAGGCCACGATCATCCCGCAGCTGTCCCGGCTCGCCCGGCGCGCCTGGTTCTCCGGCGACGAGGCCCCGGCGAGCCTGTTCCGCCCCCGTGAGGGGCTGCCCGGTCTGCCCTTCGGGGACCTCGCCCTGGCCAGCGGACGGGACAGCCTCAGCGCGTCGCTGGTCGCCGCCGCCGACTCCCTGCCCAGCGGCTCCCCCGAGGAACTCGCCGTACAGGCCCTGGTGATGCGGATGATCGACCAGCTCAGGCAGCTCCAGGAGGACAGCCTGCACCTCTCCCCGCAGGACCGCACCGCCCTCGCCAGCCCCGCCAGCTTCGCGCTTGCCGACCGCTACGCCGTGTTCCTCGCGGCGGCCTCCGTCCTCGGCGTCTGGCGCGGCGCGCAGGGAGGCGACGACCCCTTCCTCGCGGACCCGGCCTGGGTGGCCGCCGCACTGCACCGGCTCGCCCTGCGCCTCGGACAGCGCCCGGCGGACCTGCCGCCCGGCTGCGAGGGCCGGGTGCACGAGGAAGTGCTCCGGCGCTTCCACGAACGCCGCAGCTACGACCTCTACGACACCCCGCTGGCCGGCTGACGGCCGTCTCACCTAGGAGTCTCCCGTGTCTGTTCCCGCGACCGACCGCACCGCCGACACCCTGAACGCACGCCACACCGTCGAGTCGCTGAGCAGCTGGCTCGCCGACCGGATCGCCCTGTACCTCAAGCGGACCCCCACCGAGATCGTGCCCACCGTGCCGCTGGCCGAGTACGGACTGGACTCGGTGGCCGCGCTGAGCCTGTGCGGTGACATCGAGGAGGACTTCGACCTCGTCCTCGAACCCACCGTGGCCTGGGACTACCCGACGATCGAGGCGCTGGCCGAGCACCTCGTGGAGGAACTGCGCGCCATGGAGGGCGACAATCGATGAGGCCCGTCGCCATAGTCGGCATCGACTGCCGGTTCCCGGGGGCGCCCGACAGCGCCGCCTACTGGGACATGCTGATGCGCTCCGGCGACGGGGTGGACAAGGTGCCCGGCCAGCGCTGGGACGCCCGTGAGTTCCACTCGCCCGCCGGGGCCGAAGGACACTCCAACACCACCGAGGGCGGCTTCATCTCCGACCCGGACGCCTTCGACAACGAGTTCTTCACCGTCTCCCCGCGCGAGGCGGCGGCCATGGACCCGCAGCAGCGGCTGCTGCTCCAGTGCGCCTGGCGGGCCTTCGAGGACGCCGGGATCGCCCCGCAGCGCCTGGCGGGCACCTCCACCGGGGTGTTCGTCGGCATCATGGGCAACGAGTGGGCGCAGCTGCACATGACCGACTACGCGCGGGTCACCGCCCAGGTCGGCTCCGGCAACGGCTACTGCATGACCGCCAACCGGGTCTCCTACCACCTCGACCTCAAGGGCCCGAGCCTCGCGGTGGACACCGCCTGCTCGTCGTCGCTGGTCGCGGTCCACCTCGCCTGCAACGCCCTGCTGGCGGGGGAGTGCGACACCGCCATCGCCGCCGGCGTCAACGTGGCGCTCACCCCGGCCCTCGGCATCTTCTACACCCAGGCCGGGCTGTCCGCCCCCGACGGCCGCTGCAAGCCCTTCAGCGCCGACGCCGACGGCATCGGACGGGGGGAGGGAGTCGGGGCCGTGGTGCTGCGCCGCCTCGAGGACGCGGTCGCCGACGGGCAGCCCGTCTACGCGGTGATCCGGGGCACGGCCGTCAACCAGGACGGCCGCAGCAACGGCATCACCGCGCCCAACCGCTGGTCCCAGCAGGACGTGCTGGCCGCCGCCTACCGCCGGGCCGGCGTCGAGCCGTCCGACGTCACCTTCATGGAGGCGCACGGCACCGGCACCGTCCTCGGCGACATGATCGAGGCCAAGGCCCTCGGCCATCTGCACGCCGGCCGCTCCGGGCGCCCGCTGGCGGTCGGCTCGGTCAAGGGCAACATCGGGCACACCGAGGGCGCGGCCGGTATCGCCGGGCTCATCAAGGTCGCCCTGTCCCTGCACCACCGGGTGGTCCCCGCGAGCCGGTTCGCCGCCCGGGAGAACCCCGCCCTGAAACTCGCCCGGCAGGGGCTGCGGTTGCTGAAGGCCCCGCTGCGGCTGCGGTCGGGGCCGGCGATCGGCGGTCTGAGCAGCTTCGGCATGGGCGGCACCAACGCCCACGCAGTCCTGGAGTCCGCGCCCCCGCACGCCGTACGCCCGGAACGGTCAGCGGGCGGAGCCACCGGCCTCGGTACCGGCGTCTTCACCCTCACCGCCCCCTCGCTGGATGCTTTGCGCCGCAACCTCCTTGTCCAGGCCGACGCCGTACAGCGGCGCAGGGTGCCCGTCGGGCCGTTGTCCTGGAGCAGCAACCGCGCCAAGACGGGCCACCGCTACCGGTTCGCGCTGCCCGCCCAGGACACCGACGAGCTTGTCGCGGGGCTGAGGTCGGCCGCGGCCGACGACGACCTGCTGGCCCGGCTCGCCGCCCACCCCGCGGGCAAGCCGCAGGTGGCGCTGCTGTTCACCGGGCAGGGCTCGCAGTACCCGGGCATGACCGCCCGGCTCTACCAGGAGTCGCCCCTCTACCGGCGGTACCTGAACGAGGCGGACGCGGCCCTCGCCCCGCACACCGGGGGCTCGGTGCGCGAACTGCTGCTCACCGGCGACCCGGCCGTGCACCGCACCGGCTGGACCCAGCCCGCCCTGTTCGCCGTCGGCTACGCCCTCGCCGCCTCGCTGTCCGAACTCGGCGTCCCGCCCGCCCTGTTGCTCGGGCACAGCGTCGGCGAGTACGCGGCGGCGGTCCTCGCGGAGGTCCTGCCGCTGGAACAGGCGGCCCGGCTGATCGCCGCCCGGGGCGCGCTGATGCAGCGACTGCCGGAGGGCGGCGGGATGCTCGCCGTACGGGCCCCGGTCACGGACCTCGTCGAACTCGTCGACGCCGAACCCCTGGTCGGGATCGGCGCGGTCAACGGACCCAAGGCGACCGTGCTGTCCGGTGACTCGACCGCCCTCGGCCGGATCGAGGACAAGCTCGGCCGATGGGGCGTCAGGACCCGGCGCCTGGAGGTCTCGCACGCGTTCCACTCACCCCTGATGGAGCCGATCCTTGACCGGTTCGCGGCGCTCGCCGACGAGATCGGCGGCGGCGTCCCCAAGGTGCCGGTGTACTCCACCGTGCGCGGGCGGCTGCTCGAGGCCGAGCCGATGGACGCCAAGTACTGGACCGAGCACATCGCCGCGCCCGTGCTGTTCGGCGACGCGACGGCCCGCCTCCTGGAGGCCGGACCGACCCACCTCGTCGAGATCGGCCCGCGTCCCGTGCTCACCGGCATGGCACGCGCCCTGCGCTCCGCCGCCGGGCCCGGGGTGCACTCGGTGGCACCGGTGCCGGGGGAGGAGGCCGGCGGGCGGGAGTTCGCCGAGGCCGTCGCCGAGCTGTTCCGCAGCGGGCTCGACCCGCGCTGGGACGCCGTCTACCCGGAGGAGGAGCGCGTGCCCCAGCGGCTCGCGCCGTACGCCTTCTCCGCCGCCCACCGCTTCTGGGCCCGCGAGACTCCGGCGCGGGCGCAGGGGGCGGCCGGTCTGGGCGTCGTACCGGATCACCACCCGGAGGCCGCGGAGCCGCACGTGGTGCTCACGGCCGTACTGCCCTCCGTTGCCGAGGATCCGGCGGGCGACCCGGTGGCCCGCGCGGTGATCGAGGCCGTCGCGGAGGTCGGCGGATACGCGCCGGACGAGGTCTCCCGGCAGTCCCTGCTCTACGAGGACCTCGGCTTCGACTCCGTGATGATCATGGAGTTGAAGGACCGTCTCCAGGAGCGCCTGGACGGCCTGGAGGCGATGAGCGTCCAGGACCTCCTGCCCCGTCTCTCCTCCGTCGGCGACCTCGCCGACTACCTCCAGGACCGAGTGGGCACCGCCGTCGCCTAGGAAGGACACGACATGCAGACATCCGTCGCCCATCTCGCCGGGATCGGCACCGCGCTGCCCGGCGACCCCGTCGACAACGCGGCACTGGCCCGCACGCTCGGCGTCAACGAAGAGTGGATCGACGTGTTCATCGGCACCAGGACCCGGCACTTCGCCCGGGACCTGGAGACCGGTGAGGTGCGTTTCTCGCTCGCCGACCTGTGCGCCCGGGCCGCCGAGCAGGCGCTCACCGCGTCCGGACTCGCCCCGGACGAGATCGACTTCGTGGTCATGGGCACCGCCACCCCGGACCATCTGATGCCGGCCACCGTCAACCACGTCGCCGACCGGCTCGGCCTGGACCAGATCCCGACCTACCAGCTCCAGTCCGGCTGCGCGGGCGCCGTACAGGCCCTCCAGATGGGCCAGACGCTGGTGACCGGTGCCGGGCACCGGGCCGGTCTCGTCATCGGCGGGGACGTGTGCAGCAAGCACCTCGACCTCGCCCGGGACCTGTCCTCCGCCGCACCCAGCGACCTCGTCAACTACGTGCTGTTCGGCGACGGGGCGGGGGCCGCCGTGGTGACCGCCGAGCCGCGCGGCGAACGGCTCGCGCTGCGCGGGGTGCTCAACCGCTTCACCGGCCTGGGCCGCGAACCCGGCCAGGTCATCGACTGGTTCGGGCTCGCCGACCGGCACGAGGACCGGCAGGCGGTCCGCGAGGACTACAAGGCGATCGAGGAGTCCGTGCCGGTCATGGCCGTGGAGATCCTCTGGGAACTCCTGGAGGACCTCGACTGGGCGCCGGAGCAGGTCGACTTCCTGCTGCCGCCGCAGCTGTCCGGCCGGATGACCCGGAAGATCGCCGACGGTCTCGGACTGCCCGACGCCGTCGAGGTCTCCGTGGTCGCCGACACCGGCAACAACGGCAACGCCCTGCCCTTCCTCCAGCTGGAGGCGCTGCTGGGCAAGATCGGACACGGCCAGCGGGCGCTCGCGGTCGCCGTCGAGTCCAGCAAGTGGATCAAGTCCGGTTTCGCGCTCGAAAAGGTCTGAGAGGTCTGAGGATCAATGGACACCATCGACGACTTCGTCCGGCTCGTCAGGGACGAGCTGGGCATGCCCCTGGAGGAGTACCAGGTCACCTCCGACCTGGACCAGCTCCCCGAATGGGACTCGCTGTACCTGCTGAAACTGGTCACCGCCCTGGAGGGGGCGACGGGCCGCCCGCTGCCGGTGGGCAGACTCCTTGAGGCGCGCAGTCTCGACGAGATCTACCGGCTGGCGGCGGGAACGTGACCGCTGTCCGCGTCCACCCGGAGCGGCGGCGCCGGCACACCCTCTACTTCCTGGAGCACGCCACCCGGCAGCGCCCCGTGCACCTCGACACCGACATCGACATGACCAGGATCGAGGCGCACCGGGGCGCCGCCCGGGAGGCCGGCCGGCGCTACTCGGTGGTCAGCTACCTCCTGCACGCCACCGGCCGGGTGCTGCACCGCCATCCGGAGGCCAACGCGGTACTGGCCCCCGGATGGCCCTTCGGCCTGCGCGGCCCCCGCACCCTCCGCTTCCCCGAGGTCACCGCCAAGCTGGCGCTGGACCGGACGGTGGAGGGGGAGCGGACCGTGCTCTCCGCGCTGCTGCCCGGCCTGGAGCGGGCGTCGCTGGAAGACATCCAGCAGCGGATCGAGCGCTACCGGGGGCCGGACACGGAGCGGCTGCCCGAGTTCCGGGGGGTCCGTCTCCTGGGCCGGCTGCCGGTTCCGCTCGGGCGGCTGGCCTTCGCCGCCGCCCTGCGGGACCCGGCCGCCCGCCCGGGCGTGTTCGGCACCGTGGCCGTCAGCTCGCTGGGCCACCGCCCGGTCGACGGCTTCCACTCCCACGGCGGCACCGCCGTCACCCTGTGCGCGGGGCGCGTCGTGGACCGGCCGGTCGTCCGGGACGGGCAGGTCGCCGTCGCCCCGGTCATGCGGCTGGGACTCACCTTCGACCACCGGGTCGTCGACGGCGCGACCGCCGCCGACGTACTCGGTGATCTCAAGCACGAATTGGAGGGCTTCGATGACGGTGCGAAGGAGGACGGCAACCAGCTCCTCCATCGGGGAGCCGGTCCGGATCTCCGGCCGTGACGGAGCCTGGGACCGGGTGCGCGCGGACCTGGAGGAGCACGCGGTCGCGGTCCTGCACGCCCGGCTCGCCGACTGGCGCCCTGACCGGGCGGGCGGCCCCCGGCTGCGCGCCCTCCTCGGCCGGGACTGGGACCGCTATCTGGAGATGACCCACCCGGACGTGCGGACCCGGTTCGCCGCGTCCCGGGTGCTGCTGAAGTTCGCCGCCGCGGTGGCGCTGCGGGTGCCCCCGCAGGCCGTCGAACTCGGGTACGGCCCCACCGGCCGCCCCTACCTGCGCGGCTACGACGCCGTCGACATCAGCCTCAGCCACACCGAGGACCTGCTGCTCATCGGGCTCACCACCAAGGGCCTGATCGGCGTGGACGCCGAACGCGCCGACCGCCCCCTCTACACGCGCGGGCTGCACCGCCATGTCTGCACCCCGCACGAACTGACCGTCCTGGAGCGGCTCCCGCCACAGCGGCGGGGCGCCGCTCTGGTGCGCATGTGGACCCTGAAGGAGGCCTACAGCAAGGCGATCGGGCAGGGACTGCGGTTCCGCTTCACCGACTTCGGCTTCAGCGGCGACGGCCGTCCGGCCCGGGTCCTCGCCCCCGACGGCGCCCCGGGCACGGGCGTCGAGTGGCAGTTCCGCACCTTCTCCGTGGGCGGCGGCTACGTCGTCAGCGTCGCGGTCAGCGACGCCGGCTTCGGCGACACCCGGGACACGGCGGCCGGCACGATGCTCGACCCGCACCTGGTCGCGGCGGTGGCGGAGGCGCTGGGCGAGGACGAGGACCTGGGGGAGGAAGCGGCGGCGCTGGACTGGTGAGGGACTGAGGGAGCCGTGCGGCGGTGCGCCGGCCCGAGCGGGGAGACCCGGCTCGGACCGGCGCACCGCCGTGCCCGCGGCCGGGGCCTGTCGGTGTGCGGGCGAGGCGTGTCGGCGTGCGTGGGGGGTCCGCCGTTGTGCGGGCGGATCCCGCCGTGCCCGAGGGCGGGGTCCGTCGGTGTGCGGGCCGGTGCCGTCGGTGTGCGGGTGGGTCCGGTGGGTGTACAGCGGGGCTTAAGGAGGGGCGGTCAGCATCGTCCGCAGGGCGGGCCGCCCGGGCGGGGACATCGTCCCCCGCTCCCCGGCCCGGGGGCCCGCCCGCCATCGCAGTGCAGCCCTCCCGGAGGAGACGCCGAACAGCCATGGACCACCTAGCAGAGCTCAAGGAGTTCGCGCGGCTGCACGCCCGCGGCCAGGGCATCAGCGAACGCCAGGTCGCCGCCGTACTGCCCCGGATCACCAACGACGAGCCGGGCCACCCCGCCTCCTGGGCCCGGGTGTGGACCGCCGAGGCCCAGCGGCAGGCCGTCGCGGGCCGCCCGCTCGAGGCCTGCCGCCGCTACGCCCTCGCCCGCTTCCCGTACCACGGCGACGACGACCGCCGGCGCGCCCAGGCCAACTGCGTACGGACCTTCGACGACTGGCGTCGCAGGCGGGGCGTCGAACGGCTGGTCCTCGACCACCCCGCCGGCGGCACGGTCGCCGCCTGGGCGAGCGGACTCGACCCCCGCCGCCGGCGCCCGCTGCTGCTGATCATGGGCGGCATCGTCAGCGTCAAGGAGCAGTGGGCACCGCTGCTGCCGAAGCTCGCCCGGCTGGGCTGGGCGGCGGTGGCCACGGAGATGCCGGGCGTCGGCGAGAACACGCTGCGCTACCGGGCCGACTCCTGGCGCCTGCTGCCCTTCCTGATGGACGAACTGGCCGACCGCGCCCGGGTGGCCGACACCTCGGTCCTCGGCCTCAGCTTCAGCGGCCACCTGGCGCTGCGCGCGGCGGCCGAGGACCGGCGGATCCGGTCCGTCCACACCGTCGGCGCGCCGGTCGCGGGGTTCTTCACCGACCCCGTGTGGTGGCCGCGGGTCCCCGGCATCACGGCCGACACGCTCGGCCGGCTCACGGGTACACGGGATGTTCATGAACTCCGCTCCCTGCTGGCGGACTTCGCGCTCGGCCCGGAGCTCCTGCGCGCCGTCGACATCCCGGTCGGATACGTCGTCAGCTCCCGGGACGAGATCATCCCGCCCACCGAGCGGCAGCTCCTCGGGTGCCTGCTGCCCCGGGTGCGGTTCAAGGAGTTCGACGACGTCCACGGCTCCCCGGCCCACCTGGGCGCGATGCGCAAGTGGCTGATCGGCTCGCTGCTGCGGGCGCGGCTGACGAACCGGGTGCGGGGCGGTGCCGACAGCGCTCCGCACCGGCCGTATGTGACCACCGCCGAATGAGAACCGGCCCGGGCGCGGTCGTGGGACCCCCCTTCGCCCCGCCGCGCCCGGGCCGCGCACCGCGCGTATCCCCGCACGCCGACCCAGAGGTGGCTGCCATGCCCTCCGCGAACACCCTCACCCCTTCGCCCTCCCCTTCCCCCGCCCCTTCCCCGGTCCAGGTGTTCGCCCCGTGGCGCGCCAGGACCTCCGCGCGGGTGCCGGCATGGCGCTCGCACATGTCGCTGGGCCTCGACCCGGAGCCGGACCCCGCCCCCGTGGAGGCCCCGCCCGCCCCGCCGGTCCCGTACGGCGTCGTCGAGTCCGCCCCGGTGCCGCACCGCCCCCTCTCCGACCCCCGCCCCACGCCGCAGGAGGCCTGACCGTGGCCGACACGCCCTTCACCGCCCGCTCGCCCTTCACCCCCAGCTGGCAGCCCGGCCGCCCCCGGCCCCGCGCGGTGGGCCGGAGCGAGGTCCGCGTCCGCACCCGTGAGCTGCACGGCTACCGCTTCGCCTACCGGATGGCGGGCAAGGGCGAGGCCGCCGTCGTACTGATCCACGGCATCGGGGACTCCTCCGCGACCTGGGCCGACGTCATCCCCGGCCTGGCCGCCCGGTACCGGGTCGTCGCCCCCGACCTGCTCGGCCACGGCGCGTCGGCGAAGCCCCGCGGCGACTACTCGCCCGGCGCCTACGCCAACGGCCTGCGGGACCTGCTCAGCGCCCTCGGCATCATCCGCATCAGGGTCGCCTTCACCACGGACCGCTCGGCGAACGCGGCGTCCAGCCCGGCCGGATCGAAGCCGGCGAGCCTGTTCCACAGCGCGAGATACGGTGAGGCCGGGTGCTGCGCCTGAAGGGCCACCACCCGCCGCACTCCGTCCACGACGGTCAACGGCTCCCGCGCCAAAAGCAGTTGCCGGCTGAGGGTGGCCCGGTTGAGTTCGCGCTCGGTGATCTTCACGGCACGGGATTCTGCCGCACCCGGCCCGGGGCGTTACGCCGCCCGAGTCGGGGTCGGGGCCGGTGTGCCGATGAGCCACATGCCGGGGCGGATCTCGACCGCGTTGGTGGTGGGGGTGTCCGGGGTGAGGCGGGCCGTGGTGCGGCGGACGTATTCCGTCCAGCGGCGGTCGCCGAGGCGTTCGGCGGCGCGGTGGCACTGGGTGAGGTGACGCAGGGCCGCCTGGGGCCGGCCGCGTCTCAGGCTGACGAGGGCGAGGCCGTTGAGGGCGGCCACCTCGCCCCGTACGTCGCCCTCGGGGGTGCAGACCGCCAGGGCGCGGCCGTAGCGGCGGGCCGCGGCGCCCAGGTGGTTCTGGCCGAGGAGGATGTCGGCCACCCCGATCCGGCAGCGTGCCGCCCCCACCCGGTCGCCGGCCGCGTCGAACGCGTGCATCGCCGCCGTGTGGTGCCGTACCGCCCGGTCGGCCTCGCGGCGCTGCCAGGCCAGGTCGCCCAGGGAGGAGAGGACCGCCGCCTCCGCCTCGGTGTTCCCGGCCCGGCGGGCGGCGTCCAGCGCCAGGTCGTGGGTTTCCTGCCAGTCGTCCCAGGCCGCACAGGCCTGGAAGTAACCGGCCGCGCTTCTCGCGAGCCGCCACACCAGCGGCCACAGTCCCGCCGCGTGCGTCTGGCGCACGGTCTCCACCAGGCCCGTCGCCTCCTCGCGGAACCAGCGCAGCGGGCTCGTCCCCACGATCGCGGCGGCATCCGGCACGAGCGGCCCGGCGGGGGAGTCGTCCGGGGTCCAGTCACGGCCCGGGGCGAGCCGGCGGTCGGCGTACCGGGCCAGGGCCGCGTAGGCCCGGCCCAGCCGCTCGACGGCCGCGCGCTGCGTGCGCGCGCTGTCCGGTACCCCGTCCACCTCGTCGGAGGACCGCAGTTCCGTGGCCAGTACCCGCAGGAGGGAGTGGAAGCCGTAGCGGACCGTGTGCCCGTTGCCGGAGCGGGCCTCCAGCAGCTGCGCGCGGACCAGTTCCTCGGCCGTCTCCTCCGCCGCCGAGGCCCCGGTGTCCAGCAGGGCCGCCGCGGTCCACCCCGCGAAGTCGGGCGCCTGGACCAGCGACAGCGCCCGGAAGGCTTGTCGCAACGACGGTGCGGCCTCCTGGTAGCCGGTCAGGAGGGTGGCGCGGAGGTCGAGGTCGCCCTCGCGCAGGACGCCCAGCCGGGTGCGTTCGTCGCGCAGCCGCCCCGCGAGCGCGGCCGGAGTGGTGTGCGGCCGAGCCGTCAGCGCCGCCGCGGCCACCCGCAGGGCCAGCGGGAAGCAGCCGCACAGCCGGGCGATCTCGGCCGCCGCCACCGGGTCCTCGGCCATACGCTCGCCACCCGCCGCGAACAGCAGCTCCACGGCCTCCTCCGGCCGTACCGCCTCCAGCTTCAGATGCTCCGCGCCCTCCAGGGCGGCCGGGCTGCGCCGGGAGGTCAGGATCACCGCGCCCTCCGCGCCGCACTGCAGCAGCGGCCGTATCTGTTCCTCCGAGGCCGCGTCGTCCAGCACCAGCAGCAGCCGGCGCCCGTGCAGGGCCCGCCGCAGCCGGTCCGTCAGCTCGGCCGGGTCGGTGAGCGGGGAGCCGCCGGGCGGATCGTCGGTGAGCCGCTGGAGCAGCACCGCCCCGGCCTGGGCGGCGGCCAGCGGACGGCCGTGCGGCCCGCGCAGGGAGATGAGCAGCTGCCCGTCCGGGAACGACCCGGCCGTCCGGTGCGCGAGGTGCAGGGCCAGCGCCGTCTTCCCGACCCCGGCGGGGCCGGACACGGCCAGCACCCGCATCGACCGCCCACCGGATGTCGTGCGCAACACCCGTTCCCCGTACGCCAGTTCCTCGTGCCGGCCGACGAAGGCGGGGGGCGCCGCGGGCAGCGCCGGCGGCCGTGCGCCGGCGGTGGCGGGGGCCGGCTCCCGGGCGATCCGCGCCGCAGCCGTCGTCGGCGTACCGGCCGCGGCCCGCGAGTCACGCCAGTCCAGGGCCGGATCCCGGCGCAGAACGCGTTCGTGCAGCCGGGCCAGGCCAGGGCCCGGCTCGACGCCGAGTTCCTCCACCAGGGAGTGGCGCAGCCTGCCGTACGCGCGCAGGGCGTCGGAGCCGCGGCCCGTCCGGTACAGGGCCACCATGAGATGCCCGTGCAGGGTCTCCCGCAGCGGGTGCTCGTTGGCCAGGGCCAGCAGTTCACCGGCGAGTTCCTGGTGCCGGCCGAGCCGCAGGTCGGCGACGATCCGCTGCTCCAGGACCTCCATCCGCAGCTCGTCGAGCCGGATCGCGGCCGACTCCAGCCGTACGCCGTGCGGGATGCCCGCCAGGGCCGGCCCGCTCCACAGCGCGAGCGCCTCGTGCAGCAGCGCCGACGCGCCGGTGAAGTCCTTCTCCTGGAACGCCGTCCGGCCCTCGGCCCGCAGCCGCTCGAAGCACGGCAGGTCGAACTCCCGTTCCGGCACCTGGATGAGATACCCCGGCGCCCGGGTCAGCAGCTCACCGGAGGGCCCCGCGAGTATCTTGCGCAGCTGGGACACGTACACCTGGAGCGTGGTGGTGGCGGTGCGCGGCGGCTGCGTCCCCCACAGCTCGTCGATCAGGCTGTGCACCGGGACCACCTCGCCCGCCTGCACCAGCAGGGTGGCGAGCAGCGCGCGCGGCTTCGCCGCGGACGGCGTGAGGGGCGACAGACCGACCGGCCCCAGTACCCGGAAACGCATGACAGGCTCCCTAATGACGGCAGTGCGGAGTGCGGAGTGAGGCGGGATTCAGCAGTCCTGGAGCAGGGTCGCCGAGGCGGTGCACAGCACCCGGCTGCCCTGGCTGAAGGCGAGCCGGGTGCGGACACTGGGGCGGCCCGCGCCGTCACGGACCGGGTCCTGCGCGGTGACCGTGCAGGTCAGCGGAAGGTCGGCGTCCCCGAAGCCACGGAAGGAGCCCCACCACCGGGTCAGCACGGCGTGCGAGGGCCGCAGCCCGTGCAGCTCCGCCGCGACGAGCAGCGAAGCCTGCCGGGACGCCTCCACGAACACCGGGCCCGGCACATGGTCGGCGGGACCCGCCGCGAACACCTCATGGCCGGGCGCGCACTCCACGGGCAGCACGAACTCCCCGTGCGGCGCCCGCAACGGGGCCCCCACGACGACGTTGCGGGCACTGCCGCGCCCGACCGACTCGGGCGCCACCGCACTCCGCAGCTCCGGCTCCCCGGCCGGCACGGTGCCGCGCAGGCTCTCCTGACGGCCGCGTTCGCGGTGCGACCGGTACACCCCCGGCATCAGGAACTGCAGCCGCGCGGCGGCGCTCCCGCAGCTCACACCGTCGATCGCCACCCCGCCCCGGCAGTCGAGGCCACGGGGGATCCCGGCGACCACGTCCAGCGGTGTCAGCGTGACGTCCAGCGTGATGTGCGCGGTACGGGCGCCGCGCCGCCACGGGGCGGGGTCGAGCACCTCGAGCCCGCTGGAGACGAAGACCGCGGGGCGCTCGACGGGCACCCGGAAGTACTGGTGGGCGACGAAGTGCGTGGCCTGGCGCAGGGTCTCCGCCACGAAGAGCAGATCGTGGAAGGTGCCCGGCCCGTCGTTGAACGTGCCGTGACCGGCGGGCAGTTCGGCCGAGAGCGCGAAGTGCTGCTCCACCGGCGCGGTGGCGTCCAGCAGAAAACCCTCCGGGGTGGCGGGTCTGTGCAGCAGGTGGAGCGGTGCGATGTCCATCAGAACTCCTTAACGCCACAGGGCGGCGGCGAAAGGATTCCGCCACCGCCTCCACGGTGTCCCTTACCACTGGTATCGGCCTGAATCCGCTCTGTACTTGCCCTGGAACGGGACTGGACCACGGCAGGACCACGACGGCATTCGGCCGCGCGCGACGCTCTACGCGAGTTGGGCGGTCTGCGCCGAGACCACGGGGTGGTCGGCCGCGAGCGGCCCCGTCGCGCTCGCCCCGCCCGGCGAACCGAGCTCCGCGAACACCTCGGTGTCCGCCTTCCGGTAGTCGCCCCACTCGGCCGGGAGGTCGTCCTCGAAGAAGATCGCCTCCGTCGGGCAGACGGGTTCGCAGGCACCGCAGTCGACGCATTCGTCGGGCTGGATGTAGAGCTTGCGCGGGCCCTCGTAGATGCAGTCGACCGGGCACTCGTCGAGACACGCCCGGTCCTTGACGTCCACACAGGGCTGAGCGATCACGTACGCCATGGCGTTCCTTCCGGAGGTAGGGAGCGGCGGGTCAGCCGACGACGGTCCAGGTGTCCCCGCCGGCGAGCAGCGCGGCCAGGTCCCCCTTGCCGTGCTGTTCCACGGCCGTGTCGAGCTGCTCGGCCATCTGCGCGTCGTAGACGGGCCGTCGTACGTCGCGGAAGACGCCGATGGGCGTGTGGGTGAGGGTGCCGGGGTCGGCGAGCCGGGAGAGTGCGAAGGCGGTGGTGGGGGAGGGGGTGTGCGCGTCGTGGACCAGGATGTCGGGGTCGTCGCCGGGGACGATCCGTAGGTCGCCGGTGGCGGGATCGCGTGCGACGCCTTTCGCGCTGTCGGCGCCGAAGCGGATGGGCTGCCCGTGCTCCAGCCGGATGACTGCTTCTTCGGCGGTTTCGCGGTTTTTGAGGGTGTCGAAGGCGCCGTCGTTGAAGATGTTGCAGTTCTGGTAGATCTCGACGAGTGCGGTGCCGGGGTGGGCGGCGGCCTGGCGGAGGA
>NZ_JBHSFK010000046.1:0-95102 GCF_042653945.1 Streptomyces vulcanius | reverse complement strand
CGCTGCCGCCCCGCAGCGGTCAGCCCGCCCCCATCCGCATATCTCACACAGCACGAAATACAGCCCGCACCCCTGGCCCAACAGGCACATCGACAAAGATCACCCTGACGAGCCGAAGTCAGTAAGTGTTCTACTCCGCCGAGACCGGCGCGGTGAAACCGGAACGTGCGGCGTTCGCCGCCGTCGAGAACGCCTCCGGGCTCAGCCCACGGCAGCTACTGCACGTCGGGAACTCGCTGCGCGCGGACGTCGACGGCGCTACCGCGCCGGGCACGGCGTCCTGCCCTCGGTCAACTACCTGATCACCTCGGTCGGTTGGCGCAACACGTACACGCACCAGAACCCCGGCCTGGCCTCGTCCCAGCTGGACACCGAGGACAGCCTCGTGCACGTCTACACCCCGGCGGACGCGACGCGGGCCACGGCCGTGCTCACCGTCACGCTCTCCGGCCGCGACCGCGTCAATTTCCTGAACACCGACAAGCACCCTGGCCCCGCATTCCCGCCGGACCCCTTCCGCGAAGAGCTCACCGACGGCGCCGCCGTCGGGCCCCAGCTCAGCCACCGCGGGATCCCGGACATCATCCTCGCCTCGACCGGCGACGTCCCCGCCCGCGAGCTGACGGCCACCGTCGCCGCGCTGCGCCGCTCACACCCCGAGGACAGGATCCGCTACGTCCACGTCAACGACCTCGCCGTCCTCGGCTCCGCCGCGCACCGGCCGTACGCTCTCAGTGAGAGGGCCTTCGCCCGCCTGTTCGGCAACGACACACCCGTCCTGATGGCCGTTCCCACGTATGTCGGCACCGTAAGCGCGCTCCTCGCAGCCCGCGGTGAGGCCCACCGGTTCCATGTCGTCGGATACCAGGAGCCCGGCCACCCCGTCACCCCCGAGGGCCTGCCGAAGCACTGCGGCCTTTCGGCCGCCACTCTGTGCGCCCGGGCCGCGCAACTGCTCAAGGAGAGCAGCTCATGATCCTCGACACGGCATCCCTACCGGATCCGGACATCCTAGACGCCTTCGACCGAAACGGATATGTCGTCCTGCATGACACCGTTACACCAGAGTGGCGCAAGCAGGCCGCCGCGGCGGCGACGCGTCTGCTCGCCAGTGACCGCGTCACCGGGCGCGATCGCAGTGCCGACGGCAAGGACGGCTTCCGCAGCCTCGTGGCCCTGGACGACACCTTCCTGCCCCTCGTGGCCAACCCGGTCGTGCTCCCCGTCATCGTGGCGCTGCTGAGCCCGAACGCACGAATCCGATCACCTGCTGACTGGTCTGTGCGCACAGATCCTGCACTGGGGCCTGGTCTCAAGGGAGGGTGCGGTCACGGGGTCCTGGATGTGCTGAGGGCGATGGCTTGGCGGGCGCACTGGGAGAAACCAGCGACTCGGGGGTCGCGGCGCCATGGCGCCATGGCGCGTACGACGTCGGTGAGATAGTCGGTGGCGCGGGCGGAGCGCACGCTGCTGAGGATGACGATGGCTCGTTGTCCGTCGGCGAGGGCCCGGTCGAGGTCGCCACGCTGGAGGTGGGCAGTGGCTACGAGGGTCATGCGCAGGCCGACGGACCGGGTGTAGTCGCTCGCGGACATGGGCGTGGCCCGCTCGTTCCACCGCAGAGCGGCGTCAGGCATGTTCAGGTCGCGGTGGATCTCGACGGCGTCGGCACTCATCCGGGCCGGCGTGTAGTAGCCGATCCACGAGGGCTCGTCCCCGGGGGCGGTGTGCGCGCGTTCGAGGAGCCGCTCGGAGTCGGTGAGCGCGGCCGCGGCGGAGCGGCGATCACCGAGTCGGGCGTGCGCGCGGGCCTCAATGAGCCGGGCGAAGGCCAGGACCCGGGGGGCCGCCCTGTGGCGGGCGCGGTCGTAAGCTCCCTGCGCCATGTCCACGGCCGCGTCGGGGTAGCCGCGCAGGGTCGTCTGGAGGGCCAAGTTGGTCAGGACGTGGCAGCCCACATTCATGTTGCCTGCGGCTTTCGCCATCCTCAGGGCCTGGATGAAGTGCCTCTGTGCGAGGGCATGGTGGCCCATGTCGAGTGCGCTCCAGCCAGCGACGCGGGCCAACTCGGCGGTGCCGGCGTACAGTTCCCGGCCTACGGCGTCGTTGTAGCCCCCGTGCAGGAGCGGGATGGCACGCTCGCGCAGGATGCGGTCGACCCGGGAGGCCTCGCGGGTGCCTCCGCCGTACCGGGAGTCCTGTCGCTGCGCGTGGGCGGCGGCTGCCCACAGCGCGTCCAGGTCCTGGCGGCCGACGCGGCGGCTGCCGGGGTGGGAGGCGTCCTGGTCCGCGGGGACTGCGAGCCACCGGCTGAGCGGTGTGGTGTAGGCGCCGAGAGCGAAAGCGCCAGTGAGGAGATTACGGCGGTGCACGGTGCTCCAGTATCGGGCGGCGTTGTGGATGGCGGTATGGGTGTCCCGGTGGAAGTCCAGGCCGACGTCGTCGGTCTTCCTGCGGGAGGCGGGCATGCCGATCTCGGCCGGGTCGACAGGCCGGCCTAATCGTTCGGCCAGTGCCTGGGCTATGAACTGGGGCACGGGATCGCGGGGGACCATGCCCCGCTGCGTCCAGTTCTTGACGCTGGTCTGGGTGTAGGAGCGGGGGTCCCCGGCTTCCTCGGCCAGGGTGTTCACGCGGCGGGCCAGCGCGTGCTTGCTGATCTTGGCCGTGTCGATCAGCTCAGCCAGGGCCGTGTTCGCGGTCTCGGCCGAGTCCTCACTGAGCGTCATGCCGGATGCCTCCTCGGGGACCGGATTCGGCTGGATGTTCCGACCCCGCAGACCGGGCCGGGCAACTGAGCGTAGTGGCGACTGCGGCTGTGCAGGGGCCGTTCCCCGTTGTGAGCCCCCTTTGTGAGCCTGTGCCCGCCGGGGTCTCGGTCTTTCATTTCGATATCGCAACCCGGTTCGAAAGAGGGATGCCCAGGACGCTTTTGCTCAAGTCACCACCCCATCCGGATGAGGAGGAAGGAGGAGAAATGGATCAACCTATCGACGAGAGGAGCGCCGCCTACGAGGCGGTGGCATCTTTGCAGCCGGCGCAGTCCCTGACCCCGCCGACGGACAGTTCCCCCGCGGGCGCGGGCATGGCGCTCGACGACCGATGGCACGTCCGGAGTGCTCGTACGGATGCGCGGGCGGCCACCAGGGGTGACGTGGTCGGGCCGTGCGCGAGCGGACAGACCCGTTATCCGCGCTACTTCAGTCGCGCTGCCGGGCCTTACCTGTGGGATCTGGAGGGGAGGCGGTACGTCGACTTCACCCTCGGGTACGGGCCCGTCGTGCTCGGGCACGCCGATGAACGGGTGACCGAGGCGGTGCTCGCTGAACTGCGCAACGGCAACTGCATCGCTCCGCTGTGGAGCCGCCGCCAGAGCGAGCTCACCGACCTGCTGACCTCGGTGGTGCCAGGCGCGGAGATGGCCTACCTGCTCAAGACCGGGTCCGACGCGACGAGTACGGCGGTACGGCTGTCCCGGATCGTCACCGGGCGCGACAAGGTGATCCGCTGGGGCTACAACGGCTGGCACGACTGGGCAGCAGGTATCCCGGCGGGCATTCCGGAAGCGACCCGCGCCGACACACTGCTGTTCGACTACAACGACCTGAGCACGCTGCGGGAGGCGTTCGCCCGTCATCCCGGGCAGGTGGCGTGCGTGCTGATGATGCCGTTCGGCGACGAGACTGCTCCCGAGGGCCACCTGCAGAAGATCCGCGACATTGCGCACGAGCACGGGGCGCTGTTCGTCCTCGACGAGATGCGCTCGGGGTTCCGGGTGGACCTGTCCGGTGCTCAGGGACTTCTGGGCGTCGAGGCGGACGTGAGCACGTTCAGCAAGGCCATGGCGAACGGGTATCCGATTTCCGCCGTCGTCGGTCGGGCCGACGTGCTGTCGGCCCTGGCCCGCACCCGGATCTCGTCGACGTTCTACGCGGACCCCGCGCCGATGGCTGCGGCACTGGCCACGATCCGGATCCTGCGTGACACCGACGCGTTGGAGCGGATCTGGAAGGCCGGCGCCGCCTTCCAGGACAGCCTGGCGGCGCTCGTTGAGAAGCATCAGGTGCCGGCCCGGGTGGTCGGCTACCCGCCGATGCCGTTCCTCCAGTTCACCCACCCCAATCCGGTCCTGCGCGAGTGGCTGAGCACGGCCTTCGCCGCCGAGGCGGCGCGGCACGGAGTGCTGCTGCACCCGGGCCACCAGTGGTTCCTGTCCGCCGCGCACACCGGCGAGGACATCGAGTTCGCGCTGCACGGCTGCGATCAGGCGCTGGCCGCGCTCGAAGAGGTGCCCGCGACGCACGCCGTCTGATCAACGCCGAAGCCGGTTGCCCGCCGGCGACGGCGCAGATTCCTTCACCGTTCGCCGACACGGTTCGGCCGAAGCACTGAGGAGACCACGAGTGACGACACCCCGGCTGATCGCGCCCTCCGACACGGAACAGGCGACCAGGAACCAGCTCATAGAACTGTTCGCCGAACGGCCGATCCCCGATGACGCACTGCTCGACCACCTCGAACTTTTCATGCGCCCGCAGCGCATCAACGAGATCCTCACCCTCGACCAGCTCTACCAGCACATCCTCGGCGTCCACGGAATCATCGTCGAGTTCGGTGTCCGCTGGGGCCGCCACCTGTCCGTGTTCCAGGCGCTCCGGACCCGCCACGAGCCGACCAACATGTACCGGACGATCGTCGGGTTCGACACGTTCACCGGCTTCCTCAACCCGGCCCCCCAGGACGGCGACTCCGACCGCGTCTTCCCGGGCAGCATGAGCGTCACCCCCGGCTACGAGAACTACCTGGAACAGATCCTGCGCCTGCACGAGGCCGAGGCCCCGATGGCGCACATCCAGCGGTTCGAGCTGTGCAAGGGCGACGCCCCGGAGCAACTGGCCGCCTACCTGGCCCGCAACCCGCAGACGATCGTGGCGCTCGCCTACTTCGACATGGACCTGCACGACCCGACCCGCGCGTGCCTGGACCTGCTGCGCCCGCACATGCCCGCCGGCAGTGTCCTGGCCTTCGACGAGCTCACGCACCCGGACTTCCCCGGCGAGACCATCGCGCTGAAGAACGCGATCGACCTCACCGACCACCGCGTCCAGCGGTTCCCCCAGTCCCCGTACCCCGCGTTCGTGGTGCTGTGATGGGCGCCCTCATACAGGTCCTGCGGTGGGCCGCCGGCGCGCACGACATCCCGGAGGACCAGGACTTCGACGACCGCGTGGTGCTCGATCTGATCGGGCAGCACGCGCTCAGCGGCCGTCTGGCCCGGCGCCTTCCCACCGGGCCGCCATGGTTGCGCAACCGGCTCGGCGGGCCCGTAGCGGCGATGCACGCCGACACCCTGGCGCTCGCCGAGGCCCACCTCCGCGCGGTCGACCGGATCGTGGCCGCGCTCGGCGAGCAGCAGCCGCCACCGGTTCTGATCAAAGGAGTCGCGACCGGGCTGCTCACCGGTGACAAGCATCTGCTGCGGTGCGGGGACATCGACCTGGTCTGTGCCGACGGGGGGCCGCTGATCGAGACGTTGACCCGGCTCGGCTACGAGCGCACCCGGGAACCGTTCCTCCACGAACTCGGTGAATTCACCCGTGCGGGCGTCGAGATCGATGTGCACGCCTACGTTCCGGTACCCGGGTACGGGGCGGTGCGGCACGCGGACCTCACACCCCCGGAGCGGGGGACCTGGTATCAGCCGCGCCGTGCTCCCTCGATGCACCCGATCCGGCACGGCCTGCTCGTCGACGGCGGCACCGTCACGGTGGGCCGGGTCCACGTTCCCGACCCCTGCCTGCTGGCGATCGTGCTCTGCGCCCACGCCTTCTTGAACTTCACCAACATGTGGTCGCTGTCGCATCGCGCCAAGCCGTACGTCAAGCTGGCCGAGCTGGCCGACCTGCACGCCCTGGTCCAGCACGAGGCATTCGACACGCAGCGGTTCCTCGCGTTGGTCGCGGAGCTGGACGCGGGGGACGCGGTGAGCTGGGCGGGCTGGGCATCGACCGTGCTCCTCGGGAGGAATCCGCTGTCCGTACCGGCCGGCAGCGGACCGTTTCCGCGCTGCCTGTGGTGGGACTTCTGGGCGCGGCTTCCGGTCGACGAGGAGGCGCTGCTTCTGCCCGACTGGTTCGACCTCGCCGCAGTGAACCCCCTGCTCGGAAGCCGGATGGAACTGGCTACCGGCCGCCCGGCGCCGCCCTGGACGGTCGAGGTCCGCCGCGACGGCGACGAAGTGACGGTCATGGTCGGCCTGCCGGAATCGACCGACGCGGCGACCGAGCGTGGCCGGGTCGACTTCGGAGCGATCGGGACGGAGTGGGTCCTGTCCGATGGACAGCTGACCGCTGTCGGCGGCCACGACAGCTGTGACCTGCTGCCCGGGCGTCGTGTCCGGCTGCGCTACCGCGTCCCCCGGACGGGCGGGCACCTGTTGGTCGGCGTGGCCGAGCAGGACGCGTCCGGAGCGCTGCTGTCGGCCGTACTGCGTCCCGCCACCTGGCCGACGGTGGACCGGGCGGGTGTCCGGTGATCCGCGCCGCTCAACTCCCCGGATACTCCTGGGACACGACCGGGCGGGTCGAAGCGAGTGTCCAGGCCCTGATCGGTGGGCGGCTGGCGGAGCTGCCGGCGCGCTCCGCCACGGTGGCGGCCCGGCTGCGTGAGGTTACCGGGGACTGCCGCCTGGTTGCGGTCTACCTGCGGCCGGACTCGCCCGACGCCGTCGTTGGGCTGTGTGAACGCCTCGCGTCCACGAAGAACGCCCGGGAGCGCGCCCGGTTGCAGCACGAGATCGGGCGGCGCCGCTTCGCCCGCCCCGGCACGGCGGAGGTGAGCCTTACGGGCGACCTGGGCCAGGTGCTGACGGCGGCCGGCGACCGTACCCGGGCCTACGTACCCGATCCCGGGCACCGGGACATGATCGGTGCCCTGCTGGACGACTTCGGCACGGGTTTTTCGCCCTTCGTGGAGAGCCAGCACGAGGTGCCCGGGCCGAACGCTCGTCTGCGTCAGGGCATCGTCAAGTCGTGGCGTCTGCCCGACGGCACCCGCGTGATCAGCAAACGCGCCAACCCGGCCAAACCCGGCAGGTTCGCCCGGGAACAGGTCGCCTACCGGGCCATCGCCTCCCGGCTCGCCGGCGGGATCACGTTCGGCCGGGGTCGGCGCCTTGAGCTCGCCCCCCTGCTCGCGACGATCCGGGACGGCGCGTCCGGGCACGTTTACGCCGTCTGGCGGTGGGTGCCTGGTGAGAGCGCCGAGTCGATGCTGCTGGTACCGGGCGAGCACACGTTGCTGCTGCGCGACTACCGGGATCTGATGGACGCTCTCCTCGACCGCGGCATCCGCTGGGGCGACCTGAGTCCCCGCAATATCCTCGTGCACGACGGCCGGCACTATCTCGTCGACTTCGAGAAGACACAGGTCCCCGGCGACGACACCCCCGTCCCGCACGCGGACCGCGGCGCCTACTGCCGCGGTCAGATCGGAGTCGAGGAACTCGGGGTCCTGTGTCCCGAGGCCCAGGTCCGCGCCTGCCTGCACGGCTACCTGGACCCTGACACCTGGGACCTCAACGCCCCGGGCCGGGTGCCGTTCCCGCCGCGCCCGGAGGTGACGGCGATCCTTGCCGGGCGCGGCGTCACCGACCCGGACCTGGGCACCTACAACCGGACCGACCGGCAGATCTGGCAGGTCCGATCACCCGACCTTGACCCCGTCACCGGGCTGCTCCGCTATCCGGGCCTGGTCAACTTCCGTGTCGAGCACTACCTGAGCTGCGCCGGTCTCACCGACGCGGACGACTACGACCGCAAGACCACCGAGATCCTGATCGCGGGCCGACTGCACGGCTGCTTCGACGACGCGCTCGCGGCCGTGGCCGACGCGGTGGACGAGGCGGAACGGCAGTTCGTTGTCGCCGAGGTCGCCGAGCTTCTCGCCGGCAACGACACCGGGCCCGTCACCGCGCCGCGCGCGGTGATCCGCGCACTGGTGGACCGCATCGACGTTCTGGTCACCGCCCGGCAGGATCCCGGCACCTTTCGGTCGGCCTGCACGACCCTGGGAAAGGAAGGACGATGACGCAACCGCCCTTGCCCGGGCCGGTGTGCCTGCGTACGGATCAGGTCGTCCGTGTCGGCCCGCTCACCCTGCGCATCGCCAGCGACCAGGCCGAATTCCCCGCGCTGCGCTACTTCAGCCGTGCCGCCCGGATGCCGGTCACCACCGTGCCCGACGTGGAACTGTGGTGCCTGTCGCACGCCGATCCCGGCCTGCCCGCCGACACCACGGCGCGCGCCCTCAACTTCGCCTCCGGCTACTACGTGACCGACCACTTCGGTCCCCCGGTGCGCATGTCCAGCACGGGCAACCGGATCGTCCTCGTGGGGGACCACCTTCAACGGCTGGTCTGGCCGTACGTCGTGAAGTACCTGCTCCTTCGGCACACCGCCACCACGGGTGGCCTCTTCCTCAAGGCAGCCGCCCTCTCCGCCGGCGACGGGGCGACGCTGGTCGTCGGCCGCGGTGGCGCCGGCAAGTCCGTCCTGGTCACCGGGCTGTGCCGCAACGGCGCGACGTACATCACCAACTCGCACGTGGTCCTCGCAGACGGAGCCGTCCAGGGCGTCGCGAGCACCATGCGGATGCGGCCCGGCCCCTGGCTGGACCATGCGGCGACCACCGCGGCCCTCGACCCGAGCGAGCGCCTCGTCGACCCGTACGACGCGTTCCCCCACCACGCGGGCGCCGCGATGCCGCTGCGCGCCGTATGGATCGCGGACTTCCGCGCTGCCAGCGAACACGACGTGCAGCAACTGCCCCCCGACGAGGCCGTCGGCATCGTCGAGCAGTTCGCCTTCGGGCTCAACGTCTACCGGCTCGAAGAGGACCTGCTGGACCTGTGCGGCGGCGACTACCGCGCCTTCTCCACCCAGTACGCACGGATGCGCGCGCAGTTGCACGCGGCGGTCTCCAACTGCCCCACCTACCTCGTGCGCTCGGACGTCCAGCTCACCGCACACCGCGGCCGGCTTCTCCAACTGCTCAGTGACGGAGGTACTTCATGAACGGCGCCATCATCGGCTACGGCACCATCGCGACCGGTCACGCCATCGGATACCGCCAGACCGAAGGCATCGACGTGACCACCGTCGTCGACCCCACCCCAGCACGCGCGGAGGCCGCCCAAAGGGCCGGGCTGCGCGCATACGCCACCTACGCGGAAATGATCGACTACGAGGCCCCGGACTTCATCGACATCTGCACGCCGCCCAACAGCCACGCCGACTACATCGAGCTCGGGCTGCGCGATGGTCTGCACGTACTGTGTGAAAAGCCGGTGCTGATGCCACACGAGGGTCGCTACGACCGCTTGCTCGACCAGATCGCGGCCTCGGACAAGGTGTTCTACCCCTGCCACAACTACAAGTTCGCGCCCATCCTCACGGAGATGGAACGGGTCGTCCGCAGCCCCGGCTTCGGCGACGTCCTCAGCGCCCGCTTCCGCACCCTGCGCCAGGGCCACGCCGTCGGCGTCCCCGAGTGGAACCCGCACTGGCGGCGCGATCCGGTCATCGCCGGCGGCGGGATCCTCCGCGACCACGGCCCCCACAGCGTGTACCTGGCGACCCACCTGACCGGACGCACCCCGTTGGCCGTGTCCTGCCTGACCGGTGCCATGCGCCACGACGGGCACACCGGCACGGAGGACACCGCGAAGCTGATTATCCGGTGCGACGACGACGTCCAGATCGAACTGGATGTGACCTGGTCGGCCGGCTACCGCAACAGCTACTACTCGATCATCGGCAGCGGCGGCTGGGTCACCGTGGAGAACGACGACGTCCAGTACAGCCTGAACGGCCAGCCGCACCGTGCGGCCCTGCGATCGAACTTCGACGACCCCAGGCACCCCGACTGGTTCGCCGCGATGTTCGCCGACTTCCTGACCACAACACGGCACCCGGAACAGGCGGCACCGCTGCTGGCCGAGTCCCTGACGACATCCCTGGTGATCGACGGAGCCTATGCCTCGGCCGCCGACGACGGCCGGTGGGTCGAGCTGACACCGGCGCGGGACCTGCTCATGGGCGTCGCGCGATGACGGCGCCACGCGACGGCGGAACCGGCCCGGTGCCACTCGACGACATCCGGGACTGGCTCAGCAGCCGGCCCGCCGCCCGCTCCGTCGTGCTCGCCACCGGCTGCTTCGACCTTCTGCACGCGGGACACCTGACGTTCCTGGAGGAGGCGAGTCGGCTGGGTGACCTCCTGGTCGTCGGGGTGAACAGCGACCAGTCGGTCCGGGACCTCAAAGGCCCGAGCAGGCCCATCGTCGGCGAACGCGAACGCGCCGTCCTCGTGGGCGCTCTGGGGTGCGTCGACCGGGTGTTCCTCTACGACGAGCCCACCGCCGACCGCCAGATCCGCTTCCTGCGCCCAGACGTCTTCGCCACCGCGCGCGCGAGCATCACCGCGTACCCGAGTGAAGTGGCGTCCGCCGTTGAGGTCGCGGCACGCGTACACGCGATCGACCGGATTGCGCCGTACTCCACGACCAGGCTGGTCGACACCCTGCGAGCGAACCTATGACGCAGGAGGTCATCGCCACCGGCAGCGCCCCATGGATCCCGGTGCCGCATCTGATGGAGGTGGTCCGCGCAGACTTCCACCCGCCACAGCACCTGACCACCGCGGCCTTCGGCCTCATCTCCGAGATCCGCGGCCACCTGCTGCTGACGCACGTCAACCTCCCCGGACGGGGCTGGGACGTCCCCGGCGGTCACATCGACTCCGGCGAGGACGCCCGACGGGCCGCAGCGAGAGAGATCAACGAAGAGACGGGCCTTCTTGTGCCGGCCGAGGCACTGAGGTTGCTCGGATGGCAACGGTTCACCTTGTACGAGAAACCACCGGACAGCTACCCGTACCCGTTCCCGGTGTCGTACACGCCGATGTTCACCGCGCGGACCGGCCTCGCCGGTCCGCCGGTGGAGCCGCCCCCGGACTCGGAATGCGGGCCTGCCGGATGGTTCACCCCTGCGCAGGTCCGGCAACAGTGCGCGACCTGCACCTGGCTGCCGTTCCTCGCCCTGCTGCGCGAGGCCCGACACTCAGAAGCCTGAGCGTCCCGCGCCGGGTACGAGGAGAAACCGATTGAGGAAGGTCACCCAGCGCCTACACCGGGCTCTTGGCTCAGCGGCTCGAAGCCCTCCGGCAGAGGGATCCCGAACCGCTGGCACAGCAACGGCACGTCGTGGCGATCGACATCACGAGCCGGGTATCCCGTATGCCAGCGCACCGCCCACTCCGCCGACTCGCACCGCACCGCAGTGCCGTCAATCGAACCGTGTCCGGCGAGTGCCTCAGCTGGAAAAGGACCGCCCTCCACCACGGATCCGTAGTGCAGTGATCCGTCCGCGAGCGGCTCGTAGAGGTGCAAGTCGATCCGCAACCGGACGCCGTCGTGCAGGACGAAGTTCCACGGCCTGTCACCAGGCCACGGGAAGATCCGGTCGACACCGGCCTCCGCGAACGCGACGAACAGTTGCTCAAGATGTGCGGCCGGCGCCCATACGTCAAGGTCGGAATGTTCTCGCGTCTGCTCCCCGAGCAGCGCGTCCACGCCCCACCCGCCCCCGATACACGCATCTACGCCGTGGGCATCGAGTCGCTCCACAAGCGCGACGACATCCTTGGCTGACATCGAATAAAGACTCACCGCATCAGGCTAGAGGCCAGCCCGACCTCGCACCTGGCAATTACTACGGCTTCAGCGGACGGTGGCGGCCCGCCGACCGGTTCAGCCTGATGGTGTCCAACGGGGACTTCCGCCTCCGGCCGGATGAAGAGCGGGCCTGCTCGGCTACGGCTGACCAGCGCACGGCCCGACCGGGGCCTCCTGCAACGATGACCGCGTGACTGCCTCCATGCCGCCCGTGAGGGAAGCCGCCCGCGCCATCGTCCTCGACGCGGACCAGCGCATCCTCCTCCTTCGCTACGACGAGGGCGGTGTCCAGTTGACTGCACCAAATAGATCCATCCACGAGCCGAGCGGGCTCGTTGACCGGAGGGCTTGGTGTGGCGGCAGATCTCAGGCACCGGCTGTTGGAGGGGAAGTCCGAGCTCCCGCGAGCGGGCCGGGTGGTTCGGACGGGCGGGTTGTTTCCGCCCTACGTCGTCCTCGGGGGTGATGGCTCCGAAGTCGAACCGGTCACGGAGTACTTGAAGGATCTCGCGCTCAGCGACGTGAGTGTGCTGACGCCTCGGAGCTACGGCTATGACCTACTCCGGTGGCTTCGTCTTCTGGCGGTCCTGGAAGTGGCCTGGGATCGTGCGACTCCGTCTGAGCTCGATGTTCTGGTGGGCTGGATGAAGTCCGCGCCCAACCCTCAACGTCGCAGGTCAGCAGGTGGAACTCGGCCTGGAGTCGTGAACCCGTTGACGGGCAAGCCTTCGTTGAAGGCGGGCTACGCACCTCGGACGATCAATCACTGCCTCACGGTCATCCACGGCTTCTATGCCTTCCACGCGATAGGTGGCCGCGGACCGGTAGTAAATCCGGTTCCCGAGTCCCGACAGCAGCGGGCTGCGCTGAGCCATCGGAGCCCGCTGGAGACCAAGCCGACTGTGCGTCGCGGCCGGCTTCGCCAGAAGGTGCCTCAGCAAGCACCCCGCGCGGTTCCTGATCGCCTTTGGGACGAGTTGTTCGCCGCGATGCGGTGTAACAGGGATCGTGCGCTGCTGGAGATCTACGTTTCCAGTGGTGCGCGGGCGAGTGAGCTGCTCGGCGCTCTCGCCGAAGACGTTGGCTGGGCTGAGCAGCTGATCTATGTGATATCCAAGGGCACCCGGCTGCGGCAGGGGGTGCCCATATCGCCGCAGGGCCTTCGTTATCTGGCTGCCTACCTTAGAGAGGGTGATCCGCTCGCACCCGGTGATCCGCTGTGGAGAACTCGCCGCGGTGAGCCCCGGGCCTTGACCTACTGGGCCATGCGCCGGGTCTTGCAGCGGGCGAATGAGCAGCTCGGGACGAACTGGACTCTTCATGATCTCCGGCATACGGCTTCGACGCGCATGGCCAACGGCGGCACGTTGACCCTGGCTGAGGTCCAGACGATCCTCCGGCATGCAGACATCAACACGACCGGTGTGTACCTCACTGTCCGGATTGAGGATATGTTCGACCGGCTCCAAGAGCACTACACGCGCCCTCGGCCGGTCCGGACGTACGCCGCGGGATACTCGGCCGACGACATGAAGGCGGTCTTCGGTGAGTAACCCCACCCGAGCAGGCCGCTTCGCCGACGGCGGTGCCGCGTATGGTGAATCGCCGATCGAGCCTCCTGGCCGGATCCTCCAGCCGCCCCTCGTTCGGCAGCGTCCGCAGCCGTTCGGGGATCTTTCGCAGGCGGACATGGATCTCATCGGCAAGCTCGCCGGCGATCTGCCGGATGTTCGCACAGAGACCACCCGGGAGAGACGGCTGCTGGTCGTCCGGATGCTGCTGCGCCACCTCGATCAGTTCCCCGGTGGAACCTGGCAGGAACGCTGGGAGGCCAGCGGCCTGAACGACGCCAAGACCCCAGTCCGCGATCGGGAAAGCACCAAGGAACGCAGGGCGTTCATCACCACGGGCCTCAAGACCGTCCTGGCCCTGCGACTGATCCAGCCCTCGCTGGAAGCATTCCGCTCCAACAAGTTCATGGGCTACCAGGGCATGTTCCTCCCCGCTCAGGGCGACCCGCTCGTGGACCAGTTCGTCGCTGCCGTGAGCCGGCACGAGGTGAGCCAGGTCCACCGCGACCACGCCCTGTTCTTGAAGAACCTCGCCAGGACCATCGCCCACACCTTCTGGCGGAAGATCGAAGCGATCAACCCTGGCCAGCATGATCTTCACATCGATCAGGCCGTCTACGGGCAGTGGAAGGCCGAGCTGCGCCTCCGTGAGAACGGTAAGCCCCGCACCGACGCCGAGCACATCCTGTTGCAGGTCCGCTCCTTCTACCTGGACCTGCACAGTTGGGCCGTGGAAGAGCCCGAGCGGTGGGCCGCCTGGGCGGCCCCGTGCCCCATCTCGCGCGGTGACCTGCGCGGGTTCGGCGCTCGCCGTCGTCGTCTCCAGGAACGAACTGATGACCGGACCCGGCAGCGCCAACCCCTGCTGCCGATCCTCGTTGCTCATGTAGAGACACGGTTCGAGAACGCTCAGGGCTTCTTGGCCATCGCATCGTCCGCCACCCCCGGTGCTTCCTTCATCCACAAGGGACGGCAATACCGCCGAACGGTCGAGGGCCTCTCGATTTCGCTGGCGCTCCCATCATTCATGTGCGCGACACCGAGTCCAATGAGCTGATCGATGTCACCGCCTCGGAAGAGTCGCTTTTCTGGGAGTGGGCGACGGTTGAGGTGCTTCGCCATACAGGGATTCGCATCGAAGAACTCGTCGAACTCTCGCAATTGAGCGTACGTCAGTACCAACGACCTAATGGTGAGGTCATCGCACTCCTGGTGATAGCCCCATCAAAGACAGATCGTGAACGCGTCATACCGATGTCAGCGGAGCTGTTCCACGTCATCGCCGCGATTATCCGGCGGCTCACCCGAAACGGCAGGAAAATCCCGCTACTCAGTCGCTACGACCAGCATGAAAAGACCTGGTCCGCACCCATGCCCTTCCTGTTCCAGCGGCAGAGGGGCGGCACCAGGGCGGTCATCAGCCCTCAGCGGGTCCTCAAACTCCTGAGCCGACGGTGCGAAGCCCTGGCTGAGCAGCATGTCGAGTTCCAGGGGTTGGTCTTCACGCCGCATGACTTTCGGAGGCTGTTCGCGACGGAGCTCGTGAACAGCGGCCTGCCCATCCATATCGGCGCAGCTCTACTCGGACATCTCAATCTTCAAACGACGCGCGGATACGTCACCGTCTTCAACGAGGATGTCGTGCGGCACTATCAGGAATTCCTCCTGCGCCGCCGTGCCCTTCGGCCTCAAGAAGAATACCGAGCCGCGACGGGAGAGGAATGGGACGAGTTCGAAGAGCATTTCGACAAGAGAGAAGTTGAGCTCGGATCCTGCGTCCGCCCATATGGGACACCGTGCGCGCATGAGCATGCTTGTATTCGTTGCCCAATGTTGCAAATCGGCCCGAAAATGATTCCTCGGCTTGATGAAATAGAAATAGATCTCCAGCAGCGTCGCGAGCGGGCCGAACACGAAGGCTGGCGCGGCGAGATCGAAGGCATCGATCTGACCATTTCGTTTCTACAGGCGAAACGGATCGAGGCCCTGCGGTCCCAGCGACTCGGCCAGCACGTCGATCTCGGCCTACCGAACCCTGCGGCCGCTCGCCGAGACTGACCCCAGCCGGCAGCGCTCTCTGTGAAGCTGGAGGCATGACCACACCACGCCTTCGAGAGGCGGCCCGCGTCATCGTCCTGGACCGTGAAGACCGCGTACTTCTCCTCCGATACGAGGAGAACGGGGGCTTTTGGGCGGTGCCTGGTGGGTCCTTGGAACATGGAGAGACCCACCTCGATGCTGCCCACCGGGAACTGCAGGAAGAACTCGGGGTGATCAACGTGAAGGTCGGGCCCGAGTTGGCAGTCCGGACCAAGGACCACCTTGTCGGAGGCGAGGCGGCCCGGCAGGCAGAGAAATACTTCGTGGCCGTCGTGGACGCTGCAGAGATCGACCCCGCCCGGGCCAGCCAGCCTGACGACATCCGCGCTTGGCAGTGGTGGAGCCTGCGCGAGATGCAGGAGACGGCTCAGACGATCTATCCACTCGGCCTCGCGAAACTCATCATCGACTACCTCCGAAGCGGCCCGCCCACCACGCCGATCGAACTGGCCGGGTAAGCGCTCATCACTCAGCTTGGCGCTATTACGGCGACCGGATGACCGGCCTGGGCGACGCCGTCGCCACCTACGGCCGTATCTTCAAGACGCTTCACCTGCTGGAATTCATCGAGTCCGAGGCGTACCACAGGATGATCGGCGCCCAGCTGAACATCGGCGAGGGCCGCCACGCGCTGGCCCGACGGTTCTTCTTCGGGCGGGTCGGCGAGCTGCGGCCCTGCTACCGGGACGGGATCGGCCTTGGTAGCGGAGCAGGGATTCCCGGTATGGCGTTCAGTTTCCTGAACATTCGGTGACAGCTTGGTCCGTAAGGCCGTACAAGTGGTGCTGAACTCCGTCGTGTTCCGCTCCAGCGGCCAGGACCTCACCACCTGGGGCACCTACATAGAGATGGCCAGCCGCTTCACCGAGCCCGCCCTGCTCGCCTTGGCAGCACTCGCCATCCGCAGCCGCATCAAACGCTGACACCCACAACCACCCTTTGTTCAGCAAGCTGAACGCCGTAGCGGTCATCCCTGCTCGGATACTCCCCGAACCCCATTCGGTCCAGCAACGCACGGCCACCAGCCGCTACGCTAGGTAGCGTCTCACTCGAGGGGGTACTCCCTGGAGGTGAGAATTTGTCTCCCAATAGCACCAATGCCAGCGGCGGCCGAATACGCCGCCATCGCTGGTTCACACGTGGCACAACCACGCTGATCACCTGCGGGCTCATCACCGCGACTGCTATCAGCGCCCATGGCTCGACGACCGTGGGAAAGACCTCACGTCCCCGCACGGCCCCACAACAGCAGGCAGACTGTCCCGAGCACACTCACTACGTCTTCATCGGCGTCCGCGGCGTGTATTCCCCCCCGGAGGTGTTCAACCCCGAGCGCCCACAGGAGGTCGGCTTCATACGGGACAACGTCATACCCGAAATCCGGGACGCTGTCGGAGCGGAAAACCTGACCATGGAGTGGCTCCCGGTCGCCCCGCCCAAGTTCAGTGAAACCTTCGGGCAGACCTCCACGATCAACCAAGCAGTACTGGCGTCTTTCGGTATTCGGCCGTCTCCGCTGGAGCTGCCGGAACCGCTGTTGGACGGCAGAGACAGGGCAAGGGACGCTATCGTCTCCACTCTCAATCGCTACGCCGAGTGCAAGAACAACAGGTTCATCCTCGCAGCGCACTCCTTGGGCGCCTGGGGCGTGGGTGAAGCACTGGCAGATGAAACGCCGCCCAGGGCCGGCGCAGTAAAGCTGCTGAACAGGCAGGACGTGCTCTCCCGCATTGACCAAGTCCTGCTGTGGGGCGATCCGCGCTTCGACAGCAGCGCGGACGCAGCACGTCGCCCCACGGACCTTGACCAAGCGGGTCCTCCGACAGCCCTCGGCGTGGCGTCTGCAGTGTTGGGCCCCCGCAAGCCCTATCTCCCCGAGGAGCTGAAGGGGCGGGCCCAGTCCTACTGCTGGGGCGGTCCAGGACCGGTTGACCCTGTCTGCGCCTCCTTCGAGGCCCCAAAGGGCTCCACAGGCACGGTATCTCCCAGCGATTGGGCAGAGGGAATGGCCTGGTGCGGAGTCGAGGGGGATCTACTCAGCCGTGCCTTCCTGGCTGCTGGCGGCGCCGGGCAACTCGGCGCCATCACGTTCGGCACAGTGTGCGGGCACACGAGGTACACCGGTGGCTACGCCCGGGAATACACCCTCAAGCTGACCGGCGAAGGACTGATCTCGTTGCGGCCTGTCGCTAAGGCTGTGACCGTCACGGTCAGCTCCACGGCATCCGCTCACGGAGGCTGGCGTGACACCACTCTGCCTGTGAAGAAGGGGCAGAAAGTGAAGATCACCCACCTGTCCGGGTCCTGGACGGTCGACAAGGACAACACCCATCTGAAGCCGAACAGAGTCGGGCCAGCCGGCTACCCCTCCACCACAAACGCCGAGCCGTCTGAGTGCAAGCTGGACGACCATCTGCCGTCCGGTCAACTGCTCGCTGGCGTTGGAGAGTTCCGTAGTCCCGTCAGCTATGCGGAGAACGGTGATGTTGGCACGTTCACCGCGCCGGCTGACGGAACGGTTTCCCTGACGATCAATGACACGTGCCGGGAAAACAACGCTGGACTCATCAGCGTGCGGGTCGAGCTCGCGTCGTAGCTCCATGCAGAGAGCCACGAGAATCGGGCGGGTCGGGCAGTGCATCTGCTGCCCGACCCGCTTACGAGTTATGCGGCGAACGTACACGTAGCGCTGCGTAATTGCTCTGCGGTGAGGTCTAGCCAGGACCGATCGAGCAACAGATCTCGGTAGCGACTGTTCCGTTTCGAGACCGCGGTTTGTCGGACTTCTGTTCGTCTGGCGGCTCGTCAGGGTGCTAGAGCCTCTACGGTGACCACCGCGACCTGCGGCGGAGGCACCCCGAGTGGGAGAAGGCCGTCGAGCTCGCCTGCGAACCGCGCACCTTCCAGTAACCACACACAGTCACCAGCCGTCCCGGATCATCCGAGAACTGGCGACAGATGGATACGCGAGCTCACCAGTACCAAGGCCGGGGATGGAGGGCCAGCTCGGCGCGCTGGGCATGGCGCTGAACGCGGCGGTGTGGAACACCCTCTATACCGGCGCCGCCGTACGGGAGTTGGATTTCGACGGGCTCACGATCTCCCCGGAGATCCGCTCCCGCCACGACGCCCGCGGCCGCGGGCGGTCCCGATGTTTGGTGAGAGTGTGTGTCCATGACGGCTGAGCAGAGCACACCGCGCGACACGACGGACATCGAGGCCGCCCTCGGGCGCATGGTCTACCAGGCGGCGTCCCTGGAGATGGTGATGCGTTTCGCGGGCGAGATGCTCGCCACGGCGCAAGCGACTCGTGATGCACTCGCGTCCCAAACGGCGGGCAGGTTGCTGCCGACCGTCAAGGCGATCGCCGCCCAGCGAACCGAGATTACCCCGGGGGAGCTCACCGAACTCGGCGAGATCGTCAAGGATGCGGAGCCCCACCTGGCGAGCAGAAACACCTACATACACGGGGCGTGGGGTGAGGTGGACGGTGACCTGCTGGCGATGAACCGCAGGCCGAAGAACGGATTCCGTACGAGGCCGCTCGCCGTGGCCGACCTGGAGACGCTCGCGGCCGAGCTGCAAGCCCTGGTGAACCGCACCATCGAGTGGACGTACGCAGCCTTGCAGAAGACGCACCCGCACATCTTCACTGCGGACGACGACGAGCAGCCCGGCGACGACACCTGACGCGCCTGTCGGCGCGGCTACTTGCTCCCGTCACGACGCTCTTCCGAACGGTGCCGTCGTCAGCCCCGCCGCACCTCGCCGCCCTGACCTGCGCAAAGAGGATGCGACACGGCTTCTCATCGCGCTCCCAAGGTCACCGATACGCTGGCTGGCTTGACTGGTGCAGAGAAGGTTTCTGGGCCACGCCCGGCGGCTCCCTCGAGGGAGGAGAGGACCACGCCACGGCCATCCTCCGCGAACTCGGCGAAGAACTCGGCATCGACGAGACAGCGATCGAACTGGGCGTGCACCTCGCGAACCGCAGCGCGGACCACCTGGCGGGCGGGCGTGAAGTCCGCCAGGTCGAGCGGTACTTCCTCGCGCGCGTTTCCCCGGCCGACGTGATCCCGGCATACGCCACGCAACCCGACAACATCCGTGAGTACCGCTGGTGGACGGAGACCTAGCTCCGTTCCACCTGCGAAACCGTGTACCCGCGGGGACTTGCTGACCTGGTTGCCGCGGTCGCCGAGAGCCGAACGCCACGTCAGCCGGTCGTCTTGACCGGCTGACGAGCGAAGCCTGCCCCCCCCGAAAATCCACTGGGGCGGCCGAGGTTGGCTCTCTAACCTCGCCTTATGACGTGGAACGAGGACAGCGGCACGGTCAGTCGGGCGTTCGATGACTGGAAGTGGAACGATCGGGAGAACCGTGCCTTCCTGCGCCTATCCGCCCAGTGGTCGGACAAGGCCTACCAGCAGACCTGGGACGAGGCCGAGGAGTCCTTCGCCGCACGCTTCGACCCGGACCGGCATTACGGAGACGAGCACCTCGACATATTCGAGGATGCGGTCGACGGACTCTGGCCTCACTCCTACGCGTGGATCACCGCAGCATCTGTCGTGAAGAACGCCGTCACCGCGTTCGAGGTGTACCTGGAGAAGGCGCTGCAGGAAGCCCTCGGCTCGTCCCTCATCATGGAGGGCAAGAAGCACACCATCAAACTGGCCTCCCCGCCGAAGTTCGAGTCGCCGGGATGGAAGACCCTGGTCACCGCGCACAAGGTGCTTGGAACCGACGTCGAGACCGACGAGGTGACATGGGCCAGGGAACTGCGACACCTGCTGACCCACCAGAACGGTGTACTGCGCAGTGAGAGTGCAGTTGAGCGGTTCCGGGACTTGGACGCCGAGCGAGACCAGGACGAGATCAGCCGGGCACGCATTGGGGGCAAGGTTCCCCTCGGCACTCCACGCGTACTGAAGATTCTCGACTCTCTCGCCACGGTGATCCGGACGGCTGATGAGCCGGCATGGGCCATGTGCTGGTCCCGCCCTGGACGTGAACGCTGGCCGGAGGTCATGACGAAGCTGCACCAGCAGAAGTGCATCGTCGTCGAACCCGTCTGAGCGGGTGCTGCAGTGTCCGGTGACACCAGTTGCTCGCCCGCGCGGCCGGCCGAGAACTGTCTCCGGAGGCTCTGTCTGATCTGCTTGGCAGGGGCGGGCTCAGCGTCGTGAGCGGCAGGCAGCCCGTGAAGCCCAGTCCGATGCTCTGCCTGGTACGTGAGGCAGGCCGACGGACCGCCGAGGTGCTGTTTCTGCTGGTCCCGGGGCGCGTGTGAAGGGGAACCGACCTACGCTGAAGGTCCCGCAGGAGGTCCTGGTGCCGCCCTTTGCTCTGCCCGCGCCGCTGGCTCTGGCCCGCGCAGTCACTGCCGTCCCCGACTCGCTGGGCTGGATGCTCGAGCCGAAATGGGACGGCTGGAGATGTCAGATCCATACCGCGACCCGACGGGTGTGGAGTCGGCATGGCACTGACTTGTCCCGCCAGTTCTCCGACGTCGCAGACGCTGGCGCTGGTGTGCCGGACGCCGTCCTCGACGGTGAGCTCGTCGCGGTCCTCAACGACGGCTCCGGCGTGGCCTTCGACCGGCTGCAGAGCCGGGCTGGCCGCCGAGGCCCGCGACGCGGCGCTGACTTCACCGTGCACGTCGCCCTCTTCGACGTCCTTGCCGTCGGTGATACCGACTGGCGGCTCCGCCCGTATGCCGAGCGCCACGCCGAGCTGCTGCGTCTCCTCGAGGGCGGCCCGGTCACCCTGCGCGCGGTGCCGACCACCGAGGACCGTGGGCAAGCCCTCAAATGGGTCGGAGCACTCGCGGGTGTGGAAGGCCTGGTGGGCAAGCGGACCGTCGCACCGTACGCCGCTGGCCTGGCCTCGGGCTGGGTGAAGTGGCGCGAGCGCCACACCACCGAGGCTGTGGTCATCGGGGTGACCGGAACGACGCCGGCGACACAGGCCCTCGTGCTGGGCCGGCCAACGGGCGGCCGCATGCGGGCGGTCGGCGTGAGTCTGCCGCTCGCTCAGCAGGTCCGCCTGGCCGTGGCACCGTTCCTGCACGCATCCGGCGAGGAGATGCGTGAGCTGCCGGGCACAGTGGGTGGGCTGCCCGGCGCGGATCCGGTGCGCTTCTGGCCGGTCAGGCCGGAGGTGGTGGTGGAGGTCGAGGTCGACCAGCCGCGGTTGGAGTTCGGCCGGTATCGACATCGTCCGCGTGTCCGGCGGGTGCGCGGCGACCTCTTGCCGGAGCTGGTCGACGACGGACAGTGATCGGAAAGCCGCAGTCCGGTGATAGGTATTCGCGAAGGTACCCGTGGGTGCATACTCGAGGTATGGCTGACACCACCGTAAAGGTCGACTCCGAGACCAGGGACCGGTTCGCAGCGGTCGCCGCAGCCCGCGGACAGAGCGTGCGCGCCTACCTGGCCGAGCTGGCCATAGACGAAGAGAACCAAATCAAGCTGAGCAAGGCGACGGCCGTATTCCGCGACATCATCGCTCGCCCCGGCCTGGCCGAGGCGTTCGACGAGGCATTCCCCGACGACGCCCCACCCCGCCGAAACACCGCTGGGCGGGCAGCCTGACCCTTGGAACTGCACATCGACATCCGATGGCTCCTTGACCGACAGGAAGAACTGCTCGGCAAGGAACTCGGGGTCCGGGACTACTCCGGCCTCGTGGCCGCCGTCGCCCGGCACCGGGTGAACACACCACAACTGGACATGGGCGAGCCCGACGCCTACTGGCGGGCGGCCGCCCTGCTGGAGCAGCTGGTCCTGCTGCGCCCGCTGCCGGCCCGCAACGCGTACTTCGCGTATGGCGTGGCGGTGGCCTACATCCGGGCCTCCGGGGAGGAAATCGACGACTCCTTCGATCCGTGGAGGGACCTGATCGCCGACATTCGGGGGCTGCGACTGACGGTGTACGACGTAGCCGACCGGCTGCGCTCCATCCGGCCGCCCCTGTGACCCTGACCGGCCCCGGGGCTGCTGAATTGTTGGCGTTGCCGGCAAGGAGTCGCCCCGCTGGCCGGTTGACCATCCGGGCGGACCGCACACAGCACATCCCGGGATCGGGACCGTCGAACTCCCCTGCGCGAGCCGATGCCCTGCGGGCCGTACCAGTTCTCCACACTGGTCCGGCCCGCGGGTGCATGTGCATCCGCCGACCACCACACAGGGCAGCACTCACAATGCGCAACAATCAGCCACGTACGAGGAGTTGTGGGGAATACATGGAGGCGAAGTGAGCGAAGGCACCACCAGACTCGGAGTGGTGTTCATCCACGGGCTCTTCTCGTCTGAGGCGACATGGGACCCATTCGCCCAGCTCCTCGAATCCGATGAGGAACTGGCCGCCTCCATCATGGTGAGACGATTCGGCTACGCGTCCCCCAAGTTCCGTAGTCTCCGGCCCGACCGCCGCACGCCCGACTACAACGACCTCGCCGAGCGGTTGAAGGCGTTCCTGTTCTACGAAGCGTCGGAGCACGACCGCCTGGTCCTCGTTGCCCACAGCCAAGGCGGGCTCATCGTGCAGCGCTACCTCGCACGGATGATCAGTGAAGGACGGGGCCAGGAGCTCGCCAAGATCCGGAGCGTCTTGCTGTTCGCCTGCCCCAACGATGGCTCCGACTTCCTGCTGTCACTCCGCAGCGTATGGCTGAGCAAACACCCTCAAGTGCGTGCGCTGAAGCCGCTCGACCCAGGTGTGAAGGACGCCCAACGCACGGTCCTCAACAAGATCGTCCAGGCCGCCCCGGGAACGGCCGAGCCCTCTTCGTGCCACATCCCGTTCTGGGTTTTCGGCGGACTCCAGGACAACATCGTCGTGCGCGCCTCCGCCGAAGGCGTCTTTCCTAACGTCTCCATGCTGCCGGGAGATCACTCCACCGTCATCCAGCCCGCATCACACCAGGCGCCCGCCTACCTCGCCCTTCGTAAACACCTCCGCGACGCCCAACAGCACGAAGAACCCGTGGCCCCAACCACCATGGCGCCGGTGCCCGCCCCAGCCGAGCCACCCCCCGCGCCGTGGGGGGACAGCGCAAAGGCCGCGCGGATCCTGGACGTGTTGCCTCCATATGCCGACTGGCTCAAGACACTGCGCACCCAGGACTTCTTTGTCGTCAGCGGCCGAATCAACAGGCTCTTCCACGAAGCCGCTGATGCCTTCAAGATCGACCGGCTCGAGTTCATCGACGCCGAGCTACGCGGAGCGGCAACGGCGTGCAGAAGCACCGTCATGGAGCTCAGCGAAGCGATGATCGACCTCCTCTTCGCCGACCGCATAGACACCCAGGCAGCCGAGAAACTCCCAGTAGAAGAACAGGAAGACGCCTGGACGTTCGTTCTCCGCGAGCACCAGCGCGGCAAGGATGAGCTTCGCCTGCACACGCTCCGCGACGCCTTCTTCGAGGCCTACGACACCCTGCTGCGCCTCCTCAACGAGCGGCTGTTCGTACCAGAACAGACAGTCACGACCACGAGCTCGAGCACGCCCGCGACCGTAGCCGATCCCCGAGCGGTACCCGATGCCGCCGACCAGCAACTGCGTGTAGGCCAGGGCTTGGCGAGGCACGAACGCGAACTGAGCGCGGCCTACGGCCAACTCCGGACGGCCGGACTCGGAGCACCGACCAGCGAGGCATACCTGTCCGGCGCCACCGCTGTGCAGCACTTCGCAGCCGCGGCGGGTTCTGGCCCCGGCTGGGTGCTCAGCCTGCGAAAGGGCCGGGCCGTCGCCGTGAGCGAGCCGCTCTGGGCTGCCCTTGAGGATGCAGGGCGGCCTTCAGGGGATGGCGACCCGCTTGCTGCCGTCGGATACCCCACTACTGCCGGGACCGACCCCAAAGTGCTCGACCCGGACGTACCCCGCGTCGCCCTCGATGGAGGCAACTGGGGCCCAGGCTTGCTGGTCTTCACAGATCACGGATGGCGGTGGGAACCCCAAGTAGCCCTGGACTTCAACCAGACACGGTCCGCAACAAATTGGACCGCCACCCAGCCCGCCCCCCAGCTGCGGATTCGGGCCGTGGTGACGCTGCCCTGGGACACCGCCCCGGACAGCGTCACCACTACCCACCGCCGTGACCTCACAGGCCAACTCCCCTTCAGCCCACTCGCCGGCGCGGTGACCACACTGTCGCTGCGGAGGGCGGCAGACCTCCCCGCAGCCCACTGGATTTTGGGACCACACCGCAACGCGCTCGACTCTCTCAGCTATTCGGCAGACATCGCCGCCCCGGACGGACAGCCAGCTCTGACCGCGGCGGTCATGGCTTCCCTGCCTGGCGCCAAGCAGCCGACAGTGACCTGTGCGGAGTTCCTGATCCAGAACTCCGCGGCCTGGGCCGCACTGCTCCCCACGGGAACCTCGACCAACCTCGCACTCGAAGAGGTGGAGTCCCTCCTGCTCGCCGCCTGGGAAACAGCCGCCGACCTGCTGCCAGCGGCTACGTGTGACGTTGCGACGATGCGATGGGCAAGCGCACCCACCGTTGAACTGCGCCTGAGCACGGAAGGGCCCCACGACCAGCCCCGGGCCCACCTCGGCGCCCTGATCGACCTCAGCGAACTTGGGCCAACCGACCGCAGCTCGCTGCCAGAGATGGCAGTGACGATCACCGTGTCCCCGATGCTGGAACGTACTGAGCGACAGCAGCTACTACAGCGGGCCCTCGTGTACATGCTCCAGGGCTTCGGATTCGTCGAAGCTGACGACCGCCTCTTCACGTAAGGCACAGACATCTGCGCCGCCCCCAGGGCGGACCAGGCATACAGGGACTAAAACGACCCGGATCCTGCTCTGTTGCAGACCAAGGTACCCCGCCCGTGTCGACGACACAGAGGACGCCCCAGTGCATAGCTGGTAGGCCACCCCTGATCGTTGTGTCGCTACCACGACGCCAAAGCGAAGGAATCAGCGTGAACCCATCCATCCCACCGGAACTGGCAGTACGCATGCCGTCCGGGAGGTGGATCACAGTGGATGATCTGGTCGCACACGGCTGGACCACTCGGATGATCAACAGTTTGGGGCAGCCGAACCGCACGGAGACCACCTCGCCCGGCCTCGAACAGCCCCAGTTCTCAAGAGTCCAAGTGCTGGCCCGGTGGAAGAAGCCGGGGGCGAAAAGAGAAGCAGAGGCTGCCCAAGCGCGGTACCGCTTCCTGAAGAACCTGATCGACCAGCTGAACGCCCCGGGTGCAACCGTCATGGTCTCTGCGCGAGAAGTCGTGGTGGAGGGGTTCACGTATGGGGACCTGCGCATCCGTATCGGCGACCCTCCGCCTAATGAGTACAGCCGCCGAATCAGCGTGCTACTTCAGATACGCGGTGACTCTCCAGACCACACCGATTCCTTCTTCGAATCTGTCAGCCAGAAGCTGCGCCAGACGCGCGCACCTGCAGCTGGCTCGACGATGGCCTACCACGTCCACCACCCACGGCAGCCTGGCGAACAGTCCGCCGGGGTGGAGACAACACTGGATCGACCGTACGGCGCGGATGCGCGGACCGGAGCCCTATGGGTACCTCACGGCCGAGACCTCCCATGGGTCGTGACTGCCGCGAACATGTTTCGCAGCGATCTGGCTCCGCTTCTCCAAAGCACGCAAGGCCAGAACGCTACGGGTAGTACAGCCGTGCGCCGGTCCCAGCAGGTGGAAGCGGAGTCCCGAGGCTCCCGCCCCGGCGCGGATGCCGGGGCGGGACCGAAGCCCACGAGCGGCACCGGCCCTGTTGGGCAGCGACGCTGCCCGGTGTGCGGGGACGCGGGCCTCGCGGACGGCCGGTCCAGACACCTGAAGTGTGAAGGAAGCAGTGTTGCTGCCGTTGCCCCAGATGTGATGGCAGCCTCAGATGTCGACGCTGCACCGGACCGCCGGGACATTGCCCGGTATCGGGAACTCGTCTCCTCTGTCGAGCGGCGTGAAGCGACAACACGCGGCCGTCGAGTCGAGCGTGTCAACCACGAAATAGTTCGACTCGATCTGGCCAGGCAGGCAGTCCTCCTAAGGTGTGGAGGCCGTTGCGAGAATCCGGCATGTGGTGGCCAACCGGCCGACGTTAAGGACAATGGACGGCCGATCCTAGAAGTTGACCACGTTAAGAGGATTTCCGAAGGCGGGCGCGACCATCCGATACAGATGGTCGCTCTATGCCCGAACTGCCATGCCATGAAAGAGCACGGCAGGCAGCGGGACGCTCTCAGCGTCACTCTCCTGAGGGTGGCAGAGCAAGCACATGCCCAGTGGGTGGCTACAGCGGCTTCTTCCGGTCCCACGGAGGCGACTCCACCAGGCTCCAGTTTGTGAAGCCCGCTCCGAGGCGACCTGAATCGGCCCCACCCCTGACCAGCCTGGACGACCAAGTGGGGCCCGAGCGGCGCCGACGTACATGCGGCGACCGCTCGGCTGTCGCCCAGGGCGATGGCCGCCGCCCAGCGGCAGGAAGTCCCACACCCCCTCCCAGTCGGAGTGCCTGCGCATTGGCTCTGACCGAGTGAAGCGGCCCCATCTGGCCGACTCGTCGGCCCCACTTCTCGATCACCGTCGGCGTGTGTCGACCGGAAGTTCTGGCCCCACCCCAAGAGCATTTGAGCAGCCTGCCGGTGGGGCCACTTCTCCCGGACAGAGACTTCCCGATCATGTGGCTGGGGCCGACGGACTCGGTCGACGTGGGGCCAGCGGACCCGGTCCGAGCCAGCGCATGATGCACCCCACGAGCCGGACCTGTCGAGGTGCTGGGGGTCGGCACCCACCCGCAGGCTGTCGCCCACGGTGACGGACCTGTCGTACTCCGCGTTGTAGGCGAGCATCTTTCGCCTAGTGGTGACCTGTACAAGCTCCGGCAGCACCTGGTCCCACGTTGGCGCGTCCGCGACGATCACGTCACTGATCTTATGAACGGCGCGGGCAACCTCGGTCACCGGGATCTGAGGATTGACCAGCGTTTCCAGCAGAACTTCGCCAGAAACGGCGTCCACGACCGCGATCTCCATCACTCGCCCCCACAGGTCATGCGTCTCGGGAGTCCAGCACGCAGGCCACCCCGGGCTTCAGCATCCGCCGTGCCCAGTGGATGGCCTTGCCCTGCGTGCTGAGCAGTTGGATGCCGTCAGCGAAGCGGGACGCGACCGGGTTGCCGACGGGCAGCGTGGTGACGTCGTCCCTACGGCACCGGCAGGCCGGCCCTGCGCGGTCGCCGGAGGAGTCCGGTGCGCAGCCCCGAGGTGGGTGGCGCTCATCCGCCCCACTCGTGACCTGTGATCTCACGCGCTACGATGTTCGAACAGATATTCGAACTGGAGGAGCGGTGCACCACACAGCGGGCCGAAGGGGGCAGGAGATGGGGGGCACGCCATGGGCGGTTTTACCCACCTCAACGCCGCCTCCGGGTTTTCCACCCGCTTCGGCGCCGCCCACCCCGAGCAGCTCGTCCAGCGCGCCGCCGAACGCGGCATGACCACGCTGGCCCTGACCGACCGCGACGCCGTCACCGGCGCCGTACGGTTCGCCCAGGCCGCACTCGAACACGGCATCCGGCCGATCTTCGGCATCAACCTGGCTGTCGCCCCGCTCGCCTCCGCCCCGGCCCAGCGTCTGCGCACCCCGGTCCGTGGCGGTGCCCACGTGTACGAGCCGCCCTACCGGGTCGTCCTGCTCGCCCAGTCCGCCGTCGGCTGGGCCCGACTGTGCCGGCTGACCTCCGCCGCCCACGCCCACGGCGACGGCCTGCCCGTCCTGGCCTGGGGCGACCTGCACCAGGACGCGGGGGAGGGGCTGACCGTACTGCTCGGCCCCGCCTCCGAGCCCATCCGCGCCCTGGCCGCGGGCCGACCCGATCTCGCCGAACATCTCCTCGCTCCGTGGCGGCAGCTGCCCGGCATCCAGCTGCGTCTGGAAGCCTGCTGGCTCGGCCTCGTCGGCACCGGCCCCGGCTCACTGCGCCTGGCCGCCCGCACCCTCACCCTCGCCGACCAACTGGGCATCCCCGCCGTGCTGACCAACGCCGTCCGCTACGCCGATGCCGACCAGCACCGCCTCGCCGACGTCCTGGACGCCGCCCGCCTGCTGCGCCCCATCGACCGCCGCCACCTCGACTCCGGAGAACGCTGGCTGAAGAACCCGGCCGCCATGGGCGAGATCGGCCGCCGGATCGCCGCGGCCGCCAGCTGCGGCGACGGCCGCGCGGCCCGGCTGCTGCGCGAGCGCGCCGAGGCCGGCCTCATCCGCCGCGGCCTCGGTCGCGACCCCCGCGCCCGCCAACGTCTCGACGAAGAGCTCGAGGTCATTCGCACGCTCAAGTACAACACGTACTTCCTCACCGTCGCCCAGGTCGTCGCCGACGTCCGCGAGCTCGGGATCCGGGTTGCCGCCCGCGGCTCCGGCGCCGGCAGCATGGTCAACCACACGCTCGGCATCGCCACGGCCAATCCGCTGGACTTCCACTTGCTCTTCGAGCGGTTCCTCTCGGTACGCCGCGCGAGTCTCCCGGACATCGACATCGACGTGGAGTCCGCCCCCTGGCTCCAGATCATCGCCGACGTCCGCACCCACTGCATCGGCGCCGAGCGCCGGGCCGGGTCCGGCACCTACTCCCGCCCCAAGGAACGCCACCCGGACGTGCTCGCCCGCTCCCCGTTTTCCCACATCGACACCCCGCGCTGGAACCGCACCGTCACCCGCACCCTGGACGAGGTCGTCGGCCTGCAGTTCTCCTACAGCTACTCCAGCCCAGCCCGACTCGGCGACCACAAGGACGCCTTCGAACGCGACCTGCGCCAGGCGCTCAGCGAGTTCAACCCCGACGGCGTCTTCGACGAAGTCGTACGCACCGAAGCCATCATCGCCATCCGCCCCTGACGACCCGCGCGTTGCCGCCTGGCTGACATCCTCGTTATGCGGCCAGGCAGCAGTGGGGCCTTGAGACACTCCCGGGCCGGAACAGGTTGACAGACCGCATAGCCCCGTCACCTACCCCTGGAGCTGCTGCGCCCGGTACTCCTCAATCGTTTCAGGCGGCCGGCCGTACTTCGGCGCGTGCTGCTCGACGAAATCCAGCTCAGCCCACGCTGTCGGCTGCCGGATCCTCGACCGGGCCACCACGACGAACACCGTGGCACTGATGGCGATGTTGAGCAGACACCACCCAGCCAGCAACGCCGTCAGCACCACAGGAAGACCGTCCTCGATCGCCATGGTGACCAGAACGACCAAGCCTGCGCTGTTGACCAAGAGGCTGGCCACGTACCTCTCGAACGTGCCGGACAGGCGCGCCAGAGTCCGCGGCTCGTCGCGATGCCGCACAGCGCGCATCATCTCGCCGACAAACACCCAGGTGGCCACGGCTGCCGCAGTGCTCAATGCCAGGTCGCGGATCCCGGTGATCCACCATCGCGCCGAGCGACACCAGCCGCGCGGGAACTCACCGCGAAGCCTCGATCCGAGCCTCATGCTCTTCCCTTTCTCCTCCTGCCGCGCAAAAGACGACGCACCCGGTGAGGACGACCATCGCGATCATCCTCACCGGGTGCGTCAGCCCTCCACGCTCGCCCGATCAGTCCTGCGGCTTCTCGCGCCGGCGCCGGCGAAGACCACCGGCCGGCCGCTGCTGCGGCTCCGGAGTTTCCACGCTCTGAGGGGCCGGATCGGCAACCCGGCGCGGACGGGGACGAGGGTGCGGAACTGGAGTCTGCCGCGGCGAAGGAGCCGGTGCAGGGGCCGACGTCCGCGGAGTCTGAGCCCGCGGGGCGGGCGTCTGGTGCGGCGTCGGCGTCGACGCCTGGATCGAACCCGGCTGACGCGCTGCCTGCGTCCGAGCCGGAGTCCGCGCACCAGGCGCAGCCGGAGTCTGACCCGAAACCGGAGCGGCCACGGGACGAGGAGCCGACGTTCCGGCGCCCAGCTGCCTCGGAGCCGGGGTGCCCTGAGCGGAGTGCGTAGGACGCGTGCTCGGCGAGGCCGGCTGCTCGGAAGCAGGGGCAGGCACAAGACCAGGAGTAGCTCCGCCGCTGAAGCGCTGCGGTGCAGCCTGCTGGTTGCTGCCCTGCTTGCTCTGCGCACCCTGGGCACCCATGCCGAACTGTGCCGGGCCCGTCTGACCGGCGACGGCCTTACGGCCTACGCCGGTCGGAACAGAACGAGCACTGTCAGCGCTGCTCTGCCCCTGAGCACCACCGCGAGAGCTCGACGGCTCCGTGGACGAGGCCAGAACCTCGCCGGGGATGACCTTGTTGCCGTCCGAGGTGTACCCGAGATTCGACAGGCCGCCCTGGGTGCTCAGATTCTGTGCCGTCTGCTTGTCCGAGTGCGAGCTGCCCGCTCCGCCACTGGTCAGCTGCAGGGGACCGCCCTTGTCGTCGGGGCTGTCACCCTGGCCGGACGCGCCCAGGGCACCAGCAGGACCGCTGCCGCCCGGCAGAGGTTTGGCGTTGTCACCGCCGCCGCCACCGGAGCCACCGCTACCAGGACCACCGTCCAGTGCCGGGCTGTTCGGATCGCCCGGACCACCCTCGCCGCCGCCCATCAGGGCCAGCGCCTGCTTGCCCGGGGTCAGCGCCGTGGCGTCGCCGTTCGTGCCGCCGGCGTTCGTCGACGCCGTCTTGCCCGCGGGCTTGCCCCTGCTCGGAGACGCCGGGCCGCTGGTCTTGCTGTTGAACCCGCCTGCGAGCTTGTTGCCCATGGCCATACCCGCGCCGGCCCCTGCACCTGCGGCCAGAGCAGGCATCAGCCCACCCTTGTCCGGCTTCGGCGCGGTGTTGGTCTCCAGGAACTTGTCCACGAGCTTGGTGACCACCTCGTCCATCGCCTGCAGCACCGTCTTGCGGACCCGCAGCAGAGCGAAGGTGATGCCCATGATCAGCTGCGACGAGATGAGCGTCAGGATCACCACGATGGTCCCGCCGAGCGCAGCGCTGCCCCACAGGCCGCCCGGGCTCATGAAGCTCGACACGGGCCCAGCCATGATGTCCGGGACCGAGATCAGGAACTCCGAGACGAACTGGTAGATGAACAGCGTGACGAGGACCTCCAGGATCAGCGCCATGGAGTAGACGATCACCTTGGCGATCGCGGCCATCGCGCCCAATGTCGCGAACGGCACGGCCGCTGCGAGGCCGAAAATCCGCTTGACCGAGCCGACCAGCATGCCGATGGCGTACCAGAAGCCGAGCAGGACGATGGAACCCAGGACCGTGGCTGCGTTTGACCAGTACATGAACTTCGCCGGCCCCGTGCCCACCTGGCTGACGGCCATGTGGTTCTCGCGGGTGAAGCCGGACGTGGCGTTGTTCGAGCTGTACATGTTCAGCGAACTGGGGCTGAACCCGGTGTTGAGGTAGTTGTACGCCGCCAGAGGAGACAGGTTGCACGAGGAGGGCGTCTTGCCCACAGTAAAGCCACAGCCGCCCTTCGTCCCCGTCGTCGTGAAGACCGTCGAGTCCTTGCCGGGACGAGAGGAGGTCAGGCCCGTGCCGTCGGTCGAGATCACCGGGTGATCGACCGGCTTCGGCCCCTTCTCCTCACCGAACTCCTCCACGTCGCCGTAGCTGTTCTTGTCGACGAACCAGCTTTTCTTCACGTCCGCGCTCTCGTCCAGCTGCGTGATCGAGCTCTTGATCCCCGACTCGAAGTCGGAGGCTGCGATCTCGTTGCTGGCGATGTACTTGCCGATGATCCCGAAGGTCGAGAACACCGCCTTGAAGTCGTCCGACGCGCCGGTGCCGACGGAGACCGTGCCGTCCTTCCAGGCCGACTCGGCGTCGTTGGCCTTCGTGCCGATGCTGATGCCGTTGAACGTCGCTCCGTGGGACTGCTTGTTGATCGCCAGCGCGCTCGTGCGCACCGACATCATCGCGTCAGAGCTGGCCTGGTCGCCGTTCCAGGAGACAGTGGCCTGGTCCGGGATTCCGAGGCGGTCGTTCATCATCCACGCCTCGAAGTCGACGTAGGTGCTCAGTACGACGCGCGTCGGACCGGCATGCTGGCCGAGAACCGAGTTGTCGAACTTGTCGAGCACGCTGGTGTACATCGAACCGATGAGCGGCAGGCCCACGCCGATGAAGACGACGCGCACGATGAGCTTCTTGATCGCCGAGCCGCGGTCCATCTTCTTGAACATGACCAGGCCGATGAGCAGGAAGCCGATGAAGATCGGCACGAGCGCCTGCCACGAGATGTCGACGAGCAGGCCGTACCAGCCGCTGATCCAGTGCTGGAGGCCCGAGAGCGCGCCGCCTGTGGTGTCACCTCCCGTCATCCCGTCGGCGAAGGTCGGATTGACCGCCCTGACCGCCTGGTAGAACCACATGAAGGGGTTGATGAGTTTCAGGAACTGGAGGATGACGTAGAACAGCGTGCCGACCGCCAGCGCCAGGGCGTAGAGGACCCAGATGACGGAGCCTCCGATCACGCTCACGATCTGGCCGCCGATGCCCGAGGACATCGTGTCCAGGCCGAGGTCAGCGTTCGCCGCCCCGAAGTGCGCGTAGTCGAGCATGCCCGAGTACTTCGCGTCGCCTTTGTCATCTTTCGCTGCCAGGGTCTCGTACGTGACGGTCTGTGAGGACCCCGATACCTCGGCGAAGAACCAGCCCACGATGTTGCCCAGGCTGAAATCCGGGTCGGCGTAGCCGAGCATGGAACCGCCCGACGCAGGACTGCCCGTGACCGGCTTCCAGTTCTCGTGCATGCCCTTGTCGTTCGACGGCGAGTTCTTCTCGCTGAAGTACGAGCTCGCATTCGAAGCCAGCTGGTAGAGGCTGTAGTTGTCCCGCTCCTTCTGGTCGTCCGCGGACGCCGGCGAAGAGGTCGCCATCATGAGGACCGGCACGAACAGCGCGGCCAGGAGCACGAGGGCGAGCCTGCCCTGGCGGGCTCCGTCACCGCCGGGGCCGGCCCAGGCACGCATCCGCGCCACCGCCGTGATCGTCCCGTTCATCGTCTCTCCCCTGCTCCTCGCCTTCGTATCAGTGCTGATCCCGCTCATGCCTTGACCAGCCTCTTCGGCTTTGGCTTCCTCGCTGGCTGCCTTGAGCCGTCCTCGGGCTGCTGCAGGCTCTTCTTGCCGTCGCGGCGCTTGCCCCCGTCGCTCTGGCCCGCGTCAGGCTCACCGTCGCCGCCCTCGCTGTGCTTCCGGATGCTGGTGAGGTTCGCGCCCGGTGCCGGCTTGTCGTGCATGATCGCGTCCATCCGCGCCGCCTCTTCGGCCCTGGCCGCCTCCAAGCGGACCTGCCTGCGCTGGGCCTGGCGGTAGGGGTTGATCCCCAGGGCCAGGTCCAGGTGGAAGACCACGTTGGAGACGCCCCGGCGCAGATACGTGAGGTTCTCGCCCTTGGTCGTGATGAGCTGGGCGAGATCCGGCGGAATCCGCTGGTGCAGCTGCTTCTGGTACTCCGCCACCGTGCCGTCGCGCATCGGGCCGAAGAGCGTGTAGTCCGCGGCGTCGAACTTGTTGAAGTCGCTGTCGGCCAGCATCGTGTCGACGTCGTTGTAGCTGTAGACCACCCGGCCGCCGCGCTCGTACATATGGTCGAACTGGTCCTTGATGTACTTCTTCACCCGGTCGTCGATGTGCTCGGTGCCGTGGATGATCAACGTGTCGCCGAGCCCCAGCTTGCCGACGGCGAAGCCGACGATGTTCACCAGCTGCGCCATCGCCACGCCCTTGCCGCGGCGCATGAGCCGCGAGAAGTCGTAGACCACGCGCCGCGAATCCCGGACCCCGTCCACGGCCGAGGCCGTGTGGTTGTTGAACAGGTCGCCGTTGGTGCTCAGCATCGCGTTGGCGATGCCCCTGAGCACGTTGTAGGCGCGCAGCTGGTCCGGGTCCGTCTTGCTGGAGTTCAGCAGCGCCTTGTGCGCGGTTGCCAAGTAGGAGACGAACATCTGAAGACGCGGCACCTGGGTGTGCGGGATGTTCACCACGCGCAGGCGGTGACGATGCTCCTTGGCATTGTGCCGCCACATGCCCTGCTCGACGTAGAAGTCGGTCGCGGTGTCTTCGAGGGCGCTGCGGATGATCGAGCCGATCGCTCCGTCGCTGGTCTCGTAGAGCTGCTCGAACATCAGCTTGAGCTTCTCCATCTGGGCGGAGAAGACCGTCAGCTCGTCCTCCTCCTCGCCGAACATCTCGAACATGTTCACGTCGCCCTGATTCAGGTCCACGCGCGAGGTGAGCCGCTCGAACTTCGGGCCGAGCTTGTCGAGGTTCGCTCCGTCGAGGATGAGGTGGACGACCTGGCCGTTGTTGAGCAGCGCCGCCTGAGAGATCTTCGAGCACCACATGTTGGCCACCCGCTGACGGTCCAGGTACTCGCTGAGCGTGGCGTCGGCGACGATCGCGTGGTGGTCGTAGGCGTTGACGTCCATGAGCACGGCGCTGTTGTTGACGTCGCCGACCATATAGCCGACGTACTCGCCGCCCTTGTCGTTCAGGCCGTTGGTCACCAGCGAGTACGAGCCGGCCAGCTCGGTCGAGGTGAAGTGGAAGCCCTTGCCCTTCTTCTTCTCGTTGTTCTTCCACAGGCCCGAGAGCTCCTGGCGCTGCTCGCCGGCGTAGGGCGCAGCCTTCAGCGTGCCGAATCGGTCGATGTACAGACGCGTGACCCGGTCGATCGTGTCGTCCAGGGTCGCCAGATCGGGGGCCTTGAGGAAGAGCCGGTTGTGCACCGAGAGGTAGCTCGCACCGTCCTGGATCTCGCCGATCGTGATCCCGAGGTCACCGGAGATCTTCGCGGCCTTGCGCTTGGAGGAGGTCGTGCCCGTTTCCTCCTGCTCGTTCGCATCCAGCCGGTCCAGCTTCTCCGACTGCTTGGTGTACGAGTCGATCCACTTCTCATCCATCCGCTTGACCTGCTCAAGCACGACGGCGGTGACCCGCTCGTCCAGGCCGTCCGGGATCCGGTCGATACCCCAGAAGGCGGCCAAGTTCTCGTGCGCGGCGTCGTCGTGGAAGTACGCCAGGATGCAGGCGACCGAGCCGTCGACCTCGAAGTAGTCGGAGCGGAAGAGGTACTTCTCCTTCGGCTTCAGCGCGAGCAGATGAGGGTAGGCGTCGAACGTGCCCTGGAGGTGCTTCACCTCCCGGCGGCGCTGCCACCAGTTCTTCTTCGGCTCGGCGGCCGCATCGGCTGCGCCGTCCGCCGGCGCAGCGTCCTGCACGCCCTCAGCCTGAGCAGCACCGTCCGCGCGCGGATCATCGACCACAAGCTCCGCGGTCTCATTCGTCTCGTCAAGCTTCTTTCCCGGAATGCCGAGCTGTGCCCGGACTTTCGTCATCAGCGCCATGGTGTCCTTCGTTCGTTCCTCGTCGTGGTGGCCGGCCTGGCGCTGGTCAGTTCAGCGACGCCTTGAGATCGAGCAGTTCGTCGTCGATGCCCTGGTAGAAGATCCGGAGCATCGGCAGGGCCTCCTCGCGGTCGAGCATCGTGGCTTCCTTGATCATCAGAGTCGAGCCGCCGGCCTCGGCCTGGAGGACCTGGTGCCCCTTGCGCAGTGCGTCGGCGTTCTTGCCCTTGAGCAGCAGGTACTGGTGGATCGAGGTGAACTTCCCGCCCACGTGCTGCGTGAGAATGTCGTATTGCTCGTTCTGCAGCTCGATCAGATCGGGATCGCGGACCTGCAGGGCCTGGTTGCGCCGTTCCAGGTTCGCCACCTGGTGGTAGATCCGCTGCGGCTCCTTCGTCGTGATGAAGCTGTGCTCGCAGGCCGTCTCGACCTTGCGCCAGAAGGAGTCGACCCGATCGAGGATCCCGACCCGGTCCTCGTCGAAGAGCAGGTAGCTGGCCGAGCCGACGACCAGGTAGACCCGACCTTCGCCGCCGTCGGAGAAGCGGATCAGCCCGTCCTCGTCGATCCCGTCGATGCCGACGATCGAGTAGAAGTCCGTGGGGTTCGAGCTACGACGGGTGAAGACGTGGCGGGCCTTCCGGGGCAGATACGCCAGGAAGGCAGGCACCCGCATGATGCGCAGCTCCTTCGTCTTCATCAGCCCGCCGAAGTAGGCGATCGCCGACAGTCCCCAGAGGACGAAGAACGTGATGGCCACCGGTCCCGAGCTCGCCACGAACGTCGACGTGCTGAACCACAGCAGGGCGAGGATGCCGCCGCCGAAGAAGAGCAGCTGCTTGATCGGGGAGGGCTTGGCCGCCCAACCTCCCTTGCTCAGCGTGATCTCGTGGTCGAGGAAACTTCGCGACAGCGACGAAGGCACCTTGTATGACAATTTCGCCATGAGTCATCCATTCAATCGGTTCAATAGCGATGCGAGTTCAGCGACGGCGACATCCACAGCGGCTGGCTGATAGGTCTGTACAAAAGGGATCTCGAAGTACTGGCCATGCCGAAGACCCAGCGAAGACAGCGGGTGCTCGCGAATTCTGATCACGGACCAGTCGGCGTCCAAAAGAGCCGTCGTCTTGATCCGGTCGAGATCGACCTTCCGCAAGCTCTTGTGCCAGTACCAGCCGTCGTACTCGATGACGACCCGAGCGTCTGGGAGCATCGCGTCGACCTCAGAAAATCGAGCGCGGCCCCACTTCACAGGTGTGCGCTCACCCTCCAGCAGATCGCTGAAACCGTGGTTGTCGCGCAGGCCGTTCCAGAACATCGTTTCAATGACGGAGTGCCGTCCGTGCCAACACCGTGGACACCGCGTCGCAGACCTGCGAGACGTCCGGCCTGAGACGATGCACGTCCAGCGGTGGCCTTCTGCGCATACCCACTCCGCCGAGCGACCGCTCGACACGGTCACCTCAGTCGGATCCAACTCATTACGATCGGACCACTCAGAGACCAACTCAGGCCGCAACGTGGCGAGATCGTTGAACCCGGCCAACACGCGACGACCAGAACAGATCGGGCACGCGTTCCCCTGACGAACCCGCAGATCGACCTTCATATCGTACGAATGTCCGATCGGACAAACCCACCACACGATCTTGTCGGAAGAAGGTCGGACAGCATCCGATCCGACCTCGTTCTTCTCCGCGTCCCACTCCCGGGCGATGTCCGGAAACCGGGACGCGAGGTCGTTGAAGCCAGCGAGAGTACGGCCGTTTGGCGCACAGTACGGGCAGCCAGTCTTCATCGCCGTACGCGTGTTGACCTTCGCCGTCCACAAGTGACCGGACTCGCACACCCATAGCGCCTCATACGTGCTCGCATAGCTGACTTCGTCGGCTAACCGATCGTTGTCCGAGTGCCACTGAGCTGCGACGTCCGGATGGACCTTGGTCAAGGATCGACGCTCCAGACGGCACGTCGGGCAAGATCGAGCAGTCCTGGTCGGCAGGTTGATACGCCCCTGGACACTCCGGGTCCAGCGGTGGCCCTCCGTGCACACCCAGTCGACCTTCCGGTTCGACTGCCAGGTGATCGTCGCCAGATCCAGAGTGTTAGTGTCCGCCCACTCAGTGGCCAGCTCAGGGAAACGATCGACGAGCAACGGCGATGCCGTATCAAGCTCTGCCGCAACCACCATCACTGACCACACCAGCCCTTTCGAGTCCCTATGCAAATAACCTCATACATGAGGAGTGTAGATGGCATCCTATCTTAGATGGGTCATTTGAATCGAGAATGAAAGGGGATTGAATGGTGGCGCCCGATGGCTCGGACTAGCGGGTCTGAGTCATTGGGTGTCGTCTGAGCCGCTGACAGATCAGTCGCGCCGCGGGAGCAGAGGCGCTCAGCCCATCGCTACCGCCTCGAAGCGCGGAACGTCGTCGCCCAGGTCGAGCACAGCCAGCGCATCGGCTGAGCCGTCCCGGTCGAGGATCTCCTGACGCACCGGCATCTCCTCGAACACTGCCTGCTCCGAGTGACGGAAGTGGTAGTGACCGGCGACGCACAGCGTCTCCTTGGCCGGATCGAGCACCGAGAGCACCCGCGCGGTGTGCACCTGCTGCGCCTAGCGCGTACGCCAAGTCGTCGGGGTACCAGCCACGGCCGTCGCCGAGCCGCTGCAGCAGCCCCGGGACCGCCAGACCTCGTGAGCCAGCACCATGTCGGGGCTCACTCCGGCGTTCAGGGGGCCGGCCGCCTGTTCGTCCGTGGGCAGTTCCGCCTCGCACCACGTCCGGCGGGGCACCCGCATGCATCGGTCGATGCTCGCAGGGCGCCGGTGTGGCTGGCGCCCAGCGCGGACGTCAGCGTCGGCACCTGGCTCCGGCCTGGGATCTTCCCAACTGCCCACTCCCGAGGGGCCCTCGCCGAACTGCAGGCGGCAGAAGGACAACTGAACCGTAGCCGCCCGCGAGTTCCTCGCTCAGCGGGAAGAACGCCGGGCGATCGTGGATCTTGCGGTTGAGCCAGGCCAAGTAGGGGTTGTTCTCGGCGTCCTGGACGATGCAGTCGAAGGGCAGCCAGCGGGCGTCCTTCGTGCGCAGACCGCAGGCCATGAGGATCTTCAGCAGCACCCGTCCGTCGTCGGACGGGAACTGGGCGACGGCCTCGGGCGCCTCCAGCTGCCGCATGAGGTGCTCAGGGATGAAGCGCGGCTTCAGCCCGCGCGGCTTGGGCGCGGCATCGTAGATCAGCGCGTTGCGGGCCAGGTCCGGTTGCCACTCGTATCGGTGGACGTCGCGCAGGAAGACACCGACGCAGCTGATGGCGCGCGAGCGGAAGTGCTCGCTGTGCCCTTCGGCCTGCAGGGCAGCGAACCATGTCTCGATGCGGGCCCGGTTGAGCGCCGCCGGTCCGGCATCGACGCCGTCGACGTCGGCGAAGTGACAGGCCAGGCGGGTGATGGCCTGGACGCTGGTGGTCAGGCCGGCCGGGTTGCTGCCGCGGGTCGACCGCCAGCGGGCCCAGCGCTTGGTCAGATCCCGCAGCCAGGGCTGGGGAATGCCGCCGAAGTGCAGGCGGCAGCAGTCCTCGTTGACCAGGTCGAGCAGCCGTAGATCCCAGCTGTCACGAGGGAACTGGTCGGCCATGGATCGTCGGCGATCAGCAGCCGCTGCAGCTCGAAGCGGGTGTCGTGGAACGCGGTGCACAGCTGCTTGACCGAGTAGCTCAGCATCCGCTCGCACGACGGGATGCGGCACTCGCCCCGGAAGAACACCCGGCTGTCGCGCGGCGGATAGAACTCCTCGCCCCGGAATTCCGGCCGCACGACCTACATGAGCCGCTCCAGCAGTCCGGCCGTCGGCTGGACGCGCTCCAGCGTGCTCACGCCTCTACACTCCCGTTCCTCAACAGCGGTAGAAGCCCTTCAGACAGGCCGCCGCCCCGCGTAGAGCGGCGTTCTGGTAAGGCTGCTTGCCCACCCGCCACGGAGCCCCGTACGGCATCGAAATCTTCGCCCCGACGGCCCCCATGTACCGCTTGAGGCTCCGGAAGGTCACGGTCTCGGGCGTCAGCCCCTCAGGCTCCAGCCACCGCAGATGATCGATGAGCAGGTACGCGTACGTCCTATCCGAGCCCGTGCCCGCGTACTTCGACAAGTACCAGTCGGCTCCGGAATGCAGGCTGCTCGCCGAGTCGAAGATGGTGTACGAGCAACGGCCGTCCCCGTGCCGCACCTTCTGCACCCTGAGCTGACCGAGCGCCAGTCTCTGTGCCACGTGACCTCCATGCCGACTCTGCTGACATCGCGAACATCACGACACCGGTCGGCAAACGAGGTCGTGATGTCCCCAGTCACGGCCCTTGACGGACATCACGAACAGCACTCTCGTAGGCGGGAAAACTGGACAAGGCATCCGAGATCACCAGGCAGCAGCCGCTCACCCTCACGCCGCGCCGGCTCGGATTCGGTCCGGTCCTCACCGCCCGCCCCAACTGACTGCTCTGGAGGACAGCGCCGACACTGGCGGTGCGGCACACACCGGGCATACAGCCGTCCACTGTTGTCCGCCCCGCAAGATGGGCTGAGCTTGCCCGCATGGAGAAGACGCGCACGAGCCCGGGACCGACCGGCCCGGATGAGCTGTTCTCAGTGGCTGGCAAGACCGTCGTGGTCACCGGGGGAGCGACCGGGATCGGCAGGATGATCGCGGAGGGGTTCGTGACCGCCGGAGCCCGCGTGGTGCTGGTCTCCCGGCGAGCGGAGGCATGCACGCGTGCCGCGGCCGAGCTGCGGCAGCTCGGCCACTGCGAGGCGGTGGTCGGCGATCTCGCCACGGCGGAGGGCGCCGACCGGATGACCACGGGGATCCTGGCGGTCGCGCCCGCTGTGGATGTGCTCGTCAACAACGCGGGAGCGACCTGGGTCGCTCCGTTGGAGAGTCACCCGCCTGAGGCGTTCGATGAGGTGTGGGCGGTCAATGTGAAGGGCCTGTTCCGTCTGACCGTGGACCTGCTGCCGGCGCTGCGGGCAGCGGTGGCCGCAGGCTCCGGCGACCCGGCACGGGTGATCAATATCGGGTCGATCGACGGTGGCCCGGTGGTATCGCCGGTGGAGAACTACGCGTACAGCGCCAGCAAGGCGGCGGTTCACCAGCTGACCCGTCACCTGGCGCGAGCCCTGGCCGGGGAAGGCGTGACGGTGAACGCGGTGGCGCCGGGCCTGTTCGCCACGGCGATGACGGAGCCGCTGCTGTCCGACCCCGCCCAGCGGGACCGGCTGATGTCGGCGATCCCGCTGGGCCGGATAGGGCGGGCGGAGGACATGACAGGAGTGGCGCTGTTCCTGGCCTCGCGGGCGGGCGCCTACGTGACCGGGACCGTGATCCCGGTCGACGGTGGCGAGTCCGGCTGCGGCTGAGCAGGGTGCAGAGTCACACCTGGCGAGACGACCGGGTCGCTACCCTAGTGACAACGGCAGTCGGCCGCGACCACACCTTCCGGTGAGGGCGCTCGCGGTTGGGCCTGACCCTCGGACAGACAACTGATGAGAAGCGGACGGATGACAGGGACTGTGAACATGGCGGATCTGCGGCTGGTCGAGTGGAGCACGGCGACGGCAGAGGAGCGCCATCGGATCCTGTCCCGGGGAAGCGGCCACGACGGGATCGACGAGGGTCTGCGGGCCTCAATCGCGACCATCGTGGAGGACGTCCGCAAGCGCGGAGACGCCGCGCTGGTCGACGCGCTCGGCCGGTTCGACAAGATGGACCTGCCCGCCGAGCGCCTGCGAGTGAGCGAGGAGGAGTTCGCGCAAGCGCGCGCGGCGGTGAGCGAGCCGCTGGTCGAGGCGATCCGTACCTCGATCGCGCAGGTGCGGGCATTCAACGAGCTGATCGTCGAGCGTGCGTCGTGGACGGTGGAAACGAGGCCCGGGCTGCTGGTCGGCGAGCAGGCCACGGCGATCCCCTCGGTCGGGCTGTTCGTCCCCTCCGGCAAGGGCTCCTTCCCGTCGGTGCTTATCCAGATCGCCACGCCGGCCGTGGTCGCCGGGGTGGAGCGGATCGTGGTCATGGTGCCGCCGGTGCCCGGCAGCACCGGGCAGGTGGATCCGGCGACCCTGGTCGCCGCGCAGGAGCTCGGACTGAGCGAGGTGTACCGCAGCAACGGCCCGGCCGGGATCGCCGCGCTGGCCTGCGGCACCGAGACGGTCCCCAAGGTGCGGAAGATCGTCGGCCCGGGCTCGCCCGCGGTGGCGTGCGCGCAGCTGGAGGTGCAGCGGCTGGGCTGCGTGGTGGAGGTCGGTTTCGGCCCCACCGACGCGGCGATCGTCGCCGATGACAGCGCCGACCTGCGGCTGCTGGCCGCCGACCTGATCAACGAGGCCGAGCACGGCCCGGACTCCTCCGCCGTGCTGGTCTCCACTTCCCGCACGCTGCTGGAAGGCGTCCGCCCGCACGTTGCCGAGCAGCTGGCCGAGCTGCCCGAGCCGCGCCGCACCTATGCAACGACGTCGATCGCGGCCAACGGCGGCCTGGTGCTCGCCGCAAGCCGTGAGGAGGCGATGGAGGTGGCCAACGCCTACGCGCCGGAGCACCTGCAGCTGGCCGTCGAGGAGCCGAAGGCATTGCTGCCGCTGGCGAAGTACTCGGGCACGGTGCTGCTGGGGCAGTGGACGACGTTCGCGGCCTCCAACTTCGCCATCGGCACCCCGGCGACGCTGCCGACCACCGGGTTCGCGCAGGTCTCCAGCGGCGTGACCGCCTCGACGTACCTGGTGCGAGCAGCGATCGCGCAGCTAGACGAGCCCGAGTTCCGCAGGCTGGCCCCGGTGGTGACCGAACTGGCCGGGCACGAAGGATTCCCCGCGCACGCCGCGACCGTCACCGTCCGCCAGCCGGCCGGCGACTGACCCTGTCGCACGAGGTCCCGCTCCGCGATGCCGCGGGGCGGGACCTCGGCGTTCACGCGGTGGCGGAGAGGAACTCCTCCACGTCACCGACGCCACGGTGCGCGGTGAGCTTGTCGCGCAGGTCGCTGATGCTGTCGCTGCCGCGGGCGGAGGCAGTGCCGCCCATGTGGTCCACGGCCTGGCGGCCCAGGTCTACCGCAGCATCGATCTCGCCGAGCGCGAGATGGGTCTCGGCACGACGAGTGAGATAGATGGCGGTGCCGCGGCGGTCGAGGTCCGTGTCGTAGGGGTCGTCCGCTTCTTCGGCAGCCTGGAAGTGCTCCAGGGCCCGGCGGTGCTCGCCCAGTTCGAGCGCCGTGCTCGCCGCGACCTGGTGCAGCTCACCGATGTTGACCCAGTACAGGGACGGCACGTCCTCCGCCGTCGGCGCGGCCTGCTGGTACGCGTTGAACGCGGCGTCGACCGCCTGGTGGGCGCCGTAGCGGTTGCCCGCCTTCGCGTGTGCGCGCGCGGTGCGGGCATGCAGCAGGGCGGTCACTCGGGGCGAGCCAGTGCGCCGGCTCGCGGTCGCGGTGACAGCGTCCAGGATGCCCAGGGCCCCGTTCGGGTCGCCGCGGTTGTAGCGCAGCGTCGCCCAGAAGGCGAGGACAGTGGCGCCGACCGCCCGGTCGTCGGTGTGCCCGGCCGCCCGCAGCGAGGCCAGGTAGTACTTCTCGGCAGCGGCGTCGCGGGAGGAGTCGTACGCGGTCCACCCGCAGATCCGTCCGGCCTCCGCCGCCGCCGCGTACAGCCGCCGTCCGGTGGCCTCGGTGTAGGCGGAGTCGCGGAGGGTGGAGGTGATCAGCCGGAGCTCCGAGCGGGCCGCCTCGTGGACGTCGTCCGAGCCGAGCCGGTCGTCCAGACGCCGTAAGCCCGCCAGTCTGGCGTCGAACAGGTCAGCGGTGGAGGAACCGATATGCCGCCCCGCTGTCGGGGACGCTGCCGCAGAAGGAATGTTGCCCGCCCACGTGACGGCGGCCGCCGTGGCGGCGCCGGATGAGGCGATCAGGAAGCTGCGGCGGTCCATGGGTCCTCCGGTGACGCTCTCCAGGGACTCCACCGTAGCCGCAGGTGACCACGCGGCGACAGAGCGGACGTCGTCGGCGCCCCAAAGAGGCTGGTCCGCGGTGTAGGCGGGCAGCCACCAGGGCCAGCCCAGTTCAGTCACGAGGTGGTGCGGGACGTCCAGCACCTCGGCGATCAGTTCCTGGGAGAAGGCGTCCGGCGCGCCGACGCGGCCGGTCTCCCACTTCGACACCCGGTTGCGGTCCGTGCTGTTGCGCAGGCCGCGCCGGCCGGCGGCCTGACGGATCAGCCGGGCGAGGTCCTCTTGGGACCAGTTGTGCGTCATCCGCACGTATGCCAGGGGGTGGTGGCATAAGTCCGACCACATTGCCCGGACTCCTCTCGTAGAGCGGCTCGGGTGTCGGCGCGACGCCCAGTGTTATGGCCGTATTGATCTGATTCCAGGGAGTTATCGGCCGGGCACACACCAGGCACACAGCGGGAGCGGAGCGGGCACACAGTCATCCACTTCATCCGCGCCGTGACAACGCGGACGCTGTCGGGCATGCCTGCCTCGCCCACTCCGCTCACCGCGCTCGTCCCGCCCGTCGACGCTGCCGTCACCGCGGCGGTGCGCGCCCGGCAGACCCTGGTGGCCGCCGCTCCCGGTGACCGGCTCCCGGTACCGGCCGGGTGGCCGGTCGTCGCCGCCACCGAAGCCGTGGTGCTGCGCGCCGCTCCCGGACGGGACCCGCAGGCTCTGTCCGCCGAACTGGGCCGCGGCGGCCGCACGGCGCGCTGCTACCTGGACCGCATCGTGCTGACAGCCCCCAACGGCGCCGGGTGCAGCGCGCTGGTTCCGGCCCTGTACGACGTACTCGGCGAGGCCTACGACCTGCTCGTCGACGCGGAACGGAACATCGCCGCCGCCGAATGGGCCCTTCACACGGTGGCCGAGGTCGCCGGCCGCCCGCCGCAGGCGGTGCTCGACGTCGGCTGCGGCAGCGGTCTGTCGTTGCGGGCGAGCAACCGCCCGCCCTCGCTGACCGGCTGGGACCCCAGCCCGGCGATGCGTCGACTGGCTGCCGCTGCGGGCATGCACGTCATCCCCGCGCTCACCTCCCCGCCGGGAGAAGCCTGGGACGCCGCCCTGGCCTGCTACGTCCTGCACCTGCCCGGGGCGGCCGACACCGCGGCCCACGCCGTGCGTCTGCTGCGCCCCGGCGGCGTCCTGGTGGGCAACCTCCACCGCACCGCGGACCCCGCCGCGCTGCCCGCCGCCTGCGCCCGTCACCGCATCCGCTGCCGGACGGTGTCCCGCCACCCGCTCCACGGCGACCTGATCGTCCTGTCATCCCTCCCGACCGACTCTGGAGCCGCCTGATGCCCGCTCGCACCCCCGCCCCGCCACCGCGCACTGTGCCGCCCGTCGTACGGGCCTTCCCCACCCTCACCCCCTTCGCTGCCGGGCCGCACGCCCACGATCCGCGCGGCGTGGCCCGCCTGGCGCTGTCCGAGAACCCGCACGGCGCCTCCCCGCTCGCGCTCGCGGCGGCACGGGCCGAGGTGGACTTTGCGCACTGGTACCCCCACTCCGACGGCGAGCCGCTGCGCAGCCTGCTCGCCGCCCGCTTCCGCACCGCCGCCGAGCAGGTCATCGTCGGCAACGGAGCGGACGAGATGATCCTGCTCGCCGCGCTCGCCACCGCCGGCACCGGGCGGCCCGCCGTGACTACCGAGCGCACCTTCGCCGGATATACCGCCTCCCTGGAGACCGCCGGACACACGGTCCGCCAGGTCCCCCTGCTCTCCGACGGCGGCACCGACGCGGCCGCCGTACGCCGGGCGCTCGCCGGCGCTGGGTGCGTGATGGTGTGCAACCCGCACAACCCCACCGGCACCGCCCTGAATCCAGCCGACGTCAGCGCCCTGGTGGATGCCGCGAGGAAGGCGGGTGCGGTACTCGTCCTGGACGAGGCGTACGCGGAGTTCGCCGACCCGGTCACGTTCGGCAGCGGCCTGGATCACCTGGACGGCGGCCGCGTGGTGGTGCTGCGGACCTTCTCCAAGGCGTACGGGCTGGCCGGGCTGCGGGCCGGATACGCGGTCGGCGACCGCGACGTGATCCAGGCCATGGCCACGATCCGCACCGCACTGCCGTACAACACCAACCGGGTCGCGCTCGCCGCCGCTGCCGCCGCCCTCAGCGACAGCAGGCACCTGAAGTCGGTCGTCGACGACTGCGCCGCCGCCCGCCGGGCCCTGGCCGCCGAACTCGACGCGATGGCGGTACGGGTCCTGCCCTCCCAGACCAACTTTCTCCTCGCTCACCTCGGACCGTGCGCCGGCACGGTGGTGGACCAGTTGGCCGCCGAACACCGGGTGCACATCCGGCACACGGCCGGCCTCGGCTTCCCCAACTGGGCGCGCATCAGCGTCCCCGCCGCCCGCGACGTGCCGCACCTGGCCGCCGTCCTGCGTTCCGTCCTGCCCGCTCACCGTTCCCAGGAGGCCCGCACATGACCCCCACCACCGCCAGCACGACGACGGCGACCGGCGCCGACGTCCTCGCCTGCGCACTGGCCGATGCCGGCATCGGCTGCGCCTACGGCATTCCCGGCCAGCGCATCCTTCCCTTCTTCCACGCCCTCGACCAGGCGGGCGTCCCCATCGTGCTCACCCGGCACGAACAGGGCGCCGCGTTCATGGCCGACAACCACGCCCGTATCGCCGGGCTCGGCGTCTGCCTGTCGACGTCCGGCCCCGGGGCCATCAACATGCTCGGCGGGCTTGCCGCCGCCTACATGGACAGCGTGCCCCTGCTGGCCATCACCGCCCAGGCAGCCACCGGCGAGTTCGGCCACTACGGCATCCAGGAAGGCACCGGCCTCGGCCGCACCCCCGACATCCCGGCCATGTGCCGCTCCACCGTGAAGGAGTCGTGGCAGGCCACACGCGCCGCCGAACTCGGCCCCCTGCTGGCGCAGGCGCTCGCCGTCGCCCGCTCCGGACGTCCCGGCCCGGTCCACCTCGACATCCCCTCCGACCTGTTCACCGCTCCCGTCCTGGACGCCGACGGGGCGTCGCCGCACACCGGTGCGGGGAGCGGAGCCGACGCAGTCGACGCCGCGCTGGTCGAGGCCGCGGCCGATGCCCTGCGGGGAGCCAAGAGGCCGCTGGTGCTGGCCGGCGGCGGCCTGGCCGACCCGGCCACCGCCCGCCTGCTCCTGGACGTCGCGGAGGCCGCCGACCTGCCGGTGGCCACCTCGTTCGCCGCCAAACGCTTCCTGGACGAGCACCACCAGCTCGCCCTGGGGCCGGTCGGCACCTACGGACGTGCCGCGGCCAACCACGCCCTGCACCACGAGGCCGACCTGGTGCTCGCGCTCGGCGTGGCCTTCTCCTACCTGACCACCGCCGGATGGACCGCCCGTCTGCCCGCCGACCGTCTGATCCGCGTCGACATCGACCCGCGCGAACTCGCCAACACCTACCAGGGCGGCATCGCCGTGAAGGCCACCACCCGCGCCTTCCTGACCGCCCTGCGCCCGCACGCCGAGCGGGTCGCCGGCCACGGCGCCCGCCGCGCCGACGCCCTGCGCCGACGCCACCCCGACCCGTCGGTGCCCCTCGATGCGGCGGACGGCCGACTGCACCCGGTCACCGTGTGCGAGGCGGTCAACCGGCACCTGGACGACCGTACAACGGTGCTCGCGGACGTGGGACAGAACGCCTACTGGGTGGAGCGCTACCTGCGCACCCGGGGCGACAACCGATTCCTGATCAACGCAGGGCTCGGCTCCATGGGCCACGCGGTCGCCGGAGCCGTCGGGGCCTGGCAGGCCCGCACAGCCACGGGCGGCCCCGGGGAGCGCGTGGTCGTCACCACCGGCGACGGCGGGTTCCTCATGGGTGCCCTGGAAATCTCCACCGCCGTAGCCGAGCAGGCGGCGATCACCTGGGTCGTCTTCAACAACGGCACGCTCGGCACCCAGCAGGCCTGGTTCGACCGCGAGGGCCACCGGCCCGTCGCCTGCCAGCTCCCCGACACCGACCTGGTCGCCCTCGCGAAATCCCTGGGCGCCAACGGACGCCGTGTCCGCACCCCCCAGCAGCTCGAAGACGGACTCGACTGGGCGCTGAAGCGTGCGGCGCCCACCGTGCTGGACGTGGTCATCGACCCCACCCCCGCGCCCGCCCCTTACACCCCGGAGGAACCGCGATGACCGCCAGCACTCCCCAGCCCTCGCCGGACGGCACGGGCGGCCCGGACGACATGGTGTGGCTCACCCCCACCATGAGCATGCGCACGCTGGGCGACCTGGGCACCTTGTCCATGGACTACCTGGAGATCCACCCGGGTTCGGTGCGGACACCCGTCGTCCACGACGACGGCGAGGAGATCCTCTACCTCCTCAACGGCGAGCTGGAGTTCATCCTCGGCACCGACACCTTCACCCTCAGCGCCGGACAGGCCGTCGCCGTACCGCGCGGCACCCCGCACGGCAGCACCAACCGCTCCGGCCAGACGGTGCGGATGCTGGCCGCCAACAGCCCCGCCTTCCGGCCCGAACAGGAGCGGGCGTTCGGTCAGTTGGCGCCCGCCGCGCCGGAGGGGACATCCTGATGGAGGCGTGCATCATCGCCTGCGGCCGCGGCTCCCGCCTGGACCCCTTCACCCGCGACCGGCCCAAGGCACTCATCCCCCTCGGCGAACAGACCGTCCTCACCCGGCAGCTGAACGTCCTACGGCAGTGGGGCATCGACCGCGTCACCCTCCTGCACCGCGACGACCACGACCCGGCCGGTGTCGCCCGGGCCCTCAGCGCCCACCGGCCGGCCGTGCGGACCGCCACGGCGCCACCGCACTGGCCCGGCGTGTACGCGTGGCTGCGCGAGGAGTACGCGGCGGCCCGCACGCCGGTGATGACACTCAACTGCGACCTGATCCTCGATGACGGCTGGGGATCCGTCCTGGCCGAACACACCCGCACCGGCGCCACGCTCACCCTCGCGGCAGCTCCCGGACCCGGCCGGGAGGAGGGCCAGTACGGACGGCCACGCCTGCTCACCCGCACCGTTGACGGCCTGACCACCGCCACCCGCACCCCCCACCCCCGTGACCGTCAGGCGTCCGACCCGGGCGAGACACTCGCGCACCAGATCGGCGTCAGCGTCGTCTCGCCCGCAGCATGGCCGCACCTCGACGGTCTGGCGCACCGCGCGGAGGACCCATGGGCGGACGAATTCGTCCCCGCGCTCATCGGCTCCGGCCACGACGTCCGCCTCGCGGTACGAACCACCCCGTGGCGGGACACCGGCACCTGGTTCCGCGTGTGGCTGGCCCACCACGACCTGACCCGGACGGAACCGGACCAGCAGCACATCCACCCGTCGGCCCAACTCGCCCCCACCGCCCGGGTCGACGGCTGGGCCTACCTCGGTCCCGGCGCCCGGGTCGGCGCCGGGGCGGTCGTCAAGAACAGCGCCGTCCTGGCTGGAGCGCAGCTCGACGCCGGCAGCTCCCTCATCGACGGCCTCGCCCTTCCCGACGCCCGCATCCCGGCCGGAGCCCACCACCACGCCACCGTCCATCTGCCGGATGCCGCGCCGCAGCCCATGCCCCAAGCTCCCTGCACCTGACCAGGAGTCCCGTGATGGACCACGACACCCTCCCCACGCTCGCGCTGCTGGCCGACGCCCACCACCTGGCCACCTTGTCCGGCATCGACCCCGACGTGCTCGCCGCCGGTCACCCGCTGGACTACCCCGCGCACATGGTCCTGCGCGAGATCCACCGGCACCAAGGCCCCGACGCCACCGAGGCCTTCCTCGCCGGCCCCGACACCCGGGCCGCTCTGCTCGCCGAAGCGATCCGGCGGTTGAGGAGCACCGACTACCAGGCCCTCGCCGAGCACGGGATCACGCCCGACACCGTCACCACCAGCCCCCGCGAGGCGCTGCAGGCCGCCCAGGCCCTGCTCCCCGGCACCGAACAGGGCCGCCAGGAGGACGACCTCGCGCTGTGGGCCAACAGCCGCAGCTTCGCCGCTCTGCGCATCGACGAACCGGCGGCCTTCACCCGCTACGGACACCGCTTCCGCCCCACCATCGAGATCGCCGCCTCCAGCTACGGCCGTGGCTACTACGCCTTCTCCGTGCCCGGCAACGACGGCTTCCTCATGCAGCCTGCCGCCATCGCTGTCGTCGCCCGCGTCTATGCCCATCTCGCCCGTACCAGCCCCGGTGACCTGCCGTCCGGCCTCACCGCCGCTCAGCGCATCGGCATCGGGCGGCTCACAGCGCTCGACGCCTGGTACCAGGGCCCGATCGAGGATCTGCTGAGCGAGATGTTCACCGCGCACGAGGCCGGCCACACCCTCCGCATGGACGGCCACGCCCCCCTCCGTGACCTGCTCACCAAAACGGGCCACGACCCCGACGAGGCCTTCCAGCACGGCTTCCCCACCCCGCACCAGCTCAAAGCGTGGTCCCGCCTCCAGGCCGGTACCGCCTCCACCGCCGACATCACCTTCGTCCTCGGTGACGCCCTCGCCAACGCCACCTCCGCCCTCGTCCTGCCGCCCGGCGACCCCATCTCCGCCGTCCGCGCCGCCTACCTCTGGCAGATCATCAGCCCGCCCCGGCCCACCGGGGCCCCGCGCGGCATCGCCACCAGCCTGCGTCTCGAAGAACGCATCGCCGTCGACGAGCTCCTCGACGACCTGACCACCCTCTTCCAGGCGGCCCACACCCAGCCGGCCACTGTCGCCCAGCGCATCCAGGCCCTGGAACACACCAGCTGGGCCCTGCTTCAGCAGCACACCTCCGCAGCATGACCCCCAACCTCACGGAGCCCGCGATGACCACCGGAACGCCGATCGCCCGCCTGTACTTCTTCGACGACCTCACCTACCACCTGCGCCGCATCTGCCGCGCCCAGCAACTGCCCGACGCCGACACCAACCGCCTGCTGACCACCGCTGTCGACCGCGTACACCAGGCCCTGGCCGGACTCGACCCGGCACACCAGAGCGCCGTCCAGGTCACCTGGGAGCACGCCTGTACCCAGCTCGCCTTCGACCTTCACCGCTCCGGCGCCTCCTTCGACCTCCTCGTCTCCCAGGGCTGCAACGGCCAGCACGCCGGCGACTCCCTGCTCGCCGAGTTCACCACCGCCTACGACCGACCGCTGGCCGCCGCGACCGCGAACGTCCGCTCCACCCACCTGCTCACCGACCCCGCCGACGCCTTCCACTCCGACTTCCGCATCGCAGCCAGCAGCGGCGCCCCCCTCGACGAGCAGTGCCGCACCGCCCTCGGACCAGCCCTCAGCAAACACCAGGGCAACACCGAACCGTTGCGGGTCGCAGTCTTCGACGACTGCATCCAGACCGGACAGGGCACCCAGGCCGTCACCGAACACCTCATCAAGGCCCTGCCCACCGGACAGGCGGCCGAGATCCACACGATCGGCTTCATCGCCTGCCAGGCCACCCAGCAGCGCTTCGCCGAACGCGGCTGGCACCCCGCCCAAGGGGTCCTGCTGCCCGGGGCCACCTACCCGGACAGCTGGGACACCGACATCTACTTCCTGAAGGACCTGATCCTCAACAACGCCATCCGGTACACGAACAACACCAGCGAGGCGTACATCGACAACCCCGAGTGGATGAAGAAGATCTTCGCCCGAGACCCCGCCGCCGCCGCTCACGCCCTGAACAGCCTGCGCACCACACTCACCGAGCAGGGCATCTACCAGCACCTGCTCGACCTGTAAGCGAGCTCCACCAGCAGTGGACCGGCATCCGCGTCCGTCACGACGAGATGGCCGCCCACCTCGGCCTGTGGCTGGCCATCATCGATACCGGCCGCCCGCGACCTCGGCCTGGCCAACCCCGCCGTCCGCTGGTCCGGTGCCGCCCTGTACGACGGCGGCACCGTCGCCTATCTCACCGCCCGCCCGGTCAGCGACGACGCCGACGAGTTGGGCCCTGCCGCCCACGGCCCGGATGCCGACAAGCTCACCGGCCGTGGTGATCGACCTCCTGCACCGCTGGGATGTCCAGCGGCCCACTCACCCGGTCATCACCGCCTGCCCGGCCACCGCAGACGACTCGCTCGCCGTCGGCGCCAGGGTCACCCGCCCGGACACCCGGTTGACCATCGGCTGGTGAACGAGCTTCACCTCGTACGACCCCGAGAGCCCTGAGACCGACCTCATCGTCGCGTCCTCGGGGCTCTGCTATGCCTGCCCAGGAACCCACCCTGGCTCCGGAGAGTGTTCGATCTCCGGTTACGGTTCGTGAGTGGACCGAGGTCCTGCGGCTGGGCCCGGAGGGCTGACGTAGAGAAGTCGCAACACGCTCAGACTTGACAGGGAATGTCGCTGTCGTGCGAAGGCAATCCCGAGGTCCGGGACCCGCTGCTGCTCGTCAGTGTCTGTCCTGGGCATCAGCCGAACGACGGCACGATCTTCTTCTTGCCGCCTTCTTCCTTCCAGGACACGGCGGCATCAAACGTCTTGCCCTTGGCGGAAACAAAACCCTTGCCCTGGATGGTCTTGCCAGCCGCCAGATCCTTGCGCTCCGCGTCCGTGAACACGTGCTGGCACCAGGATCGCGGCGGCTCGTCGCCGGAGCCGAAGTCGGGGACGATCTTCTTGGCCTTCGCGTCCCAGCTGACCTTGCAGCCGAAGTTCATACCGGTCCTCGCGCTGACGAAGTCGTCGATCTCCAGCGACTGGCCCGCCAAGAGCGCCGTGACCTCAGCCGGCGTGAACGTCCGGCCGGACCACATCGTCGGCTTGTCCGGCACCTCCAGCTGGAACCCGACGAACTTGCGGCCCTTGTAGTCGCCGACGCCGAGCGCTCCGGTGGCCGTGTAGGGCTTGCCCGCCTTGTTCGTGGCCTCGAACGAGATTGTCTCGCCCGCCAGCAGCTTCGCCACCTCGTCGTCACTGAACTCGTGGCCCGACCAGATCTTCTTTAAGGCGACCTTCTTCGGCCCACCCGGAGCGGCCAGCCACACACCCTCGGCGCGCGCAGCGACCACCTGCTCCTTCAGGCCCAGCTCGGCGCGCATGGACGCGGCGTTCTTCGTCATCGTCGTGATGTCCTCGCGCACCCAGTCGGCGACGACGGCCAGGCGCTCCTCGGCCGTCGCCGTCCCGGCGGCGATGTCGCGCATGTCGGCGTAGACCTTCTCGGTGAGCCCGAGGTCGCCGATACGCGTGCCCGGCAGGAGCCGCCAGCTCATCTCGCCGGCCTGCGCCAGCCTGAGTTTCCGGCCCTTCTCCGTCAGCAGCGGGTACTTCGCCTTGCCATTGGTGACCTCGGCATACGTCGAGGTGCGGGTCGCGCCCGTGCCCACGTCGCGCTTCTCCAGCTGCTTCATCAGCCACTTCATCGTCGGATGCTCGGGGCGCTTGTTCGCGCCCTCGAAGATGAACGGCTCCGCGATCTGGCCCAGGCCCTTGCCGGACTCGTTCTCGTCGCCTTCGGCCGTGTCGTCGCCGGCGTCCGGGTCGAACACGGCGCGCCAGCCGGGGTTCTTGGGCACATTGGCGATGCCGACGAAGTGCGGGTACTTCTCCACGTGGCCCTTCTGCTGCTCGTAGAGGTAGTCCTCGGCGAGCATGGCCAGGTAGTTCTTCGCGAGCATCTCGTAGATGAGCCGTCCTGCCTTGCCGTACTTGTGCTCGACCTCGTCCAGCGAGGAGGGCACCTTCGGGCCCGGACGATTCGCGCCGTGCGCGCCCTGGGGCTTCACGTGTGTGGACCGGGGCTGGCGGTGCGTCAGAAGCCCAGCGTCGACGCCGACCACGGCGGCGATCTTGTCGACCAGCGGGGCGAGGTCCTTGAACTGCTCGGGCGTGATCGTCTTGTCCTCCGTGCGCGGGTACGAGACGACCTGGTTCTCGTACATCTTCTGGTAGGTCGAGAGCGTCAGGTTCGCCTTCACACCCTTGCCGACGAGCATCGAGGACAGGGACGCCAGGTCGAGCAGCTTCGGTGGCGCGGTCTTCTTGCCCGCCTTGCTGTCCAGGACGACAGGGGAGGGGCCGTACTGCTGCGGCACCTGGCCCTTCTGGTCGAACCGCGGCTCATCAGGGTTCGTGTACATGACGTCGTTCTCGTCGCGGAAGCGGTTCTGGAAGAACGGCTTCTTGACGTACGCGTCATAAGCCTTCTGCTGGTCGCCGACGAGAGAGACCATCGCGGACTTCAGCCGGCCCTGGCGCAGCACGAGGTCCTGACCGGACTGGCGGCCCATCGCCGTAGCGATACGGGTGAACTGCATCGAGAGGAAGTCCCACTGCGAGCGGTACATCGCCTTGCGGTAATCGCCCTCGTCCTGCATGGACTTCACGGGCCGGCGCTGCTCGAAGGCCTTCTGGATCGAGGCCTTCGACTCGTCGGTGAACTCCATGCGGCTGAACCGCTTGCCAAGGAAGCCGAGTTCGTCGATCGCCTCCCAGAAGAGCAGATCGCCCTCGCCGGACGGATCCAGGTCGGTGGCGATGACGATCTCGTCGCCGCGACCGAGCGCCGCACGCAGAGTCTTGATGACGTCCGCGACGTTCTTCTGCGGCTCGCGCTTCCACGAAAGATCCTGCGGGTTCCACGGCAGATTGCCCAGGTCCCACGTCTGATAGTCGTCCGCGAGCGAGGAGTTCACCATCGCGTGGGGCTGGGCGAACTCGTAGAGATGCCCCCTCAAGGTCGCCACCTCGTAGGCCGTGCCCTTGTAGCTGCCCTTCGTCCCGCCGAGGGCACTGGCCATGTTCCTCGCTGCGCTCGGCTTCTCTGCGACCACGATCGCGACCATGTCGACTCCTTCTCGCCGTTGACTCAGAAACGAGTGCGAGTCTACTCGAAAGGGTTGTTAGATGATGATCGAAAGGGATCTGGAAGGGTATTGAATGGTGTGTGAGTCGTGTAAATAAGCCCGACGCCGGCACGCTGTTCGAGCAATCGCCGCTCGTGAAAAAGAGAAGCCCCCGAGAAGCTGTGCTTCTCGGGGCCGTCGTCTGTCGAGCGCTGTCACCACCCAGTCGGCAATGCCGCGCCGAGCCGGACGCGGTTCACCCGCAGCACCTCGCCGAGCGTCTCAAGGCCCCTCAGGGCGCTTCAGGCCGCGTTGCAGGGGACCGACGAGGGCATGATCCCCGGCTGGCTGGTACACCGGGTCCTGGGCGCGGAGACCCAGACCCTTGCTGCACTTCTTGCGGCGCTGCCGGGCGGGGAAGAGCTTCACCTTGCCCGCCGGGGTCATCGAATCGGCCGTCCTTCCCGCTCGCGTTCAAGCTTCAACTGCCTCCTGGTCGCTTCCCGGGCCATGTCCCGGAGGTGGATCGCCTCCGTGTGCGTGATCGGCGCGTCGTGGAGGTTGTGCGAGCCCCGCAGGAAGTTTTCCGTACGGTCGGCGATGGAGTACGCCAGCGCCTGCTCGACCACCGCGCTGGTCTGGCGCACCTCGCCCAACTCGTCGCGCAGCTTGCGCAGCAACCCGTCCCGCTCGCGTTCAGCGGCCTCGATGCTCGCCAGGCGTGCCACCACGCTGCCCAGCAGCGGATCGCGGGAACGGAATAGCTCGACGGCACGCTCGGTGGCAGGATCGGCATCAAGGTGCAGGTCGAGCTGCGCCAGCAGGAACGCCGTCACCAGCGTGCCCTGGCTCAGCCGCCGGCTGAACTCCCGAGCAGCGCTGTCACTCACGCCCAGCTCACGGACCGCGGCTGCTCGCAGCTGCTCCCGCAGCGCGTTCATGATGCTCTCGGGCAGCGCCTTGATGTGCGGCTGGCTCTGCACGCCGGCGAGCCGGAAGCCCGACTGGGGAAGCGTGGCGGTCTCGGCTGTGCTGCCCGATCCACCCTTCGAGGCCGCACTCTGAACGGCGTCCTGATGGTCCGTGAGCTGGAGCGAGCCGGGCGTTATATGCTCGGGTTCATCCGGTGAGGCGACGACGTCGTGAGAAGTGACTTCCGCTGCGGCGTCCTCGACGTCCGGCTGTGCCCCGGGAGCCGGAACAGCGGCGGCCGCAGGGTCCGCCGGCGCACCGCCCGGGAACACCCCGGCAGTTCCTCCCTGTCCACCGCCGTCACCACCACGCTGGTTGGATCCGCCGGCCCGCTCGGAGTCGCCGGCGTCGGGCTCGTAGTCCGGCTCCAGATCGAGATCAGCATGCAGACTTTCGACCTCGAGTTGAGAGTCGCCGCTGCCGGCCTCGTCAAGCTGCGCCTCCGGCTCGGGCGTTGCCACCTCAGGCTCAGGCTGTGCCGCCTGGGCCTGGACGCGCTTGAGCTCCTCGCTCCCGCCGCGCCGGTAGGCGTCGAGGAAGGACGTGTCCACCTCCATCACCTCGTCGGTGGGTGTGGCCGCTTCCAGCATCTCTGCGAAGTCCCGGCTCATCGGAGCTCGCCGTCCTCGTCATCCAGGAGGTAGTTGTCGCCGCGGGTGAGCCCGATCAGCGAGTCGAAGCCCGTGGTGACGACGCGTTCGAGGTTCGCCGAGTTCTTCGCCAGCGCCGCGACCTGGTCGACGAGCTCGTTGAGGCGGGCGATCTCCAGGGTCGGCAGGTCGTAGTCGAGGTTCTCGCGCCGGATCTTCTCGACCACCGCCTCGGCCACGTACTCGTTCACCGAGGAGAACCCGCGCTTGCCAGCCCAGTACTCCGCGCGCTGCTTGTCGTCCGGATCCAGCCGGACGAACATGCCCTGGCGCCCACTACTGCTGCCCTGCGTCGCGCCCGGCGGCTTCTTCTTCGTGCCGCGCACGGGCTGCGTCGTCTTCTCCAACTCCTGTGCGGCGGTCATGCCCGGCTTCTCCTTGCCCTATTTAACCGATCTATGAGGCCCACCTTATCGACACTAGTCGATAAGCCACCTGAACTCTTTGCGCTTCCGCTCGAATGCCAGTAGAGTCGCAGTCGCGCCCAGTCAGTCCCCCCCCTGGCGGCGCATCACCGCGGCAGGTGGCCCCGCTCGATTCCTTTCCTCTCGGGCGGGGTCACCTGCTGCGGACCACACCCACCCTCGCGTGACGGCGAGAGAAGAAGGGGCCCGGTGCGACACGTGGCGCACCGGGCCATTCGTCTGCCTGATGGACTCCCGCTCAGGAGCCGGGCATGGGATTCGGCGTCGCATTCGTCGTGCAGTCGGCAAGCCCCAGGGTGAACCTCGGCGACTGCCAGATCACCTTGTCCTTGTCGCTGGGCAGATGCTCGACGATCGACCCGGTGCCGAGGGGTGCGCCGCCGGCGAAGAAGTGCAGCGCGTTCTGGCTGAAGCCCGCGTTGTACACCAAGGTCGACAGGCACTGGCCGGCCGCCGCGTAGGTCTTCTTCTGGCCCTCGTCCCGGGCGTAGGAGGAGAACATCGAGACCAGGCCCTTGCTGAGCTCGATGGACGAGTTGACCGGCTGATCCGCGCGGACCGGGTAAGCCGGCTTCAGGTTAGGCTTGCCAGCTACAGGCTTCGCGGCTGCCTTCGGCGGCACGTAGCTCTGAGTCTTGGGGCTGTTGCCGTTCGGAAGTACAGCCTTGTCGATGCACGCGTCGAAGTCCTCGCGCAGCGACCGCGAGGCCAGGAGCGCAGCGTCGTCCTCGCTCACCTTGTTCAGTCCGTCGATGACTACACCCATGTCGTCGCTGTCGGACTTGACGATGTAGGCCAGCGCCTCCTCCGGCATTCCCGCCTTCCGCACTGTGCTGGCCAGGCAGGCCCCGCCGTCCTTTCTGGAGCTCTCGGTGCCCTGGAAGGCGAGCTTGTCCAGTGCCTCGCCAAGGGCCTTGTCGGTGACCTTGGCGGTGCTCGGGGCGGATGACGGCTGTGCCTGGGTTGTGCCGCCGCCGGAGCATCCAGCGAGCGCAACCCCCACGATCACAGCCGACGTCACAGCAGAGAGCCCAGCCATCCTCGTCCTCCAGATCTTCATCGCCTCTGGCCTCGCCTCTCCTGTCGGCATCCAGTCAGATTGGGCCGACTGGTCTTCGAGGTATCTTATCCAATGCCTATTGAATGGCGGTCCGTGATGAGTCAGAATGCCGCAGCGGAGAGGGGGCAGAGGGCGCGCCGAGCGGGGCTCGGGCGCGCAGGGTACCTGCAGGTCTGACTGGCGTTTGGGGATCAACGGAGTTGATCCGGAGGACTCTGTGACGCGTCGTGCGCGTGCCAGCTGAGGGTGGCCCCCGGCCGGGCGGCTGTGCGTGGGCTTCTCATCTCATCCCGTGAAGGACCGCTCGCCATGACTGCCCTTTGTTCCTGCCCCGGCCTGGCCACCACCGACGCCGATCTGGTCATCGCTCACGTGCAGCGTGAGCGATGACCAGAAGACCTGGCACCCAATCGACTTGGACGGCGAGGGCCGGGCCTGTGTCGACAAACAGGCCGCCGCCTGGCTCAAGGAACGGCCAGACCTTGCCGTCGAGATCGACGATTCGACCTGCTACGGCGAGTTCCCCGGGACCTTCAACGAGATGTCCGCGTCCATCGAACCGCGACCGGCAGCTCGTGCAAGTACGGACGTTCTGACGCGCATCCGGCTTTCAGAATGAGAGGTAGGACCGACCGTGACTCCGTCTGCTGTGCACGTCCCTGCGCCCAGAAAGTCCGGGCCGGTCGTCTACACCGACCAGCAGCTCCTGCACGTGCTCATCCACCTGGCGCAAGGAGAGAACGCTCTGGGACGTCGCACCTTCGAGCAGCGCCGCAGGGGCACCGATCCATCAGCTCCGCTCTACGAGCGCCGCTTCGGCAGCTGGAACCGTGCGCTGGAGCTCGCGGGTCTCGCCGTGACCGAACAGCCCCAGCAGCTCCGGACTGCGACGACGAAGTGGACCCAGCCGCAGCTCATTGCCGCGATCCAGCAATGCCTCAGGGAGACGGGATCCACGACGCTAGCGGCCTACGAGGCCTGGCGCACGGATTCGGCGGACCTAAAGGGTGATGTCCCGCCGGCCACCACCATCCGCTTCCGAATGGGCAGTTGGTCGCGGGCCACGGAGCTGGCTTGCGGCTGAAGCCCCGCCACCACCCGCGTCGCCCTACTCGCCGACACCCTCGCCGCCCAGACCGGCTTCATGGGCGCAGCAGACGACCCACACCGCTTGCAAGGAGCCACTGATGTCCGAACCTGTCGACTTCCATCGCGTGATCGTCCGCGCACCCAACTCCGTCACGGCCGCCGGCTGGCAATTGGTGATCCCGCCCGCCGACGCTTTCGACCCTTCGCTCGTCGGCGTGGTCCCGGTCGGTGAAGTCCGCCCCGGCGACATGGTGATCGGCACGATCCAGCCGTACTACGACCACCTACTCCGGCCGCTGGACCGCGCTCAGTGGGTGTCGTACTTCTCGCACGCGGCCAAGCCGCAGACCGGGAGTGCCCGCCCGTTCGACCCGCAGCACTGCAACCTGTGCGCCCACGAAAGCTACGTGCGGGGTATCGCCGCTGGCTCCGGTCACTGGACCATTGACGGCTGTACCACCTACCGGCCCGGCAGCCTCCTCCTCGCCATCCGCGGCAACCGCGCCTGAGCGGTTCCCGCCCTACTTCTTTTCGCGCTGTGCGCTGTTCAGCCCTGCGTAAAACCCACTATGACCGAGCCGAGGACTCCATGACCGTCATCGCCGCGCCGATCGCTGACCTCCTCTTGGCCGACGCTGCGTCGGCCGAGGTGACCCGTACAGTCACCGCGCCTGAACTGCTCGGCGTCGCCGCGCAGCTGCCCGAGCTGGAGTGGTGCCCCTTCTGCTCCTACGACGAGACCAGCGAGCCTGGCCTGCCCCGCGACATCGTCAAACGCACCGTCGAACCCGCCTTGCCGCCCGAGGACTGGGACCCGGGCTGGGGCCAGGGCCCGCTGTACGAGGTCACCTACCTATCCTGCGGCCATACCCTCGCCGAGCTCTGCGAGTCGGCCACGCTCCACTCACCGAAAGGACCGTCCCCATGTACCCCCTGACGCCATTACTGAGGATGGCGTTCCTCTTCACCGCGCTGGCCGTCGTCGTCTGCATCCTCCGGATCGCCCGTGAGATCAGCACCCAGACCCGGACGCCGGCACCGGCCGCGCAGCGCCCGGAGGCCGACGGGTCCACACCCATCGTGCGCATCGCGGTCCACCGGCCGGACGAGCCCTACGACCACGAGAAGCACGGTCTCTGAAGACCAGCACTCCATTCATCTGATCGCCCTCAACCCCCACGCCTGGGGCCGCCCTTGACAGCGAGAACCGCCCTGACCCTGGCCCGTGCCCGCCTCGGAAACCGTTACTTCCACCGCATGGCTGCTGCCGTTTCGGACTTGCTGGAACTCCCGGTGCCCTGGAGGACGAGGTTGTCCAGCGCCTCGCCGAGGGTCTTGGCAGTGGTCTTGGCGGTGCCCGTGGTCGGACTTGGAGCGGGCGACGGTTGTGCCTCCTGGGCTGTTCTGCCGTTGCCGCCGGAACGCCCACCGAGCGCAACGTCCGCGACCGCAGCCAGCGCCGCAGCAGAGAGCCCAGCCTTCCTTGTCCTCCAGGTCTTCATCGCTTCTCGCCTCGCCTCTCCTGTCACCGACCAGTCCGATTGGATCGACTGACCTTCGAGGGTGGCTTATTCGAATGCCTATTGAATGATGGCCTGTGGTGAGTCAGAATGCCACGGGATAGGGGGTGTAGAGGGCGTGCTGAGCGGAGCTCGGGCGCGTAAGGCGCCTGTGGGTCTGTTTGGTGCTGGGGGATCAACGAAGTTGACCCGGACGACTCTGTGGCACGTCATGCGCGTGTCGGCTACGGGTGGCCCCCTGTCGGGCGGCTGTTCCTGGGCTTCTCCATCTCCTCCTACGAAGGGCTGCTCACCATGACTGCTGTTGCCTCGCGCCCCGCTGCTTCCGCCGATGCTGCTGTGCCCGATCTGGTGGCGTGGCGGTTTGGCCGAGACCGCCACGAAGGTGCTGCCGCCCATCATCGAAAAGGAAGGAATCCGCCACCTGGACCGGCGGAGTACTGGGCAAGGTCACCCGCTACGAGACCGAGGAGCGGGACCGCTACACGCCCAGCGGCGGCCGGTACCGGATGCGGCACGTGACGGTCCGCACGCCCGACGACTCGACATGGCGTGGGCGCGGCAGCACCGCGATGGACGCGATCACGATCCGGCGGGTGACCAAGTCGACGTCCAAAGACGGCAAGGGGTCGAAGGTGCTTCGCGACCTGCTCAAGATCTAGGGGGGAACTCATGACCCGTCCGCGACTTCCGTACGAGTGGGATGGCAAGAAGAAGTTCAGCCGCACCGACACGGGCATGACGATCAAGATCGTGGGCCAGGAGCTGGTGTACCACCGGTCGGCAGCCGGGCCCACGCCCGCTGATACGACGCACTTCCTGATCCTCGGTGCGCGCCCGACCATGCCGCGCAGTGTGTCGAGTCTGGTCGACGACCACGGCAACCACTGGCAGACGGGCTGCGCCTACATCAACCCCAAGAACACGTACGGCGACGGGTTCGACCGGACGGTGTGCTGGCCCGCCGGTGAGGCCGACGCCCGCGACGGTGACGTGCTGTACATGCTCCAACTCCAGCGCCGTCCGGCCGGCAGTGACGGCGAGTGGGAGAACTACAAGATGCCGCACAGCGTGAGGGCGGCAGGCTTCACCGGGGACCCGACCCCGTTCAAGGGCAACACCCTGGCCGAACTGCGCTGGTACCCGGAGGAGCAGCCCCGGCACGAGTGGCGAGCCCGCATCGATCAGTACGTCATCCACTGGCGAGGACGGCCGCACTGGGTGTACCCGGACGGTTGGGTTGAGCGCGACAACTGAGTGGGCGGCTGTGGCTTTTCATGCTCCAGCGGTACGTACCGTGACCAACTGGCTGAATGAGTCGACACCGCGACCCGCTACGTAGAACACAAACCGCCTTGCGATGGCACGGCATCCGATCCGCTCGCGGCCTACTGCGTACGCCACATGAGTGCACGCGTGCGTAAGTGCAAGCCCCAATACCGCGTGAGGGTCCGCGAATTCAGAGGGCGCACATTCCATCATGCATTCGTGGTGCACACCGATGGCACCCACACAGCAATCGACGTCTGAGCTAACAGCAGTCCAGGACGCAGCAGAAACGCCGCGCCCCGGGCTGCCGACTGTCAGTCGAAATCCGTCTTTCGAGGAGGAATGATGACCCACCACTACAAGCGGCCCGAGAAGTGCTACGTGACGCCCGGAGAAACCGTCGTCGTCAAGTGCGGTGCATCCGAGTGCATGATGAGCATGGGGCTCACCAACAAGTTCATGCCGGTCACCATTCTGGACAACGGATACGGGCAGATACGCGATCCGCAGGCCGGTCACGACTACTCCATGCCGACTCCGCTGAGCTGGATCAGCTGCTTCTACGAGGACACCGACGGCCGGTACGGGACCGAGGTCTACGAAATCGGCGTCGGACACACCGTCACCCATACGTCCGGCCGCTTCTACGTCTACGTGGACGGCAAAAAGCTCTTCGGCGTGCAGTCCCCGCGGTTCGAGGAGATGCGCGACGAGGCCCGCGAGATGCACACGCGGGACATCCCGAGCGCCGAGGTCCGCTTCGTGGAGAACAGCCGCGCTCTGCCCACCTGGTGGTCCCGCTCCGTCGTCGTGCCGCTCGATGCCGAGATCCGCGACCACGTCACCCGCACCTACCGCGACACCTGGATCGACATTCCGACCCACTTCAACCTCTTCGCTGGCCGCTACCACTCACAGGGAGTCTCAGCGTGAGCAGCGCGAACGCCGGGCCGAACGTCCACCACTTCGACGACACGACCGAGGCATACAACGCCACACAGTGGCGCGATGACATCCGCGACGGCGACGTGCTCGTGATCGAGACCGAGAAGGTCATCGGTATCGCGTGGACGTGGCCGTTCGCGCTGACCGAGAGCTTCGGCGAGCTGCACGTCACGACCGCCAACCCCCGCACCTACCAGGACGGGATCTTCGCGGCCGGTGTCGACCGGGCCGAGCAGCTCGCCCGGGAGATGGGCTGGCGGATCGTCCCGGCGCTGGACGTGTCCATGGCCCGAGCCTTCCTCACCAGCTACCCGAAATGCGGAGAGCCGATCGGCTTCAAGGTGCTGTCCCGCAAGACCGAGGCCGGCCGCGAGCGCACCGGCTGGCTGGTCGCTGGCACCACCGGGTTCATCGAGCTGGACACGTACGGACACGTCCGCTTCGCCAACGAGTGGTCCCCCCTCACCAATGCGAAGGAGCACTGAACATGTCCGGTGGAGTGGTCGGTTACACCTACGCCGACGACAACCTGTGCCCCTCGTGCACGATCGGGCGGATGCGAGCGAACAGCATCAAGGTCGCCCGCAGCAGCGACCACGAGGAGGCGATCCGACGCACGGCGGAGCGGATCGGAGTCAATTTCAGCAGCGAACGGTCTTACGACTCCGGTGAATTCCCGAAGACGATCACCAGCCAGCAGACCCGCACAGAGCTGACCGAGCTGCCGGACGGAGAGCGCGGCGAGATCGAGGACGAGAAGTGCGACCGGTGCGGGAAGTGGATGAAGCTCGGGGAGAAGTCGCCGACCGAGGCCGGTCTGACCCGCCGGGTCCGTGACGACTACGAGCTGCCGCAGGCCCTGGCCCGAGAGATCGCCAGGAAGTTGCGCGAGTGGGGCCTGTCGCACCCGGCGTTCATCACGGAGGACAACGTCCGCCAGGCCGCCGCGATGTTCCCGCATGACTACGCCACCGTGCACCTCTCCGGCGACGCGAGCCTCGGGCTGATGCCGGCGCCCGAATACGACGAGGACCCGTGCTTCTACTGCGAGCAGCCGTACGAGAAGCACACGTTCGTCTGTGAGACGTGCGGCACGAACGTTCCGGCCGACATCAAGCACTCCCACCAGGTCCCGGTCAAGGGACAGCTCAAGTTCCGCACGATCAACAAGTAAGGGAACCAAAAAATGGGCGATCTGGTATTCGAGTCCCCCCGGCTCCGCGGAAAACCAATCCCGCATACGAGGCTGTAGCCGAAGCGCTACGCAATCGGCCCCACGAATGGGCCAGGGTGGGCGCATTCCCGTCGGCACCCATGATGGCCAGCAACATCAAGCGCGGCAGGCCGAAGGCGTTCGAGCCCGCCGGAGCATTCGATGCGGTATCCCGCAAGGTCGAGGACGAGATGGTTCTGTACGCGCAATACGTCGGTGAAGCGAAAGACTCGGTGGAACCGTCGTGATTCTGCTGATGGGCCGCTTTGATTCCGGCGGCAATCTCATCATCGAATCGTCGGACCAATTCCCCGACGACCACCCGCAAGCCGAAATCGAGGCTCTGGTTGCCGAGAGGGTCGGTGACGACCCCAACGAGTGGGCGCATTCATACCTGGTGGACTCGCACACCCGGGCTGTAAATGAGGCGTACCAAGAGGTCGTCAGAGACGTCGATGACGAGAATTCAACCGTTATCGACAATGTCTGGGGCGTCCTGGTCGACGACTGAAACCTGCCCGAACGGCGAGCAGCGAATGCCGGACGGCATTCGGCGGGTTCGATTCCCGCGCCGGGCATCAACCCATTCACCGCTGGTACCTGGGAGGGGAAAATGTTTTCCATCGGCGATTTGGTCCGCTTCGACCTCGAAACCGCGCAGGGTTTCACCGAGCAGCACTACGCGACCATCGAGCAGTTCCGGAAGCGGGACCGCAACAACTACCGGCGCCCGCCCACCAATCCGTACGCCGCCTTCCTGGCCCCCGAGCACGCCAGTACGCAGGTGCTGCCGCTGGCGAAGTTGACCCCGGCGGTCGACGACTTCGAGATCGTCACCGACCCCACCGCGGTCCACGCGGGTGCAGGCGAGTGGAACGACTACCACTACCGGTGCCTGCGCTGCGCGCGCTACAGCTACAAGAGCGCCCAGGTCATGGCGGTCCACAAGAAGTCCGGCCAGCGGGTGCGCCTGTGCGACGACTGCTTCGAGCCCCGCGAGCTGGCCCTGCTCGGCCACGAGGTCTTGTGGTACCAGCGGAACAGCAAGGACAGCGTTCTGGCCCTGCGCGCCAGCCCGGAGCTGATCACTGGTGCGGCCAGCAACTCCTTCTACGAGAAGTCCGAGGGCGAGTCCTACCGGGAGTGGGCCGACGCCTTCCCCTGGCTCGTCCCCGGCCCCGCCGCCGAGCTGTACAAGAAGTGGAAGGAGGAACAGCGTGCGTCAGCCACTGCCTGAACACCGGACCGCCCTTCACGCCGTCCGGAAAGGGGAACCCTATGTCCGAACGCGACATCGTCGACGTCCACAAGCTTCCGCCCTACTACAAGGCCGACCTCAACCATCTGCCGCCGGTGGAGCAGTCGTTGCACGGTCGCCATGAGCTGATCATCGGTGACATCACCCGGTACCGCGCAGGCATCGAGTACTACGCACCGATTGCCCCCACCGAAGACGGCAGGCTCCGGGGCGGCACACTCACCCTGAGCGAGCCGCAGGCCCGCCATATCTACGCTCAGCTCGGCGAGCTGTTCAAGCGTTGGGACCTGGAGAACGAACGTGAGACCGAATGGTCGAGCCGCCCACACTGCAGTGCCTGGATGACCTACGGCACCGGTCACCTCTCTCAGCCACACATGGATGTTTCGGTATGGCAGGACAAGCTGACCGGCGAGCACCCGGGCGACGAGCGGGCATGGTCGCCCGACTATGACACGCCTGCTGCGTTCAGCGAGCGCACCACGATCGCCGCCAAGGGCGGAGACCCCGAGGACGGCAAGCGCGAGGCTGAGCGGCTTCTGAGCGATGCCGGGTGGCGAGTGATCGGCGAATGGCGAGACGCCGACGACATGGCGCTGATCGTTAGCGTCGCCCGCACAGAGGACTGAATCGCCGCTTCTCTGGGCGTGTTGCAGCACCGACGAACAACGGTTGACCGCTGGCATCGGCAACGTCCGCACGTCCGCCGGGGCCCTCAGGGACCTCCATCATCGAGCCGTCCCGCGTACGGACCGAGCGCAGACGCACCGGATTCACCGCGACGTATCGCCGTGCCGTCGCCCACTCGTATTTCCGTGTACGTTCCGCGTGTTGTAGAGCCCGACCCGTCTCTTGTACGTTGTGCGGGCGACGGCGGGGTTGTCTCAGCAGCCGGTGACGGCCGGGCCGTCCTGGAACAGGAGGATCGCCCGGTACGCCGTCATCGCCCGTCTCCGCCGGCCGCGGCGCTCTCGTCGGCGAACGGGCTCGGCGAGTGGGCGACGACGTCCGGGTGCAGCGCGGGGGCGATCTCTTTGAGGTCGGGGTGGGTGGCGGCGACCTCGCGCAGCAGCCGGGTGAAGGTGACGTGATCGAGCCCGCGGCCGGTGCGGGAGACCAGTAGCGGGCCCTCGGTCTCGGTGGAGTGCGGGGCCTTGTGGGTGCGCACCGGCAGGTACTCGTCCAGTGCCCACACCAGCGGGCGGGGGATGGAGGTGAGTGGGCCGACGGCGGAGGCGCTGTTGTTCTTGACTGGCAGTTTCCAGGTGGGACCGGCTTGGTTGTCGCGCTGGACGTACTGCATGACGGCCGCGATGGACTGGCCCGGGCGCAGGCCCGCGAGGGTCATGTAGGTGGCGAGGCGGGCGCGTTCGGGGTGAGGGCCGCGGTAGCGGTCGGCGGCGGTGCGCAGCGCGTCGGTCTGGAACCGGGTGAGAGTCTCGCGCGCGGCCGGCGGGGTGGGCCCGGCGAGCACACGCCGGGGCGGCAGGTTCCAGCGGGCGGCGCCGAGGTCATCCTCGCAGTGGGCGTAGAAGCTGCGGACGGCGGAGACGGCGCGGCCGCGGGAGGTGGCGGCGAGCGGGGCACCGTCGAAGGCGGTGAGGCGTGCGGCCCAGTCCTGGATGTGCAGGGGCTCGAAGCGCCAGACGAAATCGCCGATGTAGGTGAACCAGTCCTGCTTCCAGCCGGCCGGGGCGTCGATCCCGGCGAGGTAGAGGCGGTAACGGTACTTGGTGTCCTCGTCCCAGACGCGCCCGATGACCTGCTGGCCGTCGGGCCGGACGTACGAACCGGCGAGCCAGCCGTGCAGGATCGCGTAGGGGTCCGGGGCCTTGGTCTGGGAGTCCATCCCGTCACTCTACGAATCCGGCGTGCTGTCCCGGTCCGGGAGTCCCGGCTGGTCCTGTTGCAGCAGTTGACCGCCAGGAAGCAGGTCACCCTGCCGCAGGAAGGCGGCCATCCACAGAACTCCCTCCACGAACCCGTCCCTGTGCTCGGGGGACGCGGCGGCCGGGTTGCTCGCCTGGTACCGCTCGGCATAACCGTCGGCCCACCGGGCGACTGCCAGATGGTTGCGATAGATGTCCGCATACGGGCCGGTAAGCGCCTCGGCTGCCCTTTCAGGGCGCCAGTCGATCTCTGTCTTGTCGAAGTCGAGGAGCTGCTCGTCGTTCTCGTCCATGCCTGAAAGCTAGCCGTCAGGCGGCCGGAAACAGCTCATCCTCCGGGTGCGGGTCGGGACTGCGCGCGGCCGTATCCGTAGAAGCACTGAACTTTAAGGAACAGACCGGTGCTCTTTTGCTCCTACGACGAGACGCACGCCAAGAAGCAGCGGGCCGAGCTGACGCGGGCCGCGATCATCGAGCAGGAGGGGCACCGGTGAGTGACATGTAAGAGCACCTGGCGAAGATGCTGACGATCGTCGGCATCGAGAAGATCATCGAGCGGAACCTCGGGGGTGTGGGTCCGCATCCGGATGTGGGAGGACGCTGTACGCAGCTTCCGCCGGGACGCTGCCGCCGACGAGCAGCGGTTCACAACGCCTGAGGAAGTCCGAGAGAACGTCGGCGTGGCCGCAGTCGACGGCATGAAGAAGCTGACGGACGTACAGTTCGACAGGCAGTTCGCCCACAACGTTCGGGTCGAGGCCGAGAAGTCGTACGCCCCCCTCACACGCTTCAACCGAGTACGTGCTCAGGGAAGACGAGGCCTTCGTCCAGGACAACGGGCGCGTCTTCATCTTCAAGAGGAACCCCTGACCAATGAAGATCGCCGTTGTCAGCTCGACCGCGCTGCTCACCACGCCGTGGGGCAGCCTCCACCACATGCCGCTTCCCGCACCGAGCGACTTGGCTCAGGATCTCGTGCGGTCCTACCGCCTGATCGGACGACTACAGCAGGCGCACCAGGCAGAAGGCAGCGCGGAAGAGTGGCAGTCCGTGATGAGGACCATCACGGACGCAGCCGCGGCACGGGCCAGGACCAGCTCCAGCTATATCGAGAAGACCCGGCAGGTCGCTGCCGACAAGACGTACCTGATCGACAACGGGCTCTGCCACGAAGGACAGTAGGCCCAAGGACGCCACAACAACTCAGCGGCTCACCATTCCGGTGGGCCGCTTTTGTTATGTCGGGAAGTGCCGGGTCGACAGACGCCGTCTCTACATTCCGACCACCACCGCCGACACCGCGATCAAGGAGAGCTGACCGTGCAGGAGCCGAAGTTCAACCCGCCCTACGGTGGCGCCATCAGCCACGTCACCGATCCCGCCGAGCATCACGGCTACCTGCACATGGTCGCCTGGGCCGTAGAGATCGGGTCCCACGCCGAGTACATCAAGGATCGGTGCGCGAAGGCGAAAGCCGCAGGCGCCCCGCGGGACACCCTGTACGAGCGTTCGGGCCCCTGCGGGGTCGGTACCGGAGAGTGGGTGCGGTTCAGCGACAGCGACACCACCGGCCACGACGCGGCCCGCGGGTTCGTACGCATCGAGCAGTACGTGCGGGAGCTGGTGCGCTACCAGCACGCCGTTGCTCAGTACCGTAAGTGGCGCAGGACGGCGCCGCCGCTCAAATCGTTCACGGTCACGATCATGGCTCCGATCACCACCACCGTCCGTGCGCTGGACGAGGAGGACGCGCGTCGCACGGCGATGGCCGGCTGGGCGCCGAGCCCGGACGGCATCACAAGGGTCCGCCTGACCGGACCGCCCGGAGCGTGGGTCGCGAAGTTCAAGGGCACTCCGAGCGTCAAGGAGGTCCGGCGATGAAGCCGATCGAGCTGCGCACACTGATCCATACCGCGCTGAACAAGAAAGCCGGCCCACAGTACGGCGACATCCTCACCGCCGAACCGATCCCGCCCGTGCCCGGCGAGCCGGTGCGCCTGCGGGTGCAGGCGCCAGACCCGATGGGCGCGATCCGCACCCACCTGATCGAGATCAGCGAGGAGACCTGACGCCGCCTGCTTTCGTCGCCCCCTGCCGGGGCAACACGGCGACGTGCTCGTCGGCGATGCCGAGCCGGTCGTCCGCCTGTTCCGGTGTCAGCCGGGACACGCCGGTCAGTCCCCCTTGCGTGACGTGTAGTTCTCGACGAACGCGCCCTCGCCGACCAGTTCGTCTGTCCGCTCGCGGGTGCTCATGACGTATACGCCCGCCTCGTCGCCTGCCCGCTCGACGGTGCCCCGCAGCTGCTCGTACGTAGCGGCGTCGAGGGTGCCCTCGGCACCGCAGCGCGTCGAGCACGCCGAGGGCGTTGTCTTCCAAGGTGCGGCCGGCGTCGTCAGATGCTTTGAGAACCTTCGCGATCCCTTCGAGGTCGACGTCGCCGTCGGCGTACATGGCGGTCAGCTCGCCGAGCACGCGCCCCGCGTCGTTGGGCACGAGGTACGGCCGATGGCCGAAGGGGCGCCGTACGCGTGTCTCGCGGTCGTCCTGGTGGCTGGTCTACTCGGTCACGGTGTCTCTCTGGTGTTCATCGGTGCGGGCCGTTCTGCGAGCGAAAGCCTGCCAGGAACCCACGGTTGTTCGTGACGTATGTCGTCGACGCGCCCTCACCTCGGCCGGGGACAACCCCGAAAACATGCGGTCCGAGAGGGTGTTCACGCACCTCGCCGGGGTCGGGCTGATCCCGGCTTCCTCCGGCCGCACCCACCGTCACCGCCTCAACCGCGACGGGGCCCGGGCCGCGAACAACGCGCTGCACACCATCGTGCTGGTCGGGATGCGCTTCGACGAACGCACCCGCGCCTATGTCGAACGTCGCACGCCACGCACATCACTCAAAACGACCTCGCTCCAGCTGCCTGACAGCTATACGGGCGTCCCGAGAACGGAAAATCCGATGAGCGCCAAGCTGTACGACGGGCTGCGGCTGACCGCGCACGCGCCCGACCTCTTCGAACTCACCCGCGTGATCTCCAAGCGCATGCGCGAGGTCTTCCGCGAGCTGGCTGTACCCATCATCGCCAGGAACGTCGCCCGCGTCACCGACGACTCCGAGGTGCGCGAACGCGACATGGGCGGTCCCCTGCACAACTACACCGTCTACCGGGCCCGGAAGCTCTGGCTCGACGAGCAGGCCGGGCTCGATGACCACATGACGTTCCACGATCCGCTGCGCTTCAGCATCGTCTTCGGTCAGGTTGACGACGAGTGGGGCACACACCGGCTGGCGTACCCCTTCGCCGGGAACCGCGCGTACACCGACGCGCTCCTGGCCCTCGAAGCCGATGGCCACCCGATCTTTGTCGACTACCACTACCAGAACCAGGCTGACCGGCCGGCGGAGGTCTCGGACGACGAGTGGACGCATCGGCGCGACGACTGGAACCGTCTGCTCGACGCCGACGACCGCGAGACGGATGGCACCTTAGGGCATCTCCCCGGCTGGCATCTCCCGGACAGCATCGAAGGCGTCTTCGACGCGGTGCTACTCGGATACAAGGACACCACCATCGATCTGAACGCGCACCGCACCATCGAGCACCGCATGCGCCGGGCACTCAACCGGGCGGTGACCCTTGACCTGGACCTCGACGAGGTCAGCGGCATCAACGGAGTGCTGATCCGTAACCAGTGCATCGAGCGCGCGATCTCTCAGTATCTCGGCACTGCCGAGGGCAAGGCCATGCCACGGCCCGCGCCACTGCCGGATGCTCGGGAACTCGACGTCATGATCAGCGAGTTGCCGCCCGTCTATGAGCCTCCAGCTGGAGCCGTTGCCCGGATCGGTGAGCTGTATCGCGAGCAGGCGCTCGCTGGTGACTGATCTGGATCGACACAGTCGATCCGGAAGTAGATCTGCAGGGAGCATCTGCATCCCCCTCGCCCACGGGCGCGATCGCTTCGTGGACCCTGCGGCAGGTCAAGGTCAAGGTCGAGACCGAGCGCCTCGCCGACGACTTCGCGGCCAACGCCGGAATCCACGGCGCGAACTCCCCCGACCTTGGCGCTGCCTGGGGCATGACCACCAGGGCGCACGCAAGCGCTGACCCCACCCGGTCAGCGCCGAGGCTGTGAACCCGTGCTGGTGGTGAATCGCCACCGCCGCGAACCGCAAGGTCCAGGAGGCACCCTAGGACCTCCCGTACGACACGAGTGAAGAGGCCGCTGCCGCCGCCGGCGTCTTCCTCGCCGCCAACACCACCACGACGGACGGAGACACCACGTGATGCTCGCGATCGGCGCGCTGCTCGGCTGCGCCGCCACTCTGCTCACCCTCGCCATCCGGCGCAGCCTGACCCGCACGCCGCACTGCGGGTGGTGCGCGACCGCCTCGAACTGGCCCACCTCCCAGCACGACGCCCTGCTCAGCCGCGGCTACGTCCAGGACCGCCACCGCGAACGGCTGCGCGACATCAGGCACGGCCGCCCCGTCGAGGAGCCGGACCCGTGGGGCGAGGCGTACCTGCTCGACGAAGTGATCGTCCGGAGCCGACGCATGAGCACCGAGACCACCGCAGCCGCCGCCGACTTCGCCCAGGCGCTCGCCGAACTGGCCGACGGATACCCGACCGACCCGGAGGGCACCGTGCCCGTGATCGTCACGGTCGCCGACCCGACGACCGGCGAGCAACACCCGGTCCCAATAGAGCCCGGCCAGCTCGACTGGGTGACCGCCCTGGTACGGGGCGAGCTGGACACCTTCCGCGCCGCCCACTCCGACGGCACCGGCTACTGCGGGCACTGCCGGGGCACCGGCCTCGCGGGTGGAACCGGCGGCGCCGCCCTGCTTGCCGAGCTGCCCGCCGACGACGGTAGCCGCCCGTAACGTCCGTCACTCCGCCGCCGTGCCCGGACTGCTCGACCGTGACGGAGCGGATCGAGGCCGAGGGCGAGGAGGTCTGGCACTGCACGGCCCTCGACTGCACCCGCCGCACCTACGGCACCGGCGACGGGAACGACGACTTCGGCCTCCCCTCCTACAGCGAGACCGACGAGCACGGCGGCGTGATCATCTACCACGGCACCGGCAACATCGACTTCGAGGCGACCGCCGAACTGGCCTCCCAGGACGGCCCCGACGACCAGGAGCAGGACGACGACGCGGGCCACGCTGCTCCGCCGCCCCGGTGTGCCGGAACCCATGAGGTCGGCTGTCTTCCTGCTGCTACGAGCTCAACGCCGGCGCCGCCGCAGTCGCTCACCTCATCGGACAGATCACCTTCTGAACCAAGAGCACCTCATGTTCCGCATCATCCGAACCCGTACCAACCGGCAGCTCAACACCTCGATCCAGGAGCTGCACGACCGTGGTGAGTCTGAGCGCCGCTGGCGCCTGACGGCTGAGCAGCGCATCGAGCGGGCCCTGGCGCTGCTGGAGGGCCAGGACACCGAGCTGGCCGCCCGGCTGCGCGCCGTACTCCAGGGGGACCAGCCGTGACCGCGAACCGCCACCAGCCTGCCGCCTCCGCCCTATCGCTCGTGCTTCAGGCCCACGGAGCACGCGAAAGCGGGGGCATCAGCTGATCGCCCCCGTGGGCGTCCACAATCCACATCACATGAAGAGCGAGATCACCATGGCTGAGTCCACGACCACCGCGAAGCGCGACGTGACCGTCGACTTGGGCTGCATCGAGCTGACCGGGTCGCTCGTGCACGACGACGAGCACCGCGTGCTGGAGATCGAAAACGCCGAGGGCCCCGCTGAGCCCATCTCGATCAGCCTGCAGGGCTACGGTCTCACGCCCGAGCCCGGGAACGTCTTCATCAAGGACTGGTCCGAGCACTCGGGTCTGATGGCTCGCCTGGCTCCGGCGGGTCTGGTGAAGCCCGTGCACGCGCTCACCGTCGGGCCCTTCGGCTCCACGGCCTACGAGGTTCAGGTGACGCTGTGAGCGTCGGGATCCTCATCTGCGGTCGGCCTGGTCCTGGCGCTGTTCTGGTTCACCCTGGTGGTCGTCCGCCGAGGCGGGACCGCCGATCTCGAGCACTCCTATCGGCTGGCCTGCAAGAGGGGCGACACCGCCAGAGCGGACCGGGTGGAAGCCGAGCTGCGGGACATCCGGGCATCACGTCGGGGGTCTGGTCGGGGGAGTGGCCGGTAATTCAGCGAGGAGGGCGAGTCTGATCGGCGAAGCCGATTCGGGACTCGGAGTGACAAGGCATTCGATCAGCACGGCTGATTCGGAAGAAGCACTGAAAGAGGACATCATCTGATCAGCGAAGCTGATCCGGATGGTGGCATGACAGACAACTGAACATCTCAACAACCCACCCAACTGCGCGCGGACGACGACGTCGATCCGGGCGCTGCGCCGTATTCAAGGAGAATCCGCCATGTCGAACCCGAACAGCACCGCATCCGTCATCGGCCGCCTGGCGAACGACCCGAAGGTCTTCGAGAACAAGGACGGCTCCAAGAAGGTCATGCTCACCGCCTTCGTCGACCGCGGCTACACCGACCGTCAAGGCAACCGCATCTCCGACGCGCTGCCCTTCGAGGCATTCGTCCGAGCCGAGACGCAGGGCACCGGGCCGTTCGCCCACGTGCACAAGGGTGACCTGGTGGGCCTCAGCTATGAGCCCCGCCTGAACCGCTACACCAAGAACGGTGCCGAGGTCTTCGAGGTCAAGCTCGAGATCCAGAACATCTCCTTCCTGGAGTCCCGCGCCACCACCCAGGCCCGCCTGGCCGAGCGCGTCACCAAGGCCGAGGCCCAGAACCAGAACCTGCAGGCCCAGGCTCCCGCCCCGGTCACCGCTGCTGCGCCCGTCGCCGTCGCGCACGCCAGCGCCGTGGACGAGCAGCTGCCGTTCAGCTGAGCCATCACGAGCCACAACTGAATACCGAGAACCGAATACAGCGATCCCCGGTGATGGAGCCTGCCCCGCTCCGTCGCCGGGGATCTTCTTTTTCCTTCCGCTTCATGTCATCAAAGAAGGGCTCAGCGCGGCTGATCCGGATCTGGCGATGAACAACATCCTTGTCACGGCTGGAGGTCAGCCATGAGCGCTGTAGCAATCCTGCAGGAGACCCTGCCGTTCGACTTCGAGGCTGGCACCTCTCGGACAACGACTGGGACGGCGACGAGTACCTGCTGCTGTTCTTCGTCCTCCAGCGCATGGCGTGGCTGCTGTCGAAGCAGATCACCGTCACCGAGGCCGACGAGCCCGCCGTCCGCGCGTTCCTCGTCGACTGCGCCGCAACGATGCACGCCACCTGGAAGCCGATCCTCACCCCCGCCGCTGCCCGTCCGGGTGTTTGAGGCTGCGGCCCCCACACAGGCCGCTGGCGGCTCGCAGGCCTAGTACCAGCCGCCGGCCACCGAACCCCATCACGGAAGGACCCCCGATGACCGGCACCACCGAAACCGCCCGCGACCCGTTCGGGCCGCCCCTGCCGACCGCCGAGGAAGCCACTGCCGCTGGGCGGATGGGCTGGAACCTGCGCTGCAACTCGTGCGGCCGTTACGGGGCGACCTGGATCCCGAAGATGCGGCCCGGCTGGGGTGCGCTTGCCCTGTGTCACCCCCATGAGCGGGAGCTGTACGCGATGCAGCGGCGTCACGCCGACGAGCTGGGCGCCTTGACGACCGTCAACTTCGAGCAGGACCGGTGACCGCCATGGCCAACGCGACTGCCCGTGACCGTCTGTTCGCCTTGATCGCCAGCATTCCCGGCTCTGGGACTGTCGACTGGTGCGATCCGGCGCGTGCCCTGCTCGACGAGATCGCCGCCGCTTCCGGTCGGGCCGCGCTGCTCCACGAAACCGCCGACGCGCTGGAGCGGATGCGCGGCTACCCGGTGTTCGTGACGCCCGAGGAACTGGTGGCCGAGCTGCGTCGTGTGGCCGCCGAGAGCGGGTGCGGGCATCCGGCGGACGAGCACAGCGTGTACGGCTGTGCCGACGGATGCGGCTGCGAGTGGATGCCCAAGCGGCCCGTTGTCGTGGAGCAGCCCGACACCCGGGAGGCGCGGCCGTGACCCGCCCGCTGCTGTGCACCAAGTGCGGCAGCCCCACCGGGGTCGCCGAGGACGTGACGGCCCACTGCGACTGGGGGCTCGCCGTGGTCGACGAGCAGGGCACGGTCCGCCCGGCCAAGCAGCACATGGACTTCTTCAAGGGCGAGCCCGTCCGCGTCCGGGCGGTGTGCAGCAACGACGCTTGCGGCCACCAGTGGACGCTGCGCCGCCGCTTCGAGCCCGAGGCCGCCCCGTGAGGACGTTGCCCGCCTACCTCCTGGTCGCGGTCGCCGCCTGCATGGCCGCAGCCGGGGTGTTCGCGGTCGCGCTGCCGGTGTGCGGGTGGATCGACTGGCGGGAACGACGGCGTGGGGCCCGTGCGCGGGCCTCGGGTTTGGTCTCGGCCAGCTCGCGGCGGGTATCGCGTTGATGGGGACGTCGGAGCTGGCGATTCTCGTTGGTCTGCTGCTCTCCGCCCGGGTGTTCGGGCCGCGGTCCGTGACGCAGGTACGGCAGGAGGTCCACAACCATGCGTCCTGGTTTGGCCGGAACACCACCAACCTGTGAGCCCTCTGCCACACTGGGAGCAGTTGCCGGGCCGCACCTGGCAGATCGAGAGCCCCGCCGGCTTCCCCGTCTGGCGGGGCTTTCGCCATTCCCGGGCCTGGCTGTCGGTGCCGGCCGCTACGATCCCGGGCACCAACTGTCCTTGGGGGGACCATGCGCCGCATCTCTGCCGCCCTTCTGCTCGCCGCCTGCCTCACGTTGGCCGGCTGCTCCGGTTCGAGCAGCGACGACAAGCCAGCCCCGACGCCGACCACCTCGGCCACGCCAGCCGCCTCGACGGAGAAGCCGCTCGCGGATCAGATCGCTGCGTGTACGGACGCGATCGCCGCGGGGAGCGATGAGGGGGAGGGGGCGCCGGAGTGCGCGGATCTGTCGTCGGACGACTACTTCAAGGCGTTGCAGGACGCGAATCAGCGGGGTCGGGATGCGTTGCAGTCCGCGATCGATTCGGCGTCGGCCGCTGCACGGTAGGCCGGACACGGTGGAGGCCCCGCTCCGGGTGGTCGGGCGGGGACTCTGTCATGCGGTGGGCCTGCGTTCCCGGATCCGGTCCTGGACCATGAACGCCACCGCCACGCCCGTCGCAGCAGCAGGAACGACGGCGAGCACGGCAGCCCAGCCGAGCCACGAGTCCGGGCCGACGACCAGTGCGGTGATCGCGCAGGCGACCGCGGGGACGACGAGGCCGGTCCAGAACATGCCCTTCATGCGGCGTTCGTCGGCCTCCCGCTGCTGCTGCCGGGCGCGCTGGGTCGCTCTATAGCGAAGAAGCCCGTCAGGCGGACGTCGAGCTGTGCAAGGCCTACTTCTTCCGCTGGGCCGGCGCGTTCGGCTCCGGTCGCCCTGCCGAGCAGCCGATCAGCTTCGAGGAATTCCGGCCAGCCGCGAGGCGGCTGGCCCAGTGACGCTCATGCCGCGTCGGCCCGATCTCCTGGGCACCTACCAGCAGGCCGCGAGACGCTCGCCGCCGCTGATCCGACGCTCACCGCCGTCGCCGGCCTCTACGTCGACGCCGTCAGGGGAGAGCGCGAGCACTGGTGAGCGGTGACGCCCGACGGCGAGATCGTCGACCCGACCGTCGAGCAGTTCCCGACCGGGCACGTCCCAGAGCTGCGCCACTACGTCCCCTACGACGACGTCTACCCCTGTCCCGGATGCGGCATCGCCATCGCCTGCGAGGACGCAGCCAACGCCGTCGGCTTCTGCTGCGGTGCGTGCGAGGGCGGCCCCGTCGGCATCCCCATCGGCGTCTGCCAATGCCGGGATGTGCGAGAGGCGAGCAGCGCTCCGCCGAATGAGATCAGCACAGTTGATCCGGGCGAGCACTGACAGGCCACCACAGACTTCTGCACGGAGCGGTTCGAATCCGCAGTGCGCTGGTTGATGACCGGCGTGCGCCAGTCGGCACACCGTGCAGACCGACCGCGGAAAAGGTTCGATTCCTTCAGCGCTGTAGCTGATCCCTGCGGCGCGTCCCTGGAGATCTCCGCGGCTCCGGCTTCCCCAGCACCCCGGTGCGCGCTCTGCCTTTGGGCAGCAGCTGCGCCGGGGTGCTGTGTTTTTTCTTCTTCGTGGCTCGCCTTGCTCGTCCCGTGAAGGCAGTGAGCACAAGGGATCAGCGGAGCTGATCCGGATCTGGCGTTGAAGAACATCCTCGTCGCGTCAGGAGCCGAGCCATCAACTGCCCGAACTGCGCCATCGACATGGAGTCGAACGCCCATGGCGTCCGCGCCGGCGAGAAGGCCGAAAAGGTCACGCACACGTGTTCCGAGTGCGGCTACAGCGAGACGCGCTGACCAGCGGCTTGTTCGCCCTACCTCTCTTCTTCTCCTCCTCTTCTGCTGTGATCTCGAAGGGAACCACGCCGATGAACACGCTCCAGACCATGCCCGGCTTGCCCATCATTCTCATCGTCTTCGCCGCCGCCCTCGCGACGATGGGACTCGCCTTCCTCCTGCCGGACCTGATCGGACGGAAGCCGAAGGCCAACAACCACGGCAGCAAGACCGAGCAGCGCGTCCGGCCCGCTGTCGGCAGCTACGTCCTCCTCGCCGAGCCCAGCGGCTACCTCGAGTACGAGTTCGGCGCGGTCCCCGGCAGCATCGGCATCGTCGTCCGGCATTCCCGGAGCGGCGTTGACGACACCGGGGTGTTAGTCCACTGGCTGACGAAGCCGGACGACCTCGTGCACCAGGACCTCGCCGCCTTGGAGGCCGCACGCATCCACGGCGTGCGCTGCGAGCTCGAGGAGCTCGCCTTCTTCGAACCCATGCCGGCGGTCCGAGCCCAGCGCAAGCCACTGACCAAGGAGCACTGACCGCCATGAGTTTCCTCAGCCGCATCGGCTTCATCGAGACCGAAGAACAGGAGCGGGCCCGGCTGGCCCAGGCCCCCGAAGGCTCGATCAACCACTACCTGTCCACCCTGCCCGTGACCATCGAAGAGTGGCCCAAGGACTTGCTCGTCGAGCTGCCGTGGGAGCCACCGCACACTGACCGGCCCTACCGCGTCGTCGTGGTGCCGATCGAGTTCCGGAAGGACGCTCTGCCTGAGGGCGTCGAGGAGGAGCCGCTGCCGCGCAAGCTCCACTCCGGCTCCTGGATGTGTGCTGTGGTGTTCTCCGACCACCCGAGCTACCCGGTCGGAGGCTTCCGCATCGTTGTCCCGGCCGCCGAGCTGGCCCGCAGCCGGAAGATCGACCTCGCTGGGGCCCTGGTCCCGGTGTCGTCCGAAACGTCCATCACCATGCCCAAGGAGTAAGGCGAGGTTGTGATGCGGGCCGCCGCCGGCACTCTCGTCATGCTCGGCCGTGAAGTCCTGGACGCAAGAGGGTGTGCTCTCGTGCGAGCAGCGAGGCGACGAGAACGGTGAAGTCCTGCACAGGATCGTCGTCGACGTCCAGGCGATCGACCACGAGAACGAGAACGAGGTCACACCCCCATCCCCCCGCGCGCTTGCCACCCCGGGCGGCGGCTGACCTTCCCCCCACGGCCGCCGCCCACCCCACTGGCCAGTCCGGGCCGCCGGCGCCCGCACCCCGTATCACCAGTCCGGCCGTCGAGGCCTGCGACGGGCAGACCGAACTCCCGCTGTACGACCAGCCCACCCTTGGGAGCATCTGATGACCATCACCGCCCCCCGCGCCGCGCAGCTCGCCGAGTCCCGCTACCGCAACGGTTTCGGGCCCACCGTTGCCGAGTCCTGGGAGGAGATCTCCGACAGCCTCCGCGAGTTCCTGATCAGCGAGGCCGCCAGTTGGCTGGGTGCCGCCGTCGCTGCCGGGATCGCACTACCCACCACCGAAGACCTCGCCGCCGCCGACAACCCGGCCCAACTCCGGTGGGGCCTGCACGACCTCCTGTGGGGCGACGACGACCATGTGATCGTCCTCATGTCGGGGCCCGACGGGGAGCCGTACTGGCTGGAGTTGGAGCCGGAACGCGCCGCCGTGCTGCGGCAGGACGTCGCCGGGCCGCCCGCCGAGGACACCGGCGAACCCGCGCCCGTGGTGCCGTGCCGCACCCTCACCCAACGCGAGTACACCGCTGCGTGGCATGCCGTCGAAGGCGCTGCCGGCGAGGGGGGCGCCGACCCGGCAACGGTCCTGAACGCGGTTCTGGACCGGCTCGGCATCAAGCCGCCCGTGCCCGGAGGCGGTCGGTGACCGCCTACTCGCTCGGCACCGCGATCTCCTGCGACGGACATGACGAGCAGACCGACTGCCCGGACAGCGCCGCCGTCCCCGCCAGTTTCAGGTCGCTGACCGCCCGGGAGGTGCGCGCGGACGGGCGCGCCCTCGGCTGGGCGTACCGGCTGCGCGCCGGCCACATGGTCGACGTCTGCCCCAGCTGTGCCGCCGTCCCGAGTGAAGTGCCTCAACCTACTCGCTAAGGAGACCACCAAGTGACCACCGCAGAGCGCCTCCTGGCGCGCCTCCGGGAAGCCGGACTCGACCTGCCGGAAGGCTCCCGCCTCGACCGCGTCTACCCCAGTCGAGCCATGCGCACTGAGGGCGCCTGGTCCTGGGCCGCATTCGGACCTGGTGGTCGTGAACTCCGGATCGGCTCGCAGTACAGCATGACCCAACTGCTTCAGGCCGATGCGCTCGACGTCGCCCCGATCCAGTCTGGCGCAGTCGGCAAGGACATCGACGTCATCCCGGCCAAGGCCTGCCAGCGCTGCCGGTCAGCCACGACAACGGGGTGCCGGATCTGCCACGCCCCGCTCTGCGGGTCCTGCTTCACCGACCACCACCACGAGGGCTACGGCACACCGACCGACTGAACCACCGCATACCGCACACCGCACCAAGGGGGACCCGTGCGTCCAGTGCCCCCACTTCTAGCCGCCGGCCATCCACAGGAGCGGGAAACCCGATGCGCTCCTACGCCACCGCCCAGCAGATCGGCGACCGTACAACGCGCGGCCTGACCGGCCAGGGCGCCTGACACCCCAACCCCTTTACGGCGCCCTGCACCTGGGCGGGGCGTCCACGGCCACGGAACCCGAACCAACCCGAGGAGAACCCCGCATGTCCACGCTCACCGCACGCCCCAGCCTCACCAAGACGCACCCCGCGTACGACGGCCACACCGGCGCCATGCTCCGTGACGCGCTCGAAGCACTCGGGATCGTGCACCACGTGGACCAGCCGTGGCGCGGGCTGCCTACGGAGTACCTGGTGTGCAGCGTGCCGGGGCGTGCGCGGGTGTGGATCCACTGTGTGGCCGACCCGTCCGCCCGCACCCCGGAGGGCCGCCGGTTCGCCGATCACTACGACCTGCCCACGGTCGCACTGTGGGCCGTGGCCGCCATGGTCACCGACGACGAGTCAACCCGTCGGGTGTTCAACGGGTTTGGCGACGAGCACAAGCCCAGGGCGAGCGCGGGCATGCAGGCCGGGCAGTGTGCTGCCGCCGTGGCCGACCACTTCGGGCTGACGGTGCCGGAGCCTGAGTACACCTGTCTGCACTGCGCGCGCGTTATCCAGTGGATCGAGGCCGACGGGCAGGGCGCTTGGCACGACTCGTCCAACTGGAACGGGTGCGTGGACGGCGAGAGCCTGCACGCCCCGGAGCCGCTGTGCGGCTGGTGCGAGGGCTACGGGCTGATCGAGGTCTTCGACGACTCCACCGACGCCCTGAAGGGGCACTCCACGTGCGACAACGCGCCGTGTGTCGCCCGGCGCATAATGCGCAGCGATCAGGCCGAGCGCGAGCGCCAGGCCGCGCAGGCGCAGGCCGCCGCGCACGAGTGCACCGGCACCCTGTGCTGCCCCCCGTTCTAGCCCTCATGGCGCCCCGACCCTGCGGCGAGTGGGGGGGGGTCGGCCGGTTGAAGACCGGCCGGGGGCACTCAGCACACACCCGACCACGGCAGCAACCCGAGAGGAAACCCAGCATGACCACGCAGGCCCGCAGCATCGTTTGGGAGACCGTCGAGCCCGAATACACCCGGTACACGCCGACCAACGGCAAGAAGCCCGACGGCGCCGACTTCGGCGTTGACGGCTGGCTGTTCGCGCTGCCCGGCGAGACGCTCGGCGGGGTCCGGTTCCCGCAGGCCATGTACGCCGTCTTTCAGGTGATCGAGCGCGGCGCGCTGTTCTGGAGGGTGCGGGAGGTGGGGGGCGAGCGCAGGCAGGTCGGATCCGACAGCACGAAGCGTAAGGGCGCGCTCGCGCTCGCGGTGAACGCGGTTGCCCAGCAGCGGGAGAAGGCCGCCGAGGGCGGCGAATGTTTCCAGGTGTCGGCCACCATGACCGAGCGGCTGGAGCGGATGCGTGCGGGCCAACTCGCCGCCCTGCCGGCCGTCGCGGAAATCCGGATGGCGTACCCGCTCGCCGGTGGGGGCGCCACGCTGCGGCTGATGACCGCCGAGGGCAGCACGACCGAACGCCACATGATCCCGCTCACGGAGCGGGGCGCTGCCGGTCGGGAGAACGACCCCGCCGGTATCTACCTGGATGCCATCACCGACGGCGCGAACACGGAAGGACTGTTGATCGCGGCCGGGTGGCACCTGATGCGGCTCGGCTTCAACTACGCGCGCGGCGCGGCCTGGGCGCCGTACATCGGCAGCGCGAGCAGCGAGGTGCAGTGGAAGGAGTGGGCGCCGATGCTGCCCGAGGGGCACCGGTGGCCGCACACGGTGCGCGTCGCCATCACGGCGACGGCCGAACACCTCGCCTACATCGACCGCGCGTACGGTCCCGCGCCGGAACTGCCGGACCTTCCGGCCGGTGTGAGCGCGCACCCGTCCGGCCCGCGTTCCTGGCAGGTCAGCTACGCCAACCGCCGGTTCTGGCAGCTCTCCTACTGGCCCCGGATGGGCGGCGACATGTGGACGCTGTACGCCGATCCGGCCCGCACCAAGTCCCTCGCCAGGGCTGCGAGCCCCGGCGAACTCCTCGCCACCATCCCCGCCCGTGACGCCGAAGCGCAGGCCCGCGCGACGGCCCGCAAGTGCTACTGAGACGGCCAGTACCAGGCCCCCATCACACCCGACCCGGGCCGTGAGCACGACTCCCGCCCGCCGGAGCCACGTACCTCACGCCGGCACTCGTACGCCATCGCCGCCTAAGGCAGCCAGAGCCCCAACGGCCGGCTCGCACACCGGCAGCCGGGGCCCCGCGGCCAAGCCGCGCGATCCACCCACACCATCCATGAACAGAAGGACAGACCGTTGTCCCCAACATCCCAGAAGCCCGCCGTGACGGCGTTCGCCGAGACCGCCGCATTGTTGGCCGTCATGAACAGCGACGACGCCAGGGCCCGCAGCATCGTCGCGGACATGTTCCCGAACGAGCGTGCCGAGTTCGCTGAGCAGTTGGACCGCCTGAGGGCGATGCTCGCCGACCGGTTCGGCAACGACATCGGGCCCAGCTCGACGCCGCGTGCGCAGGTGCTCGACGGCGAGGAGCGTTTCCTCGGCCGCCAGTCCGGTGGCGCGTCGTGACTCTTCCGATCGCCGCCGTGGACGTCCCCACCCCGCTGCTGGTGCAGCAGCTGGCCGCCGCCCGTTTCGAGGAGGCCGCCGACCGCACGCACTCCCTGTCGGATCAGCTCGCGTTCCACCTCGACGCCTGGCTGGTCACACACCCGGACGACGTGAAGGCCGCCACAGCCGAATACCCCAACTGGCCGGCCGAGTTCGCCGCCATCAAGACCCGGCACCGCGGAGGTACGGCGTGAGCAACTACCCGGAGATCGCCCGCCACTTCGAGAACGACTTCGCCGAGGCGACCCTGACCGTGCAGCGTGAGGACGGCCTGTACCGGCACGTCGAGTTCTCGGCCCCGAAGACGATGAACCGTCTTCTGCTGGTGACGTGGCCGTACAACCTGGTGGTGGCTGGCTCGCACGGCTCGTTCCACTTCGAGCGGTACGGCGCCGACACCGAGGACATGTGCGACTGGCTGCGCGGCACGCGGGTCAACCCGTCGTCGTGGACGTCGAAGCTGGTCAACGGCGCCGACTCGGTCCGCGAGTACGACCGCGACCGCCTGGAACGGCAGGTGAAGGAGCGGGTCGAGGAGGCCGCCGGCGACGGCTGGGCCCCGGACGGCCTGCAGGCGGCCGTCCGCGAAGAGATCCTCGATAACCACCTCCTCGACACCAAGGACACGGCGTTCCAGCTCATCAGTGAGTTCCAGCACGGGATGACCTACCGCTCCGAGTGCTCGTGCGGCCTGTCCGAGGATTTCAAGGGACACGACTCCTACAGCTCCGCCGCCACCTGGGAGTTCTACAAGCACAAGGCGGACGGCAAGAAGCACAAGGTCAAGGTCCGACAGACGGGCGGCTTCGACTTCGACGACTTCACCGAGTGGAACGTCGACAAGCTGAACTACCACTTCGTCTACCAGTGCCACGCCGCCGTGTGGGCCATCGCCCAGTACGACGCCGCCCGGAAGGCGGTAGCCGCGAATGCCTGAGATCAAGCCCGACCTCTCCGACGAGTCCCGCTGTGTGTCCGTGCACTGGAACCTTCCCGTGCAGTGCGTCCTCCCGCGCTCCCACCGGGAGAACTGGCATGAGGCCTGGCACCCGCAGACCGGGAACCGGCTCCGCTACCGGCGCTCCATGGGCGCCTGCGTCACCGAGGAACTGAACGACGGCTGGCGCGACCTGCAGATCCCCCCGCCAGGCGGCTACTGCAACGACCAGTACGTCGGCTGGCATGCCGGTGAGTATAGGAGCCCGCCGAACGTCCTCTGCACCGGGCAGTACGGCCACGGCTGGAACCACGGGGCGGTCGTCGACGGCTGCACCTACTCGTGGAACACCCCCATCCCGAAGGGGATCACGGTCGATCAGCTGACGCGTGACGTGCGGCAGCTGCGCGGCATGCTCGTCGAAGCTCACACCCGCATCGGCAATCTGGAGAAGGACGCCGCCGAACTCGCCGCCCGTGCCCGTCGTGTGGCCGCTTCCCACAGCGCCTACATGGACGACTTGGTGCCGGGCGCGGAGGCTCTGGCCGCCCAGTACGAGCTGATCAACCGCCTGGCTGTCACGCCGGTCGAGTCCGAGCTGCCGCTGAACCCGGTCGAGCAGGCGCTGCGCCTGGTGCTGGCCCGCCTCGACGAGTGGCAGGACGACATCACCCCCGGTGAGATCCGGTCCGTCATCGCCGAGGCGCTGCCCCGCACGGACCTGTCCGACAAGCGGCGCCGCATCTACATCGACGGCCACGACCATGCCTGGATCGACGCCGGCCGCGACCCGCAGAACGGCGAGCAGGACATCGCCGGGATCAGCGACCCGTGGAAGGTCAAGGCCGCCGCCGACGTCCGCGCCGAGGCTGGCTCGCTGCGGGAGATCGGCAGGTGCTGGTGATGGCCCGCCCGATCTCCGACCTGGACGTGCCGGGGACCGTGCTGCAGCAGCGGATCCGGGCCCTCGTCGCCCGGCAGCGGATCGACCGAGCCGTCGACCAGCTGCGCAACCTCCTCGCCCCACCGACAACACCACCCCGAACGCCAAGGAGGCGTGATGGAGCTCGCCGACATCTACCTCAAGGCCGCGCAGGTCATCAAGTCCAACGGCCACGCCAAGGGCGACTTCTACAGCATCCCCGAGGGCGTCGTCGGTATCACGCTGGACCGAAGCGAGTGGCTGGTCTGCGCCCTCGGTGCCCTGGCCGTCGCCACCTTCGGTGACCCGTATCCGCCCCCCGAAGACGTGGAAGGGCACAACGAGTTCGCCGCGGCCGCTGCCCACCTGAGCGCTCGGATCAACTACGACGCGGCACCGGGCGCGGGGCCGATGGAACGAGTCGCGGAGTGGAATGACGCCGACGGGCGCACCCCAGCCGACGTGATCGCCGTGTTCGAGCGTGCCGCCCGCGAGGTGGCGTGATGGCCTCCCCTACTCAGCACGCCGACGTGGTGGAGGACGCGCTCGACCGCGTGTGGACGGAGGCCCACCCCGAGTTCGGCCCCGACGAACCGGCGTGGACACCGGGCCAGGTACGCGAATACCACCTGCGGCTTGACGCTGCCCGCTTCGACCCCGAGGTGGCCGCATGATCCTCGACTTGCCGCCGATGCCGGCGGAACCCCTGCCCAGCCCGCCGGGGCCGGGGCCGCCGGTGAGCTGTGCCCCAACGGCCAGCCCCGCTCGGAGTGCTCCGAGAGCGACCCATGCGAGCCCTGCTGGCAGGATCAGCAGGAGGAGGGCGACGCGATCGAGGCGGTGGCCGACCGGACCTGGTCGGCCCGGCAGGCGCCGGCACCCACGGCCTGCGCCGGCCGGCGGGGGCGGGGCCGTTGGCGGGAAGAGGAGTTCGAATCCCCCACCGGGCACCAACCAGACCAGGGGCCTCCGGCCACCACACCTCTTCTCCAAGAGGTCCCGCCCATCTTCCTGACTCGATCAGGTTCTCCCCGCCATCACCACTCTGTCTTCTCCGGTGGAGAGGGCCCAACCGGCTCAGGAAGCCGGAACCGCGGTAGGCAGGTACCTATGCCAACCGATTAAGGAGTGGGCCTCACACGGCATCACGTGCAGGATCGCTCCGGGCTTCAAGTGCCTCAACGGGTACGTACGGCTCCCCGAAGAACTACGGACGATGGATCGCATCCCGCGAGACATCTACGTACCCCGCCACGGCCTGAATCACGGCCCTGATGACGATGGGTGGATCGGCTTCGACACGCTGCACGCGTGGGACCACTGGCCCATCGACGAGATCGCGTCACACATCTCTGAGGACGAGGTCATGGTCCTGCGCTTCGAGCATGAGCACTTTCGGAGCGAGGCCGACCGAATTGAATGGCCCTTGGACAGGCTGATGGAGGAGACGGAAGCACTCGCGCTGCGGGTCGCTTCGTACTCCATCACGTCGCGGCTGTAGGGCCCCTAGCACAACAGAGGATCGGCAAGGAACGTGGCACAGGAGGTTCAGGTTCTGCTGGTCGATGACCTGGATGGCAAGGAGGCCGACGAGACCGTCGCCTTCGCGCTTGACGGGAAGACCCACGAAATCGACCTCACCACCCCCAACGCGGACAGGCTCCGGGGAATTCTGGAGCCGTACACCGAGGCGGGACGGAAGCTCTCAGGTCGGCGCGGCAAGCCGGCTACCAAGCACGTCGAGATCGGTGCCGACTCGACGACCATCCGGGCGTAGGCCAGATCGAACGGCTGGCCAGACATCGCCAGCCGCGGTCGTGTGCCGGCCGAAGTCCGCGAAGCCTTCGATAAGACGAACAAGGGCAAGTAGGCCCAGACACAGCGAGAGAGCCCTGCCGGTGGTCCGGTGGGGCTCTCTCTCGTTGTCCTGAGAGAGGAGAGAGCAGAGATGGAACAGCGCACCGACAAGAAGACGCTGGAACTGGCCAGAGAGATGGTCAACGCCATGGCGTCGCACATCCAGGGAGGTGTGAGCAGGTACCCGGCTCTGAAGGAGTTGGTGGCGTACCTGACGGCCGGCATCAAGGAGGTACCGAAGGGTCTGATCCCGGTCCGTCCCCACGATCGCCGCGAGATGTCGGCGATGGGTCGTGACGCCGCGATCCACGAGCTGTGGAGGGGCGGCAAGACGGTTCTCGCGATGGATGAGTACCTGCTGGCCACCCTGTCGGAGTCGCCGGCTGAGCTGCCGACGGCTGTGGTGAGGGGTCTGAAGTACAGGAACCCGCTCATCGTCCTCAACACCCCGGACGTCTCGGACGAGGACACGCAGTACTACCGGGAACAGATCGGGATCCCCCTCGTCGCCTACACCTTCGGACGGTGGGACGACGGGGAACTCCTGTGCTCCACGAACAATGACCGGTTCGAGGACCTGGGCGTGATGTTCGTGGGATACATCTCGACCCCCGAAGGGCTGGCGCTCCAGACACTGCGGTGCACGGTGCCGCTCGGAGCGGAGTCCACGACGGTCACCGACGCCGTCGCCCGCACAGTGAGCGGCTTCCACTTCAACGAGGACCTGGGCGAGCGGGACATCCCCCGGCTGGCGACGTGGCTGCGCAGGTACCTCACGCAGGTGCTGCACACCGTGTCGTACGCCGGCAGCAACCCCGAGGACGCAGAGGTTTACCGCCCGCCGGTCAAGGCGGCCGGCAAAGGCAAGAAGGCCCGGCGACCGCGGCAGGAGGACGTGACCGAGTTCGTGAAGCTCGGCGCCAACCTCAGCCGTGAGCTGCGGGGTCTGAGGGAGTCCGAGCGCTGGTGGAGCGGTACCGAGTAGGTGACCGGTTCGGTGCCTGGACACTGCTGGAAAAGTTGCCGCCAGTGAACAATAACCGCAGGTGGAAGTGTGTGTGTAACTGCGGCGTTGTGAAGACGGTGATGGCCGCCAACCTCACCACCGGGAGCAGCACACGGCGCGGGTCATGTGGTGCGAGAGAGCGGGAGAAGCGTAAGAGCCAGGGCTAATACTGCAACTTTTCCGGATTAAGAGGCACCCACCCCGTGCACGAGGCCCTGGCCGCGGCGGCGAAACCGCGCGCCTCCGTGGACATCTCCGTCGGCCAGGGCCGTTGTCAGTGGCGGCGGCTAGCCTGCGGGCATGATCGAGACGACCGGTGACGACCGCCGCTTCCCGCCCGCCCTGGCCGCCCTCGCCCAGGTGGAGTTTGACTACGACAACGGCGAGGGCATGGACTTCGAGCCCTACGACGCCTTCGACTCATCCGAGGAGACCACCGACTGGATCCGCAACTGGACCGGCAACCACGAACTGGACGGCGACGTCTACCGGGTCTTCGGACAGGACGGCACCGGCGGCCTCGTCGCCCTGTGGCGTGTGCGCCCGGGCCGGCCCCTCGCCGAACAGCCCGTGGTGTTCCTGGGCTCGGAGGGCGAGCGTGGCGTCGTGGCCAGAAACCTGTCCGACTTCCTGTGGCTGCTGGCCGACGGCCTCGGCCCGATGGAGGTCGTCGAGTACGAGCAGCGCGAAGCGCGACCGAACCCGGCATTGGCCGAACTCGCCGAGCGCCACGCCACCACGGCGCGCCGACCCGCCCGGGACATCATCACCGAGGCACAGGCCGAGTTCCCGTCCTTCTCGGAAGACCTGGACAAGCTCTGCCGCTGACGCGGTCCGCTCTCGCGCTCAGCGCCGTTCGACGGCGAACGCCCGGCCGGGCTTCTCGGTGAGGACGCGGTTCATCAGCTCCTCACCCAGCTCCAGCGCGAGCCGCGGCCGCGCTCCGCGCGGCAGATACGGCATCCCCGGACCGCCGTCGACCGACCGTGATCCGGCGGCCAGACTCGGCGGCCCGCCGCTGCACCACGAGGTCGGGGGAGCGGTTGAGGTGGCCGAGGATCACACGCTCCGGCGGGACACCCAACTCGCCGCACAGCAGGTCCAGTACGTCGAGTGCGCCCGTGTCGACGACTGACAGTTCTTCATGATTCTCCTGGGATGATCGGCATACCCAGGGGTACCGGGGTGCGGTTACGGGTCCGGGTGAGTCGGTCGAGTGAGGCGAGTTTGTTGCGCGCGGCTTCGAGGCTGATCTGGAGTCCTTGGACCTCGCCGAGCCAGCCGTTGACGCGGGCCTCCTCGATGCGGTCGCCGAGGTTTCGGATGATCTCTTCCAGTCGTTGCTGCTGCTGCAGGTCGACGCGGAGCATCGGACACCGGATGCCCGATGTTGCAGGTCAACCCGAAGATGCTGCCGCGACTCGCGGAGATCGAGAAGGACCTGATCCTCCGCCGGAAGCGGGCCGAGGACGAGCAGTGGCTCGGCGAGATCGAGGGCATCGACATGACCTTGACCTTCGTCCGCACCAAGCAGGCCGACGCGGCCCGGACCGCCCGCAGAACCACAGTCCTGCTCGGCCTCCCCGGCCCCCGCCCCTCGAACGGGTGAACGTCGCTGGATTTCCGTCCTGCCGACCGGCGCGGCCGGAGGAATGTCCGAGCGTCGTGTTCTACTGATCAGAGTGTGGTCACTCCTGGACCAACAGGCATATATGGGGGGTGAGTTAGTGTCGTCCATGCTGGAGACCCTTGTCGCCGGCGCCACGTCTGGCACATTCGTCGCCGCAGCGGCAGCCAGGTATTTTGCGTTCCGGATCGGGCGCCGAGAGGCTGTCCGCAGTCGGCAGCGAGGGATCATCGTCGAGCTGGTTCGTGGTCTGCGAGCCGGGGAGGCCCCGCGGGACCTGGGTCGACTCGGAGGGCCGGGCCGGTGAACCGAGACCGCGGGGATCAAGAACTTCGGGACTTCTATGAGCTCCTGATACGGCGGGCCGATCTGAACGGCCCCGGCAAGGCCGCACTCCTGGAGGCCTGGAACGCTGAGCAGCAGCGCAAGCACGAGCGACTGCAGCGGGCAGATGAGTGGAAGCGTCAGCGCTTCGAGACTGTGATGGGCTTCCTCGCCCTGATCGCCCTGCTCCTCACCACCGTCTGGCTGACACAGAAGGGGCACGAGTGGGTCGCAGTCGCTCTCATCCCCCTGACGCTGGTGGTGGTTGCCAAGTTCCTCGGTCGGCCAGTAACCGCGTCGGAGGCGAACCTCGTCGGATCTGGGGTCACGGGCGCGTTTCGTGGGCTTCGGCAGAGCCTGACTGGTGCGGCACCCCAGCCTGGGCCTGCCGTTGGCTCGGCACCGATCACTGGTCCGGCCAGTCCGCCAGTTCCATGAGGGCAGTGCGAAGGCCGGGACGGAGGAATCTCCGTCCCGGCCTTCGCCGCGTCTCAATGATTGCTCTCTCCTATTTCCAGCACCAAGCGAGCCCTCGAAGAGCCTCGGCTTGACTTGGTGCAGAGAAGCACCCTGCCGCCGAACCGGTTCCTGCCCTGCGGCTGCTGCCCGCACCAGGTCTGCGAGGACTGTGAGCGCTGCGCCCACACGTGCGAGTGCAGCACCGGCGGAACATCCGCCCAGCCCGCCCAGCCCGCCCAGCCCGCCCAGCCCGCCCAGCCCGCCGGTGAGCTGTGCCCCAACGGCCAGCCTCGCCCGGAGTGCTCCGAGAGCGACCCATGCGAGCCCTGCTGGCAGGACCAGCAGGAGGAGGGCGACGCGATCGAGGCCAGCATGGGCCTGCGCTGAACCCCGCCCCACGGCCTGCACCGACCGGCGGGGCGGGGCCGTTGGCCTGATCTCGCAGGACGGGCTCGGTGTCGCCGGGGTGCACCGAGCCGCAAGGACGGCGCCGTAACGCCCCCGCCCCCCGGTGCAGGCCGACCCGAACGGCCGACCGCCCGCCGGTTCCTTGCACTCCGCGGAGCCCCCGTCGGCTGAGCATGATGCTCGCCGGGCGGAAGTCTCTCTTTTTCTGCCTGATCAGCGGAGCTGATCCGGTCTGGTCTTCAGGGCATGAGCGCCCGTGCACGGCGCGCGGCAAGGCGACCCGCGTCGCGGCGGTCGCCGAGCTGCACGACGGCAACGCCCCTGAGGCTCCGGCTCCGGCGGAGTACCGCAACGGCGCGGGTGGCACTCTCGGGCAGACGGAGGCCGCGCCGGTCGAGGCGGAGGCCACCCAGGAGCAGGAGACGGCCGAGACCGCGCGCACGGAGGCCACGGCGGAGGCTGCGGCCGGTCGGGCCGCCCCCACCCCAGAGGCACGGCCCCCGCGTGCCCGGCGTGCCCCTCAGCGACGGGTGAGCCCCGAGCGCCGTATGGCGATCAGCGCCGGTCTGGTCCCCGCCCCTCCGCACGGACCAGGACGCACCGCTCTTCTGATCCACCCGCGCCGCCCGGTAGGCCGGTAGGCCGGTCGAGCCGGGCCGCACGCACTCAGCCCCACCCGCACCCCATCGATGTGAGAGGTACACCATGACTTCCTGGCCCCACGACCTGAGCAAGACCGCCCCCGCCGCCGCCGAGCGCACCGGCACGATCCTCAAGGCCGCGCTGACCGCGCACGGCGTCACCTTCCGCGTGGCCAAGCCCTGGCGCTCCCTGCCCGGCGCCTCCCTGGTGACCACCGCCCCGGGCCAGCCGGACGTGTGGATCGACGCGTACTCCCACACCACCGGCCCGGCGGTGTCCGGCTACGACGTGCCACTGGCCGGACTGTTCGGCATCAGTGCTGTGATCACCGACGACTTCAACACCCGTCACGTGCACTGCGACTTCACCGAGGCGCCCGCCGACATCACCGACCCGGCCGCCGCCGCCGACGCCATGGCATCGGCCGTCGCCGCCCACCTGGCGGCCTATCCGTCGCTGACCGGCGCGCAGTGGGTCACCATCGCCTCCCACCCGGCCAGCCGCACCGAGTACCGGGAAGTCGTCACCGCACACGGCACATGGGCGCACGCCTCCTCCCCCACCGGCTACACCACCGGCCCCAGCCTGGACACCGCAAGCGTCTGGGGCGCCTACCAGCGGCGCGTGGCCGACCTCACCGCCGAGACCCGCTGAACCCGCGACCGGCCACCCCTTCCGCTGGCGGCCGGTCCCCCCCCGAGGAAGCCGCACAGCGCTGAGCCGACTTCACCCGCGCACAGGACACGCTCGACGCGCAAGTGGCCTCCGGCAGCCTCCCGGCAGGCAGCCACGCCACCCTGGGCTCCAGCCAGGGGACGCAGCCGTGCACCCCCCCGTCAGAGCCCGGTGGAGCATCCAAGCGACGCACGCCGGCCGGACCCGCATCCCCCGGCCCCTTCAGGGACGGGACTACCGAAAGGACAACCCCGTGGACCTCTCCACTCCCGTCACACCGCCGCCGCTCCCGGCGGCCGATCCGGACGACTTTCCCGCCTACATGCGCGGCCAGGTGCGCGACTGCACCCAGCGGGAGGAGCACCCGGGGCACGGGATCACGCTGCGAATCTGGTCGGAGGGCGACCGGGATGTTCGGTGGGACCTGTACCAGTACGGCCCCCGTGTCGGCACCTACCGGACCGCAGGCGGTGCACGGCGCCGGATCGCCCGCCTGATCGCCGCCGCCTGATCTCTCCCCCCCCAACATCCGCCCGCCCCAGCACGGGCGGGCGCCTCCCAACTCCCGAGAGACCCGTCGACAGGCAGCAGGCCACGGCGAAGAATGCTGCCCTCGCCCCCCGGCCGCGAGGCCCCAGCCCGGGGCGACATGGCCACCGCCGCCAGCTGACACTCCTCCACGCACACCCACTGGGCCCCACTACGCAGCGAAGGACCCCCGCCGTGGACAGCGAACCGATCTTCCCCACCGGCACCCCGCAGCACGACGCGCGGATCTCATGGAATGAGGCTGTGGTTCATGCCGCCCGGCAGGCGGCCGCCTACCTCACAGCCGCCTTCCCCAACCTCGAACCGGCCACCGGCCCCGACCGGCAACTGCGCTATGACCGTCTGGAGTTCGACCTCCCCGGATACGGTGCCGGTCATCTCCTGGTCGACGACGCATTCCAGGTCACGATCGACGCCACCGGCCTCGTCCGCGAGGCATGGAGCGAGCTTCACGACGCGCTCTTCCCTCACGGCGGACACTTCACCAACCCCGAGGGCGAGCCCCTCGACCTCATGCGCGCCGAACCCGGCGAGTACTACGGGGAGTCCGAGGAACGCGACGCCGAAGACACGCTGACCGTCGCCGCGGACCGGACGGCCGAGCTTGCCCTCGACCGGATCGACATCGACCGGGCCGCACACGCCCTCACCGCGATGACGCTCGGTATCGAGCGCACCCGCGAGTCGGTGTGCACCCGCTGCCACGTGTTCTACTGGCGCCACCACAGCGGTGACCCCGATGCATGCGGTTCGTTCACGCACGCCTGCGGCCTGTGCCAGGAAGCGCGTACCGAAGCGACCTGCGCGCTGCTGAGCGGTCTCGACTGCGACGGCCCCGCCTCCCACCGGGACGACGACGGCGACGAGTGGGACCAACTCCTACCCACAAACGCGCACTCTTGGAGCGACCTCGCCTGACAGCCCCACCACCGCCCAGGACCGCGCGCCCTGTGGCTGCTCCACCCTGACCCCGCACCGCGCCCCGGCCTCGCCCTGCACCCTCTGGCGGGGCCGTCCGCACGCCCACCCCCGCACCACCTGACCCCCGAGCCCCGGCCGTCGCGATCGCGCCGCGGCCAGGGGCAGCCCGCTCACCGCCTCTCCGCTTCCCGGCGTAACCGCCGGGCCCCCGACCCGGGCCGGGGCGCGTACGCCCCACCCTCACCGCACCCCAGCCTTCCCCGAGCACCCGAAACCCCGGCGTTGCGGCATTAACACCTGCGTCGTCCACCGTTCCCTGTTACCCGAGCCACCCCCTGGAAGGCCCCCGGCACCGCAGCCGTCCGACTGAAAGGCCACCCCGTGGGCTACACCCTCTACCGCGACCGTGCGAAGCCCTCCGAGACCGACCAGGAGATGTGGAACAGCCCGCTCAACACCTACCTGCGCGAGCAGCTGATGGGCCGGGTCGGGACCATCTGCACCCTGCCGAACATGATCCGCCACGTGGAAGCGATCGGCGCTCTGTGGTGGCAGTACACGCACCCCACCCAGGCGACCCTTGGCGCCATCCGCTTCATCAACGGCGGCATCGTCGCCCCTCGCTGACCCCCCTGATCGACACCCCCGAACTGTTCACCACCGTGGCGGTCGAAGGCCTGCGCTCCTGGCACACGCTCCTGGCCGCCGACGCCTCCCGACGCGCCAAATACGGAGACGACCACGCCGATCTGCTGCTGCCCGGCTTCTCCGCGAGCACCTCTTCGAGCAGGAGGGCACCCACTGTGCCTTCATCGACGGCACCCGGCGCACTGTGCCCGCCGGGACCGTCGTCGCCATGCTCGTCATCGACCGCATCCCGATCTGCAGCCCCCCGCAGCACTTCGGCCTCCCCAGCTACTCCGACACCAGGACTCGCATCGCCACCACCGACTACTTCCGTCAGGCCGACGCCATCCAACAGGGCTGGAAGAAGGCCGCCTACGACGCCATACAGCAGGAGCACCCCACCACCGGCTGAACACCCGACCCCGGCACCCTCGTACGCCGCCGCTCCGGCGCCGAGCCCCACGCCGCCCCCCGCTCATCCTCCTCGACCGGCCACAGCTACGCCCAGTCCAGCCCGACCCCCGCCCTGCCACGGCAGGACCAGGGGTTGGCTCATGTCCCGGCCCCGCCGGTTGCTCTAACCCCCGCGCCCCGGACCGTGTGGCCCGCCGCACCCCGCCAAGGCCCGGCTCCGCCTCACACGAAAGAGATTCGTCATGACCGTCGACGCGTTCACCGCCCCGTCCCGCCCCTCCCGCCCCTCAACCCGGGCCGCACTCCAGCGCGCCCGACGCCGCCACCGTAAATACACAATCGCCTACGCCGGCAGCGACCTGACCGGCTACACCATCTACCGGGTCGTCGCCCGCGCCCTCTCCGAGCCCGGCACCGACCACCTCCTGACCCAGCTGACCGACGCCGAACTCGACTGGACCACCGTCCGCGCCCTCAGCCCCGACCACGCCCTGCGCCTGGCCACCGCCGAGCTGGCCGAGCAGGTCCGCGAGGCATGGGAGACCACCGTCGTCGCCGACGGCCTCCGCGACCTGGGCATCGACCTGGACACCGCGCTGCACGCCAGCGCCGTGACCATAGCCGTCATCGACTAGCGCCCCCTCCCCGAGCAACCAGCGGCCCCGCACCCCGCGGGGATGCTGGCTTTCCCGTGCCGCACGACGCTGCGCGCCTATCTGAACGGTGAGCGGACTCCCGGTCAGCGACGCCAGGCGCCGGACGCGTTCGTACCGTTCCTGCCGTACTGCCGGCAACGGCTCGCAGACGACCCTCACTTGTGGGCCTCGACGCTGTTCGACGAGGTGACCGCGCTCGGCTATCAGGGTGCGTACTCGACGTTCACGCGGGCGCTTCGCCGCAATGCCAGGGACGACGAGACGCTGCCCGAGCACACCCTGTTAACTGAACTAGTTGGACTCTTTCTGCAGGTCAGTGACCTTCACGAGGTTCAGACGTTGAGTCCTGCGTGACGGAGCTGAGTGGATCGGATCGCGACCTGGCGGCGTTGGTCGTGCCTCGTGTCGGAGGGCTTGAGACGACCGGCGATGTCTGGGATCCGTACCGTTTGATGGATGCCTCGGGCTCGGTCGTGGAGTCGGCGAGCCTGTACTTCAAGGACCTGCTGGCTACTGGGAAGTCCGCTGCAACCGTCCGGTCGTACGGACACGACCTGCTGAGGTGGTGGCGCTTCCTTCTCTGCACTAAGAACTCCTAACTAAATGGCGCTTATCCCCTTGGAATGTGCGAGCCTGACGGGTTGTTGGCTTGCGCATGAGGAGGGGTGAGCAGTTGCCGTGGATCGTGTCCGATGAGCTGTGGGCGCGGAT
>NZ_JBHSFK010000045.1:0-98477 GCF_042653945.1 Streptomyces vulcanius | reverse complement strand
CCCAGCCCGCTGACGTTTGCGCGGTCTTCAGCCTGCCGGGACGGGACAACCACGTGCCGCACCGTGATCGGCACTACCTCGACGTGATTCACAAGCACACGGCTTGACACTGCTGATTCCACAGAATTATGTGGTTCACCCTGCCTTCGACGGCGCCGGAGCTGCGTTCGCTGGTCAAGCCCTGCACGACGGCGTCCCAGTCCTTGCACAGTCCGGTGGCGAAGGAGTGAAGTCCGGGTACGTCGTCGGCGCGGACCGCCGCGATCCACGTCGTGAGGTGCTCGGCGTCGCCGGTCAGCGTGGTGAGCATCAGGGCGAAGGCCCGGACGTGGCTGTGGACGGCACCGAGTTCGGGGCAGTGCGTGCACAGTTCCTTGAGCTGCTGGGTCTGCTCGGTGTCGAGCCGGTCAGGGTGGCGCATCATCCATCCGGTGACCTCGCGAACGCTGGGCGGACGCGGCAGGGCGGTCTGGACGCGGGTCCTGCGCAGTGGTCGCAGGTGGTCGTTGAGGGTTCCGTAGCTGCCGCGGTATCCCAGTTCGGTGATCTCCGCGAGAAGGAGTACGGCGCTGGTCAGGCCCTCGTCCCACCGCTTGGCCAGGTAGGGCTTGAAGGGATCCAGCCGGCTGGGGCGGGGCTGCTGTCGGCCGCCCAGCATGCGTTCCGGTGTGGCGGCGCGAGCACACCGCTGGACGGTCTTGCGTCCCAGGTGCAGTTCCCGGGCGATCTCGCGGATGCCGTGGCCCTGGCCGAGCAGACCGTGGACGGCCGCATGCCGCTCACGGAAGCGGACCTCGATCGGGGACAGCGCCGCCAACCACTGCGCGCTGGTCTGGACTGGGCTGTCCTCGGGCGGATCGGGATCAGGAGGCCGCAGGCAGGCGCGGTGCTCGCGGACGCATCGCTCCACTGCCTGGCCGAGGTTCTGCAGCAGGTGGTAGCGGTCGGCGATCTGTACGGCCTGCGGGGCCCCGGTGCGCGCTCCGTCCGCGTAGGCGCCGGCCCTGTCGCGGCAGATCACCGTCACGCCCGGGTGTTCCTTCAGCCAGGCGGACAGGGGTTCGGCGTCGCGTCCCAGCAGCAGTTCCAGCGGCTGGTGCGTGAGGCAGTCGATGAGGACTGTCCCGTAGTGCTGGCCTTTGCGGACGGCGAAGTCGTCGACACCGAGCACCGCGGGCACCGCCCAGGCGGGGTCGGGCAGCGCCATGACCAGCCGCAGCAGCGTCATACGGCTCACCGCCGTCTGCAGCACCGCGCCCAGGCGTGCTCCGGCCCTCCCTGCGAGGGCAACCCCGATCGCGGTGACGGCGACACGCTCCAGCACGGTCCGACGGCCGTAGCGGAACGTGAGGTCGGGAACCTGCTCGGCAAATGTGCGGCGCACGCAGCCGGGGTCGTCGCAGAACAGGTGCCGAACACTCAGCAAGATCTTCACGGGGCGGCCGCCCACCGGCGCATCGGCCAGAGAACGCTCGTACCAGAGGTTGATCCGCGATGACGGCGTCCCGCACATCGGGCAGCACACCGCTACCTCTTCACGGGTCCGAGCCACGATGCACACCACACCGCTCTCCTCGAACACCCGCTCCACCAGTAACGCTTCCAGATGCGGCATCAGCACGTTCAGAAGGTCAGTAAACCTTCCAGTATGCCTGGGCCATGACTCACCGTCACAGACCGACGTGACCCGTGATCGCGCTCATCGAATGTGTGCCAGATCCCAGTTCTCGCCCGTGAAGCCAAACAGCCCACCAGATGTCGACGGTCGACCCGAACAGCGGTCTGCAGATGCTCCGCAATCGGGTCATGTTCTAGGAGCGGCATGGAGCTCATCAACCACCACCAGATACTTGGCTGCGGACACAAGCCGGACGAGCTGTTCTCCTTCCAGGAGCCGGATGTCTTCACCGACCCGGAAAACGGGGAGAGCTGCTGCCGACGGTGCAGCGACAACCGGCATTACGACCGTGTGCGTAGGCGGCACGCGGAGATCGAGGCGAAGGCAGCGGCCGAGGGCTGGGCGTACGAGTACATCAACACCTCTTACGAGGTGTACTGCCGTAGCAGGGAACTGATCGGCAAGCTGGTCTGCCGTGCGTACTGGCGCCACGACCCGCACGGGGTGGACGAGGCCCGAGGCGTCCTCCAGCCCGCGCACACGTACAACTTCGCCTTCAAGCGGCTCGCCACGGTAGTGCCGAATTCACCGGTGACCGGCTACGCGCTCGTCTTCGACGACGGCAGCCGAGACCCGCTCTGCTACGACAAGGTGTGTGTGGTCACCCGTGAGCCGACTGGCCTCGACAGGTGAGCTGTCGGAGCCGGTCTACCCGTCGACACTCGCACGGTCTGGCTGCCGGGTCCGCCACGGTCACCAGCGCGCAGCGGTGCGGCGGTGTTGTTCCTGGTCACCGCTCTGCCAGCAGGGGGAGCAGGACCGTAGCTTTCTGGGTGCGGCACAGCGCGGCAGGCGGCCAGGGCAGCAGCAAGTCCCGTGCTGCACAGCGCCGTTAAGGATCACTGTCGCGCCGATTGTGGCCGCGCCGAATTCCCGCTCAGTCTGTGGCCAGTTGGAGGAACGCATGCCCCGGTACAAAGTCTTTCTTCATGCTCACGCCAGTGCCGAGGTCGAGGTGGACGCGCCGGACGCGCAGGAGGCCAACCGCCTGGCGCAGGAGGCTGTCAGGGAGCGCAGAGCCGTACGCCGCCCCATCGAGAAGTGGACGCCGACGATGACGGTGAACCTCGACCGCAAGCCCTGACCCCCGGCTGCCGCACCCCTTGCCTGCCATGCCCGGACGCACCCAGCCCGACGTTTTCGCTGGTCGGGCGCGGTAGGAGGGGCGGGGTGGTGGTGCGAAGGATGCCGACGCTTACCGGTACTACAGCCGCTGCTGTCACTGTGAGTGTTCTCGTTGGCGGTAGTGGCTCTTGCGGGCTTGTGTCTGGTGGCGGCGTCGCCAGCGGTTCGTGCAGGGCGAGCCAGGTTCTGGCGGCGCGGGCGGGGGCGAGGACGATCCGGTCGTACATGGGGCGGGTCTCGTTCAGTGACAGCGGGACGACAGCCTCCTCTTGCTCGTCGGCTGGGTCGGTGAGCTCAGGGGGCGGGGTGGTGGGGGCGTATGCGCCGGCACCGCACGTCGGCGAGGAAGACCAGGGCGAGCATGCACACGGTGGTCTGCCGGTACCAGGAGATCCACTTGCGAACTTCGTGCTGGTCGAAGCCGACCTCGTTCTTCACCGCTTGAAAAGTCTCCTCGACCGTCCACCGCTGATCAGCGGCGATCACCAGCTCGGCCAGGGTGGTGCCGGGGGCGTGGTGGCACAGGAAATAGGCGGCCTCACAGACGAGTCCGCCCTTCTTGTTCTTCTTTTTCTTCTAGTTCGGCACGGTGGAGCGCCGGATCGGCAGGGTCCGCTTCAGTCCGGCGGGGGCGCCGGCCAGGTCGACGACGGCGAAGTCGTATGCGCGCGGCCCTTTGGCCCCGTCCGCGCACGAGCGGCGCTCCAACCGCCCGCCAGACAAGCCCCAGGAGCCCGCCATGCACAACCCGCCCCAGACCGCCGACCAGGACATGAACACCTACCTCGCGAGGTTCGACGCCCGGCACGCGAACGACACCTACACCTGCGGCCCCCGCACACCCCTCGCCCGGCTCCTCGCCGCCTACAACCGGTACCTCGACGAGACGATCACCGCGACTGACGGCATCCCCGACCTCCTCGGCTTCGAGGAGTGGAAGGCATCCCGTACCACCGTCCTCCCGCCCACCCCCGAGTACCGCACCCAGGGCAACACACTGCGCCCGCGTCTACGGGAGGCACGGGAGTCGATCTCCTTCAAAGTGAACCCCGGCAACCGGCCTGGATACTGACCACCACGCACCCCTCCCCGCCCGCCAGCAAGCCGAAAAGCGCCCCATGGGCCCGTACGCCAGCCCCGACCAGCCCCGCCGCAGCCCCGAGGTGGACACCCTCCGCGCCCTGGTGCCCGAGGACACCGACGTGATCCGCGTCCGCACCGCCACCCGCACTGCCGCAACCAATTGAGCATGGGCGCAGGCCGAGGAACTCAGCGCCTACCAGTGGCCGCCCTACCCCGGCGAACCGCTGCGCCCCCTGGAGCGCACCGCCGACGACAGCACCCACGCCAGCCTGACCATGTGCGAGTTCCTCGCCAAGCTCCATCACGCGCCCATCGTCCGTCAGGTGAGCGCCAACGACACCGCGTACACGTTCAGCATCCGGCTGAGCCGCCCCCGCTGGGCCGACTGGGACGACGTCGACTGAGCACCCCCGCGCCGCTGCGCGCCTCACCGCCGACCGAGGAGCGCAGCCCCACCCAGGGCCCGCCAGCCCGCCACAGACCCGCCCAGCCCCCTGGAGCAGCCCGCCATGCCTGTCAAGCCCGACCGCCCGCAGCACGACCCCGCCGCGCTCCCCGCCGCCGCCGAGACCCTCCAGGCCGCCGCCGCTCGCGTGCTGGCCGCCGATGCGCCCCTGGAGGACGTCATCGCCCTGGCGGACGCCGCACGGGCGTACGCGGCCGAGCATGCCGACGCCAAGCTGAACGCCGCCGGGACCATGACGGCCGCCTCACCCGTGTACCGGGGCGCCGCCGCCGCCATCGGCTCGGTGCGCGCCGCGCCCCTGCCGCTCACCCCCGACGAGCCTGAGCACAAGCACATGTGGGTGACCGCGCTGGACGGGGACGACGAGCCCGCACGGGGCGCCGACGGGAACACGTGGACGCACTGCGGCGTGTGCGGAGACCCCCGAGACGACGCGCCGCGCCCCGTGTTCCTGAGCACGCCGTGCGCCCGGCCCGACTGTGAGCACGCGCTCAACTGGCACACCGGCACCGGCGGGCACGGGTGCATCGCTCGCGGCGGCGCGTGCTCGTGCCCCGCCTTCCAACCGCCCGCCGACCCTGCCGCCGCCGAGGAGCACTGACCCCATGACCGACCCCGCCGACCCTGCCGCCGCCGAGGAGCACTGACCCCATGACCGACCCCGCCGACCCTGCCGCCGACCGCCCGCGTCAAGCTCTCCGGCAGCTTCTGTGACTGGCTCGCCGACCTCCTCGCCACCCTCGTCGACAGCCCGTCCCTCACCCCCGTCCGCGCCACCCTCGACGCCGCCCGGCGGCACGGCTACTTCCTCACCCTCAACGCCAGCGCGCCCATCCATCAGCGTCTGGGGAACCCTCGCCCACAGTTGCCGCGCCTCCTGGGTACGGCCGTCGGACAGCGGCAATACCTCGTTCTTCGGGACCGCCGTCACGTAGCGGACCCGGTGGTCTTCCAGCCAGGCACGCAGGGACCGCGATCCGCGGTAGAGCTCGTCGGCCAGGAAGTAGGTGAAGGGCAACCCCGGCCGCGAGAGCGCGCTCGACCATGCGCCGGGCCAGCTCCGGCTTGGTCACCACCGCGCGGGCCCGCTCCTCGGGCACCGCGGCCTCCTCGCAGCGTCGGCGGTGTTCCTTGCCACGGCCCGCCCAGTGCTGCCCTGCATACAATTCCCGGTCGATGATCGCCCGCCCGCGCGAGGATCCGTAGGAGAGGTACACACTGACCTGGCGTTCTCGACCTGTCCAGTGACACCCGTGTACTGGCGGGCCACCCCGGCGCTCTTGGCGCCCTTCGTGATGTCACCGGTCTCGTCCGCGATCAGCGCCGCGTCCTCGGCCGGCAGCGAGTCCACCACGAACTCCCGCACCCGGTCACGCAGTTCGTCGGTGTCCCAGGCCGCGTGGGGCAGGAAGTCCTGCAACCGGTCCGGCGAGGCATGCCCTGCCGCCTCCGCGCCCTGCACATGTTCTTGCGCGGCACATCCGACAGTAGCCCGCGCACCATCGCCCGCAGATCCTCCCGCGAGGCCGGCCGGCAGAACACATCGTCCGCCGAGGCGCACAGCGCCTCCAGATCCGCGTCCCAGCACCGGACCTCGTCCGCGGTCAACTCATCACGCCGGACCAGACCCGGCGGCAGCATCAGCCTTATGCACCGCCAACGAGTCCAAATCACCATCACATCACGTGAACGACCGGCTGTAGTACCGGTTCGAGTATCGCGGCGCTTCGAAATTCGCGGCAGTACCTCCCTTGCACCGGGCCTCACCCATCATCGGCCCCCTCAACTTCCCCATCACCATCACCGACGGAGCCGACGTGAATGACCGCAGCACACCAGTGCAAGGCCGCAAGAGTGCTTCTCGAATGATCCCGCGCCCGCATCAGGAAGAGGCACTGCGGGCCATTCGTGAGACCTCCGAAGGCCGGGCACTGGTCGTTATGGCCTGCGGGACAGGCAAGTCCCTTGTAGCGCGTGAAACGGCCGGCGCGCGCACAGCGAGCACGGTCCTGGTGACCGTGCCGACCCTCGCTCTTGCCGAACAGATCTACCGGGGCTGGGCCTCGCGCTTTCCCGACGGCCTGGATGCCCTGATCGTCTGCTCGGATTCCGCTGTGGGGGGCGCAGCTGCCCCGGTCACGGTTGAGCCTGGTCGGATCGCCGACTTCCTTGCCCCGCGCCCGTCCACGCGGATGCGCCTTCTGATCTCCACTTACCATTCGGTGGGGCGAATAGCTGAGGCGTATACGCTGCGCACGTTGCCGCCGCTTGATCTCGTCGTACTGGATGAGGCCCACCACACTGCCGGGCGTGCAGGCAAGGCCTATTCCGCTGTTCTCGACAATGCGCGGATCCCTGCGGTTTTCCGCCTCTCGCTGACTGCGACCAGCCGTATCCACGAGGGCTCCGACGGAACGGCGGACATCGTGTCGATGGACGACGAAGAGCTGTACGGGAAGCGCGTTTACGAGCTCTCCTTCGGCAGTGCCATCCAGCGGAAACTGCTTGCCGACTACGAAGTTGCCATCGTGCTGGTTTCGGATCAGGACGTCCACGCGACCCTGCTCGCCCAGGACGGCGGCTCACACGCAAGCTCCAGGTCCAGCGACGCGGCGACGGTGGCCGCCCAGATCGCGCTGTCGCAGGCCATGCACGAGCACGACCTGCGGCAGGTCATCGCCTTCCACAGTCGCGTAGCCCGCTCGAAGGCCTTCTCGGCGACCCTCGGGACGATCGGCGCGACGTCGGCCAAGGTGCGGATCACGTCCCTGCACATGGACGGCAGGACCCCGGCGTCCACCCGCAACTTCCAGCTGGAGATGCTCGCCAGCCCCGCGCGCGGCCGCCGAGTCGTCCTGAACAACGTCCGTACCCTGACCGAGGGCGTGGACGTCAGCAGCGTCGACGGGATCTGCCTGGTAGACCCGAAGTCGTCGCAGACCGACATCGTGCAGGCCGTCGGACGTGCTCTGCGCCTCCACCCCGATCACGATCGCCCGGCGCTGATCCTCCTCCCTGTCTACATCGCACCCGGCGAGAGCCCGCAGGCCGTCCTGGAAGCCAGCTCCTTCCGACACGTGTGGCGGGTCCTGGCGACCCTCCGCGACCAGGACGAGCGCATGGACGCCGCGTTGACCACCGCGCGGCGGCGCCTCAGCAGTGACGTGGCCGAGAACGCGGGCATTGCTCAGGCCGTGTTGCCGGAGAAGGTGAGGATCTACGGCAGCACGAACATCGATGCCAGTTTCGTGGCGGCTCTGGGCGTACACGTCCTGGAGAACACAACCGAGGACTGGTATCACTTCTACGGGCTGCTGGAGCGGTACGCGGCCACGTACGGCCACACGGCTGTGCCCACCTCTACCGATTCCGGGACCCTGGAGAGCTGGGCGGCTCGTCAGCGCGGTCTGTACGCCGCCGGCAAGCTCCTGCCGAAGCGCGCGGCGCTGTTGGAGGCGCAGCCCGGATGGACGTGGCGGCTTGCCGAGTTCAAGCGCGAGCGCGGCCGGTCCGAGCTCGAGCGATTCGTCGCTGAGCGCGGCCACGCCCGGGTGCCACGCGGCTACACCGTGCCGGATACCGGATACCGGCTGGACAACTTCGTCACCCTGGCACGCAACCGGCACAAGGCGGAACAGATGGATACCGAGGAGATTGCCTACTACGAGGCGCTTCCGGGCTGGATGTGGCACGCGCACGACGCGAAGTTCGAGGCGTTCCTCCAGCATCTCGACGCGTTTATCGCCGAGCACGATCACGCCCGGGTTCCGCAGGCGTACAAGGTGGAGAAGCACGGCATCGTCTTCGCTCTCGGTCACACCGTCACCAGGAAGCGCACCGATTACCGCAAGGGCACTTTGCCCCCCGCGCAGGCAGAGGCACTGGAGAAACGTCCTGAGTGGGTTTGGGACGGCATCGCCGCTCAGTGGGAATCGAGTTTTGACGTTCTCGCGTCCTGGGCGGCCGAGCACGGCGATATCAAGGTGCCCTTTGACCAGTCGATCAACGGCATTGGCATCTACCGGTGGATGCTCCAGCAGAAGAAGCTGATCCGGAAGGGGAAGCAGCCCGAGGACCGCCGCCGCCGTCTGGAGGCTCTACCAGGCTGGTCCACGAGCTGACCAGAGAGGCCCCGGACGGAGCCGCTGCGCTGGCCGGACGGTCGTGAGGGGAATCTCCGTCGTAGGGCCGATCGGATACCTCGGTTCGATCGGCGGGCCATGGCCGTTAAAACCTCTCGACGGGAGTCGCCAGCATCGGCTCGGAGGGAAGGCCGATCACGTCGGAGGGCTACCACGAACGCCTCGCGGTACCAAGGAAGACACGAGGAAGGTGGCTCGTCGAGAGGGGTAAACTCACCCTGCCAAGATCACAAAGGTCCACCGGTGAAATGGCGCTTTGTCGGCCAACTGGCCGGTCGAGGCGTGGTGTTGTGAATGTGGTGCAATGTTTGCCAAGTGCCGGATGAGTCATGCCGGGAACCGGGATGTGTGCACCCCCGACACGACCGTCATGAGGAAGGTGCACTTCCGCGCTGGCACGCGGCCGACTGGTGCAATGCCGACAGGTGCCAACGGCCAGTTTGTGCACCTGCGAAATGGCATCGCCCGCAGCATATGCCTAGCGTTGCCGATGCAAGCCCGGCCAAACCACCGGACGAGTGAGGCACAAGCCGAACTCGCCCGCGGGGGAGCCGAACAGGCCAGCGGCGGGCTGGCCCGGTGAGCGGCAGCGAACGCGCCGCATGCAACAGGAGGCGGGCACCAGAAGGCGGTTCCAACTACCGTCCCGGCACCCGCTCTCGCCAGCGCAAAACCAGACCCCTGCCAGGGCCTGTGCAAAACGACTCTCAGCAGAGTCACCACCAGCAGATCTGAGGAACCCAATTGGGCCTTCCACCGGCGTGTTCGAGCACGTCGGCGGTGCTCTGGATCGACCAGTGCGCGGCGTGAGAACAGCGCGGCCGCTGGACTTTCATGAGAGAAGGCCCCCCGAGCCAGACGGGGCGAACTGCATGACCTCCAAGCACGCGACGGACCAGCCGGCACCGCGCACCACCGTGACGGCTCACCGCCGATGCTCCTGAGCCCAGCCGGACCGTACGAAGGACCTCGGCGCAGCCGGGCTGAGCGGCTAGCACCCGACCACGCCCGACGGCGCGTCCGAGCCGGTCGCGGACTTACCAGATCCATGGCCGGCCCTTCCGCCCGGGGAAGAGTTCCTTCCCCCGAGCGAGCGGCGCGCAGCAGGAGCAAGGCGGCTTCCCAGCAGCTGCTCCTGCCGCGCCGTAGTGAAGAACGACTGAGGCTCGTTGCTTCGAGGCATGTGCCGTGGCCAATACGCCCCCTGGCATCGCAAACCTCCCGGATCTCGCATATGAAGGAGCGCACCGATGATCCACCCCCACCCAGAAGCGTCCAACTCTGACGAGTTCAAAGGCTTCAACGAAGCCCGGCGCATCATGTGGTGCCATGACGCTCGTGCTCGCGTGTACGAGCGGTTCGAGCAGACGAGCTTCATCGGTGACACGAACGTTGCAGCGGTCCACGTCGACAACACCACCAGGGCAGACCGTGTGTTCCTCGTGGCATTCGACAAGGCCGGCCAGCAGGTCGGCGTCGACACGCTCTACAACGAAGAGCCGAATCAACACCTCGACATCGCGACCGAGTTCGACCACGACTTCACCGGCATGGACGTCGTGCCGGACTCTCAGCTTGACCAGGCCATCTCTCGGGAGAACGGCTGGGTCGTCAACCTGAAGGTACTGCGCGAGTACGACTCTTTAGCCGATCGCCGGGCCACGCAGCGCGCGGTGTTCCTAGCGCATCTGCAGGACATGATGAAGAACGGTGACGTCCGCGGATTCCTGTTTGGCCGGGGTGAGTCCGACGACACTGATGCGGCGTGAGAGACCATGACCTTGTACCTCAGACGACCCCGCCGACAGCCTGGTCGGCGGGGTCATCTGATGTCTGGCGCTGTACAGTGCTGCATTTTCGCAACAGGGGAGGGGATCAGCACAGCTGATCCGGGCGTCGAACCCGGGCCGAGTGCTTTACGGGGAGACATGCCGTGGACCGGCTCACGCCGGTCCCGGGTGACGCCTCGCGGTGAGCCCTACGAGGCCACACAGTTCGCCATCGGCACCTTCGACGTCCAGGAGCAGCAACCATGAGCAAACCGCTGAGCATGGAAGACCTCACGGTCAAATTCCAGAGCAACCGCGCCGGCGTCTCCCGCGGCGCCGGCGTCGACTGCGACGAGACCACGAACTGGCAGGCCCCTGAGGGAAGTCTCTACCGTGTCGTCCAGCGTCTGGACGAGACCGAGTTCAAGAACACGACCGATTTCGTGATCGCGACCCTCGTCCCCACGGGGTGGATCACGCTTCTGACTCTGGACAAAGAAGCAGACGGCATCGCCAACCAGGATGAAGCGATGAACCGCTGGCTGGACATCCAGAGCCTTCCCCCGACATCGAGCAGCGACTGAGGCCTGCCAGCGTGGCCACCGATCGGGTGGCCGGACGTGTGGCCACAACGCACAAGGCTTCCGTGCCGTTGAGGGAGGCGTTCGAAGTCTCGACCCATCGGTACAGAAGCCTTGGGGGGTCCCTCATCCTGCCGCACTTGCGTGCCCTGGTCGCTCTGGTGCAGCTGGCAAACATGAGTCCCTCGCGCAGATCGCCGCCGGGCTCGGCATCGCGGTCGGCACCGCGCACGCCTGTACCAGCGTGGACATCGATCTCCTGGCCGCGCGAGCCCCCGGCCTGCTGCGTGCCCAGCGTGAGGCAGACCCCGAGTTCCCCCTGTTCGACGGCGCCCTGGCCGAGTGTGGCCGCCTCTGCGCGCCCGATGGCATCCGGTCCGTGAGGGACGAGTTCGAGCAGCTGTACCAGCTGCGCACGCGACTGATGGACCGGCGGGCCCGCAGTAGCAGAGTTCTCCGCCTGAGAAAACGACGATGTCCTGACCGCTTCACCGCGATCAGGACATCGAATCAGGCTCGGCACCCGGCAGTGCCGCCCCGCCGGGTCGTCACACCGGCGGGATGAGCAGCGAGGCCCACGCGTAGATGAGATCCGGATTCTGGATCTTGTTCGTCTCGACCAGGATGCCGATCGGCACCCCCGTCGTCCCCGAGATCGCGGTGAGCGTATCGCCGGGCTTGATGGTGTATGGCTTCGCCTTCGGCGCGGGCTTCGCCTCGGCCGGTGCACCCGATCCGTTGGGCTTGTCCTCGTCGCCGCGACCCGGCGTCGGATCCTGACTCGCCCCGTTCTCGTCCTGCTTCCCCGTGCCGCCCTCGCTCGGCTGCTGGGCGCTGCCGCCTCCGGCGTTCTTCTCGCCGGGATTCCCCGGTGCCTCGACCGGGGCGTGATTGCCCTGCAGCGCCTGGATGAGGCCGCCGTCGGACATCGCGAGCTGGGTCAGGCCCCATCCGGCGAAGAGCGCCGCTCCGCCCACCATAACGCTGGCGGCGATGACGGGTCCGTTGCCGAATCCCATCGGGCCGGCGTAACTCCCCGCAGATGCTCTCGTCTGCGTCGACGGCTTCAACGCCGTCCCCACTGGCCTCTGAATCGTAGCCGTCATCCCTACCCCAGCTCCTTTTCGAATAGTGCGCACAGCCATTCATGTCCGACATCAACATTCTACTCATAGCCGAACAGAGGTTGATAGAATGAGGAATTGAATGGCAGTCGGAGTCCTGTTCGATAGCCCCTCAATGGACCCCCGAACCATCGACCGCCAGACCGAACGAAGGAACCGCATCACCATGGCCAACTACTCCGTCTCCGCCAGCCAGATCACCGAGGGCAAGAACGTCTTCATCCGCGGGAAGCTCGGCTTCGCCGTACTCGCCCGCCTCATCGAGGGCGCGGAGCTCGTCGTCACCGACCAGCGCAAGACGAAGAACGGCATGAACCCCGTCGGCAAGCCGCACACCACCGCGACGATCATTCACGCCGAGGTCCAGTTCGCCGATCCGAACAACCCCACCCTGGAAGAGCAGTTCGTCTCCGAGCGCCGCTACGACTCCCCGAAGCGGCCCGAAACCGGACCCAACTACTCCATCGACTCCAAGGGCAGCACTCTGCCGGTCATCGCGATCCCTTCTCCGAAGGGCGACGGCACCTACGACCAGGACGAGTCCGGCCGGGAGCTCGCGCAGGGCCTCGACGTCACGCTCGTGCTGCGCACCTACAAGCCGAAGGACTTCAACAACCGCGGCCTGGCCCTCGAACAGGTGATCGTCCACGAGGCGCCGCGCTACTACAATGCCGGCGGCATCGACCAGGCCGAGCTGGCTGCGCGTGGCATCGTACTCAACGGCACGCCGCGCCCCGTTCAGGCCACTCCTGGCAGTGCTGCCCCTGCCGCCGTCCCGGTGGCGACCGAAGTGGAGGACGGCCTGTCCTTCCCGACCCCGCAGCCGGCGTCCGCACCTGTGGCCGTGGCCGCGCAGGCTCCGGTTCAGGCTCAGGCCCCGGCGACCGCCGTGGCTGCGCCCGTCGCTGCTGCTCCTGCTCCGGTTGCTGTTCCGGCCACAGCTCCCGCTCCGGCTCCTGCCCAGCAGGAGACCCTGGAGGAGAAGCTTGCGCGCCTGGAGGCCGAGAACGCCTCCCTCAAGGACAACGGTTCGCCCGTGGGCGCGCCGGTGGCCACCGGCCCCTGGAACGGCTCCGGCCAGGCCCAGCAGGCGGGGATCACCTACCAGGGCTGATCCACGCTGATCATCGATGAGACCCCCGTACTCGCATCAGCGCAGTACGGGGGTCCTGTCTTTCTCTTCGCCTCCTGACGCCTCCGATCGAAAGCGTGCGTCCCACGATGACTCCAGCCGACCCCCATGCCTGGTTCCCGCAGTTCTACGGCAACCCCGCGATCCGCACCCTCGCCAGTGCCTGTCGGTGGACCATCTCCGGACGGATCCGGGAAGAGACCCCTGACGATCCCACCAAGCCGCCGAAGCGTAAGGCCCCGATCGATGTACGGCACCTGCTCGCCGGCTGCACCTCCAGCTGCCAGCACGCCGGCCCACTACGCGGAGCCTTCGCCCTGGACGAGACCTGTCTGCTCACTCTCGACGAACTCACCGCGGCGATACCGAAGGCCGCGAACGCCGCCTTCTACCTCCAAGCCCAGACTGACGGGCTGCTCGTCCTCGACATCGAGGCCGACTGCCCGTCAGGTGTGGCCGCAGACCTGCTGCGGCTGCCGGGCATCCTCTACTCGGAGCTGTCGATGTCCGGCCAGGGATTCCATCTCGTTATGCCGCTGCCGAAGAACTTCCACGACTTCCCCGTGGCCGCCGGCAAGCGCGTCCTGCGTGAGGAACACGGCTGGTACGAGCTGCTCCTGGACCACTGGTCGACCTTCACCCGCCAGCCGGTGCCCGATCGCATCGTCGCTCACGTCAACGCAGCGACTACCGCGCCGGCCTACACCTCCATCGAGGACCTCTACGCGCAGCTGGCCGTGAACGCCAGCGAGAACTCCGGTGCTTCACCATCAGATGTCGACACCGCCGATGACATGCCCGACATCCCGTACTCGCAGGCCATCATCGAGCAGACCCTGGCCAGCGCACGCCACCAGCTCCGGGACCCCGGCGACTTCAACCACGACATGTCCCGCTGGGAGTTCTCCGTTCTTGCCTCGCTCTACGGCTGGATGCGGACGCAACTGCGCGCCTACAGCGCCCTCGGGGTCGAGTACTCGACGGGCGACACCGCGTGGTTGCTCTACAAGGCGGCGCTCGACGTCATCCCTGCGCGCCCCAAGCACAGCGAGCGGCGCAACGGCCGGCCCTTCCTCCTCGACCGGGCGGCTGCGCTCGTGGCCGACCGAGAGGCCCGTTCCTCGTCGACCAACTGACTGACGCTCTGCGCCTGTTCCTGCTGCTTCTGCTCCTGCTTCATCTGCTGCCTCCGGCATCGCGGGTGGGGCGGATGGCGGGTGCTGTGGCAGGGCCGAGCACAGGTGGGGGACAGAGCTGGATCGCGCGGAGCGCGATCGGGTGGCGATGTGCAGCGGGATTCCATCGCCACCCATGGCGGGAGTACAGGTCTCCGCCAGGCTCCGACGGCGCGGCCCGCGCCACAGGACCGTTCACGACCTATGCAGCCTCGGCGACGCCGAGAGCAGCAGCGCCGTCCTCCGACATCTCTTGTCTTTCTCTCTCTTCCTCGCCCACGCACAGAAAAGACATCGATATGAAGTTCAACGACACCCTGACGACCCTCATCAAGCAGTCGCTTGAGGTCGGCGCGACGCCCGCTCTCATGGGCGAACCCGGCATCGGCAAGTCCAGCTTCGTCGAGGACCTGGCCTACGCCATGGGCACGCAGGCTTTCACGCTGCCGTGCAACCAGCTCGCCGACAAGGCCGACCTCACCGGTGCACGCCTTGTGCAGTACACCAAGGACGACGGCACGCAGAGCTATAAGCAGGTCTTCTACCCGCACCAGGTGATCCAGGAGTGCATCGACTACGCCGAGAAGAACCCGCGTGAGTGGCCGATCCTCTTCCTCGACGAGATCAACCGCACCACCTCCGACGTCACTTCCGGCGCGCTGACCCTGGTCACGCTGCGCCGCATGGGGTACGTCGAGCTGCCCAAGAACGTCCGCATCGTCGTGGCCGGCAACGACAGGGGCAACGTCACCTCGCTCGACGAGGCAAGTCTGTCCCGCTTCGCGATCTTCCACGTCGAGCCCGACGCCGCCACCCTCATGTCCGTCCTCGGCGACAACTTGAACCCCTGGGTGAAGGCGGTGCTCACGCAGTACCCCGCGCTCATCTTCCAGAAGTCGACGCCCGAGGCCATCGTCGCCGACGGCCAGGACGACGACGACAACGGCAACGTCACGATGGCCGATCTGTTCGACGGCGGCGAGGAGATGAACCAGCTCACCACGCCGCGCACCATCGACAACCTGTCGAAGTGGCTCAACGCGGCCGACCCGCAGCAGCTGGCGCAGTACCTTGCCACCCCGATCCAGATCGGCGACCGCGAGACCTCGCTGTTGAACGAGGCCATCGAGGCCTACGTCGGGGACACCATGTTCACCACGCAGCTCGTGGCCAACATCGCCCAGGACCTGGCGAGCAACGTCGGCGGCGTGCAGCACAACCGGGTGAACGTCCCGAAGCCGAACTGCTACCAGAGCCTGAAGGCCGCAGCGACCATGACCGACATGGCCGCGGTCATCGCGACGCTGACCGACAACGAGAAGTCCGGGTCGCTGCTGTACGCGCTCAAGGAGAGCAAGAACAACGCGCGCCTCATCGAGCAGCTGGCCCAGGCCGTCACCCAGATCGAGCCGGAGCACACCCGCACGCTCATCGAGATGGTGACCAGCCAGCAGATCGACCGCCAGAACCTGGAGGCCTTCATGGAGATCGACGCTCCGATCGTCAACCAGGCCAAGCCGGTCCTCTCGGCCTTCCTCTGATCGCTTGCTCACTGGTGGTGGGGGACTGCTGCGGTGCAGTCCTTGCTGCAACTCCCCACCACCGGCGGCGTTCTGCCGCTGCCTTGTCCTCAGAAGGAGACCACGACCCATGACGATCACCGTCACGAACCAGAAGCCGGCCGTACTCGACGCACTGCACACCATCTCGTGCACCGGTGATTACGACCCGATGCCGGCGATCCAGCAGACCCTCATCGACCCGCTGCTGGAGCCGTTGAATCCCAATGCCCCGGCGAGCATCACCGACGCCCAGGGCGCTGATCTGACGGGGGGCATCCCGGATCTGGTCCTGAGCTGCCTCGGCGAAACGCTGAACGTGGCCAGCGAGCAGACCGTCAAGGAGCTGCTCGGGCAGACCCTGATCAACTTCGACCAGGGCACACCGCTGCCGGTCGCCGAGCTGTTCGCCGTCCAGGCCGGGCAGCAGAACAAGATGCCCGCGCCCTCCCCGCGGGTGCTCTACACCGCGCAGGCTGATGTCCTCCCGGCCGCGAAGGCTCTGCTGGCGGGGACCGGCGACGAGAGCGCCTTCTTCGCCTCGATCGCCTACACCTTCCACCCCGACACCCTCGGGTTCTGGTTCCAGTCCTCCGCGGCCTTCGACGACTTCAAGGTCTGGCTGTCCCAGCAGACGCAGATGATGGCCAGCGCGCTGCCGCCGGCCACCACCAAGCTGCTCAACGACTTCACGGCCCTGTCCCTGAAGGGGCTCACCGAGTCGCTGCTGGTGCGCAAGGACGACTCTGACGCCAACGATGAGCACTCCTTCGCCCGCGCGCTCGTGCACATGCTCATGAACTACGCCGAGCAACAGCGGGCCCAGGCCAACCAGCAGAACACCGCCCTGGACACCGGCGTCCTGCCGTTCACGATCGGGGAGCTGTTCTGCCCGCGCTCCCTCGTCCTGGTCAACGTCGAGGCCCATGCCCGGGCCACCGCGGCGAAGATCACGGGGGAGTGGAACCTCATCAACCAGTCGCTGGCTTCGCCGGTGAAGGTCGTCTCGAACACGTCGCTGTCCAAGCTCACATCGCTGCCACGGGCAGCCGCCCGGGCCGCCGCCCTGGGAGCCAACCAGCAACCGGGCCAGCCTGGCAGCCGTAGCGCCCAGGTGGCCTTCCGCAAGCAGCCTCCGAGCAAGCTCGACCTGCTCAAGGACATCACCCGGGTGCTGCGCCGGATGGGCAAGGTCAACAAGTCGCAGAACATCTTCCGTACGACGAAGGCGACCTTCCTCAAGGCCAACCGCCGGAACCCGGACGACTTCAACAAGCCCGGCCGGATCACCTCGGTGCAGTACATGCCCGACCTGCACATCTACATCGACACCTCCGGTTCGATCTCCGAGGAGAACTACCAGGAGGCGGTCATGATGCTCATCCGGATCGCCAAGAAGCTCAACATCAACCTGTACTTCAACTCGTTCAGCCACTTCCTGTCCCAGGAGGTGATGCTGCGCACGGAGAACAAGTCGACGGCTCAGATCTGGAAGGAGTTCCGCAGGATCCCGAAGGTGTCGGGCGGAACGGAGTACACGCAGATCTGGCAGTACATCAACGCCAGCCGCGTGCGCCAGCGCAGGCTCTCGCTCATGGTCACCGACTTCGACTGGCTGCCGCCGTCCACGCGTCAGGACCACCCGAAGAACCTGTACTACGCACCGTGCTCCGCCATGGACTGGTCGTCCATGGTCGACCTGGCAAAACGCTACGCCGACTCGATGCAGCACATCGATCCGAGCATCCGGCAGAGGCTCCTCGGCATGGTCGTCTGACCCTGCTGCCCCAAGAACCGCCAAGAGCGGTGCCGTGCAACCAACTCCCCTGGCCGGCACCGCTCTTGGCGACCCCTGATTTTCCCTCTCACCCATCCGTATCCCTGCTCGGGACACCGTGGCGCATCCAGCGCGCCACCACGCCGAGCGACCCGCACCGAAGGAGGACCCGGTGGGTCTCAGTAACTTCACACCCGGCGGTTCCGACGACGACAAGGGCAACGGCGGTGGCGGCAGCTTCCCTCCGCAGTTCCCGCCCGTGGGACTGCCGTCCAGCGGTGGCAGCGCCGACGACGTCAAGGAGCTCCTCGTCGACTACAACGAGAAGTTCAAGAACGCCGATCCGACCATGTTCCGTGACACGCTCATCGGGCAGGTCCTCTCGGTCGTCATCAGCAAGACCAAGCCCAACGCTCTGCTGGTCGGTTCCGCCGGCGTCGGCAAGACGAAGATCGTCGAGGACATCGCACGGCGCATCGCGCTCGGTGACACCCTCATCCCGGACCAGCTCAAGGACCACACGATCTACGCGCTGCCCATCACCAACATCATCGCCGGGACCGGCGTCGTCGGCTCGTTGGAGGAAAAGGTCAAGGCGATCGTCGAGTTCGCCTCGGATCCCAAGAACAAGGCCATCCTGTTCATGGACGAGATCCACCAGATCACCGGAGGGTCCGGCAGCCATGGCGACGCCGTCGGCCGCAAGATCTCGCAGATCCTCAAGCCGGCCCTTGCCCGCGGTGACATGTCCGTCATCGGCGCGACCACCAGCACCGAGTCTCGGGCCTTCGACGAGGACCCGGCCTTCGCCCGCCGCTTCACCCGGCTCATCGTCGACGAGCTGAGCGTGGAACAGACGCTGGCCGTGATGACCACGGTCCGGCCCGGCCTGATGGCGCACTACCGTCACCAGATCGGGGTCTCCGACGACGTCCTGGCTTCGGTGGTGCAAATCGCCGAAGCAAACTCCCGGGCCGGCCAGCACCGGCCGGACAATGCCATCACCCTGCTCGACCGCGCGATGGCTGACCGGGTCCTGGAGCAGAAGAAACTCATCGTCCAGGCCGAGAACGCCGGCGACACGGCACTCGCGCAGACCTTGCGGTCCATCCCGCAGGTGCCGCTGACCAACACACGTGTGCTCGATGTGGCAAAGCGCCTGATGACCGGAAACGCCCAGCGCAAGGACCTCGACGTCGCCGCGCTGAGCACCACGCTCACCAGCCGCCTGCAGGGCCAGGACGACGTGCTCGCCAAGCTCACGGACCGTCTGGCCCGCGAAGAGCTCGACCTGTTCCCGACGAAGACGCCCACGACGTGGCTGTTCGCCGGGGCCTCGGGAGTGGGTAAGACCGAGGCAGTCAAGATCATCGCTGAGGAGACAACCGGCACCGAGCCGATCATCCTCAACATGACCGAATTCCACAGCGAGTGGTCGACGTCGAAGATCATCGGCGCGCCTCCCGGCTATGTCGGATCGGACTCCAACCAGGAGCTCCCGTTCGACACGCTGGAGTCCAACCCCCACCGGGTGATCCTGCTCGACGAGTTCGAGAAGGCTGACAAGGCCGTGCAGCGCCTGTTCCTCTCGGCGTTCGACGAAGGCTACATCCGCAACGCCCATGGCAAGATGCTGGACTTCTCCAAGGCCCTGGTCATCTGCACGACGAACGCCGCCCGTGATTCGCTTGACGGCAAGATGATCGGCTTCGGCAACAACCCGAAGACCATCTCGAACCAGAGCCTCAACAAGACACTGGGGCAGTTCTTCGACGCCGAGCTGCTGGGCCGGTTCTCACTGGTTGTGGGGTTCAACCCCATCGACCGGCAGACCTACCGGCAGATCATGGCCGCCGACTACGAGCGGCAGCGTGAACGAATCGTTGAGGCCAAGCCGCGGCTGGCCCAGACGCTGCCCGTGTCGATGCCCGACGACGAGCTGCGCGCCATCGAAGAGGCCACCTACGTGGACTCCCAGGGCGCGCGGCCGGCGCGCAAGGCTGTTCGCACCTGGATCGAGGACTGCCTGCTCGCTGCCCGGACGGGCGGCACGGCCTCGGTATCCCCGTCGGACGACTGAGCAGCCGTCCGCATCGCACCGAGGGCTCCTGTTCCGGGTGTTCCGGAACGGGAGCCCTCGGCGTCATGTCCGTCGACGACATCACAGCGGCGCTGGCCCGGGCCTGACCAGCATCGCGGGGGTGAACACGCTCCCGCGTCGGGCGGCCGGGCCTGGATCAGACAGCGGCCGCCGGCCCGGCTCCGAGGGGCCAGCCGGCGCCACCCCACTTAACAGGAAGTGACATGACCGAGGAGATCCGGACCACCGCAGGGCGCCCGATCGGGGCACGCGGTCTGAAGACTCGCAGCCAACTGCTGCTCTGTCTCAAGGAGGTGCTGGCCGAGCACGGCTATCACGCGACGAGAGTGATCGATGTCGCCCGTCGCGCGCGTACCTCCCCCGCGACCTTCTATCAATACTTCGCAGACGTCGACGCGGCCGTCCTGGACCTGGCCCGGCCCGTGGCGCAGGAGGGAAGCGACGGACTGATCTACGCGGAGATCGGGAGCGGGTGGGGCGGCGGGCGTAACGCGGCCGGGAGCACGGTGGACGCCTTCTTCGCGTTCTGGCGGGAGCACGAGGTGGTCCTGCGGGTGGTCGACCTGCGGGCGGCCGAGGAGGACAGCCGGTTCACCGAGATCCGCCGCCGCATGCTCTCCGGTCTCCTGGGGCACCTGGAGTACGCGATCACCGCTCGTCCGTCATCACCCGGCGCGGCGGACGAATCCTTCGCTGCGGCCGAGGCGCTGACGGTGCTGCTTGCCGCGGCCGCCGGGCGTCAAGACCCCGAGACAGCGGACTCACAGGTGGTTCGCCAGATGCTGGTCGAAATCATCGCCCGGGCCGTGTCCGGCGGAACCGCCGCCGTCCAGCTGTCGACTGCGTGACCCCTTAGGGACGCGAGTCGAGCACGCGTTGTCCGACCGGCGACACGCTCGCGGTCGTGTTGTGGTGCGCCAACCCCAGCCCAGAGGGGCGGGGTTGGCGCACCACAACCCTCTCGGGAATACCGCGTTGGCCGTGACCGCCAATGTGATCGACACGCTGATCGGGCGGCCACGGGCCAGCGACGGCTCGGGCCAGCCCACACCTGGCCGGACCGCCCTTCCCCACCAGACGACTTCAGTGCCCCGCCTCCCGGCCGGGCACCACCGATTCCACTGCCCATGGGCAGTGGAAAGGACGTCCGTCATGTCACTGTCGATCTCTCAGCTTGAGAGGCATCTGCTGGGCGCCGCCGAGGTGCTGCGTGGTCCGCTGAGCCGGCACCAATAGCAGGACTATCTGCTGCCGCTCGTCTTCCTGAAGCACGCCAGCGACGTACCTCGCCCCCACGCCCTCATTGCTCAGAAAGGGGGACAGCCATGTCCGCCATGCTCCCCGAACCTCTGCTCCAAGAACATCGAAAGCGAGCCATGGAGGGGTCCGCCGCAGCCTGAACGAACCTCACCACCCATGTCCGGAGCACCGATGAACTCCGCGAACTGGGCCTCATGCTTTGCCTGCTCGAGGTCGATCCCGCAGGATCCCTCGTCACGGCCTGTCCCTGGGATCTCGATGCCGGCGATGCTGCCGTCGATGCCCCGACCGGCGCTCGGACTCGACCTCGAAGTGAGGTGAGCTGCCGCTGATGAACGACCGCGCGTCTGGGTAGCGCGCGGTGTCCGGGGTGTGGCTTCGCCACATACCCCGGACTCAGGGGCCTGACGGCCCCTGACGGGTGGGTTGAGAGGAACACGAGCGGGGCTCGTCGGCTGACGAGAGCCCCGCTCGTGTTTGTACCTGCGCCCATGACCCAGCCCCGTCGCTGCGCTTTTCGCTCGCCTTCGAGCATTCGATTGACTATTCACCTCTTGTTGGAATTGCCGTGCGACGTGATTTGTGCTTTCTCTCAATCTGCCTCTCGACTCACTGTAGAAAGGCAACGACATGCCTGTCCTGCTTGATGACCTAGACCTCTCGGCCAATGCCGTTGCTCAGAAGGCCGTCGACCCGAAATTCTTCTCCTCGAAGCTCACCGGCAACGGCAAGAAGATCGGCCTGCTCAACGAGTCCCTGCTCCCGATCAACACTGTCACCAACACCGCCTACGCCGTGGCCACCGACATCGAGGTCAAGCAGAGCTCGACGCAGCACGACATCACCACGACGTCGATCCCGCTCGCGCCGATCACGCGCCGCGCCCTGAACGCCGGCGGGTCCTTCACCCTGCCGAGCCCGCACGCCGACGAACGCTTCGCTGTCGACACTGCGTTCAGCCGATTCGACGACTGGGACGTCGTCTTCGACATGACCCCGCAGGCCCTCGTGTTCTACGAGGACAAGTCCGGCGACAAGTCCACGCGCGACCTCGTCATCCAGTACCGGATGGAGCTGTACTTCTTCAAGAAGGGGCTGCCCGAGCCGAAGTACGCGACCGCCGTCCCGCGCTCGGCCGGCTACGGCAACCACGCCGCCGCCGTCTTCCTGCAGTGGGACACCAGCCCGCTGGAGAACGCCCGTGACTATGTCCAGGACGTGCTCACATCCGCCGGCCTGACGGCCTCCAACCTCGGCGATGAGTTCGACGAGTGGATGCGCCAGTACTCGATCCACGAGCGCATCACGCGCCTGGCCCAGATCTGGGACTCCGAGGCGATCGCCGACGAGGTCTGCCGCTACATCCAGGACATGCCCGCAGGCCCGACGGAGCAGCAGCTGAACATGCTCGCCGTCCAGCTGCGCTACCTGGAGAACTACAACGTCCCGCTGGAGGCCTACCGCCAGATCCACAAGCAGCTGGATGCGACCTTCTCCGACCAGATCGCCACGAAGCTGTCGAAGCAGAACCTCAGCCTGCTGATGAACCACACGCTCGACCACCTGGAGCAGATGAAGCCTCAGCTGATCGTGCCTGCGCAGCCGGCCACGCCTCCGAATCTGCCGCCCCACCTGTCCAAGCAGCAGCTCGACGCGCTCACCACGCACGAGCCGCTGGTGATGACGCAGGCGGGAGCCGGCACCGGCAAGTCGACCGTGATCCTCGAACGGATCAAGTACCTCGAAGCCTGCGGCGTCCCCGCCTCGGACATTACGGTGCTCTCGTTCACCAACGCCGCAGCCGACAACATCACGGAGAAGAACCCGGACGTCGGCTCGATGACGATCGCCAAGATGATCATCGACATCTACTCGATGAACCACCCGAGGCACAAGGTCTCGGCCATCGACACCATCATCAACTCGATCGACATCTTCTACCCGAACAGCCAGTTCGCGGCGACGTTCCGCCACCGCCTGCTGGAGCTCGACCAGAACAGGACCGGCGCGTTCACGGCCCTGAACACCTTCGTTGAAAGCCACTTCGACGAGGTGATCTCCCTGCTCGACCGCATCGAGCAGACGTCGCTGGAACTGCAGATCATCATCTGCTACCAGAAGATCGACGACATGGCCGAGCCGGCCCACGTGCAGTCGAAGTACCTCATCATCGACGAGGTCCAGGACAACAGCGTGTTTGAGTTCATCTACGTGCTGAAGTACATCACCAAGCACGCTCAGTCCCTGTTCATCGTCGGCGATGCCTCGCAGACGCTGTACGAGTTCCGCTCGGCGAACCCGCGCGCGCTCAACACGCTGGAGGGCTCGGGGGTCTTCGCGACCTTCAAGCTCACGACGAACTACCGGAGCAACCAGGAGATCCTGGACTTCGCGAACGTCGTCCTCGGCGGACTGGAGACCAACCAGTTCGCCAACATCCAGCTGCAGGCGAACTCGCTCGCCATGCCCACGGCGCACTCGTTCCAGGAGAAGGTCACCCTGGAGTACCGCGAGGTGGCCAGACTCACCGGGTTCGTCACCCAGGACCTGCAGGCGATCGTGCGCAACACGGTCATCCCCGACTACGTGGACAAGTGCCTGGACCGGGGCGAGCAGGTGGCCTTCCTGGCCTACTCACGCCGCGAGGTGTCCTTGATCCAGGATGTGCTCGAAAAGCGCTACCCGGACCGCCACGTCGCCTCTCTGGTCAGCGATCGCGTCTACGCCACGGACATCTTCTCGAAGTACATCAAGCTCTTCTGGAACGACGTCCTGCAGGCACCGCCGACCAACGCCGCGTTCGTGGTCTCCCAGGGGATCAAGGACAACATGGACAAGCTGGCGAAGAACGCTGCCAACGCCAGCGTTGAGAAAGCGATCCTGCGCACGATCTCCGAGTGGTGGATCGAGAACAGCGCGACCATCAACGGCTGGGTCACACTCTGCCACCAGAGCACGCTCACGCACGTGGCGTTCTTCGATCGGCTGCGCGACAACCTGCTCTCCTTCGAGATCCGGCGGAACCAGCAGAAACTGAACATCAACAAGCAGAAGAACCAGGAACGCAAGCGGAAGAACCTCGAGTCCAAGGCCGACCTGGTCGTTTCGACGATCCACGGTGCCAAGGGTCTCGAATTCGACAACGCTGTCGTCCTCTACAGGGAGGACACGAAGATGACCCAGGACGTCAAGCGGATGTTCTACGTCGCCTTCACCCGTGCCATGAAGAGCCAGTACGTACTCGGCTACGGCACCGTGAAGAATCCGCCGATCCAGAGCAGTTACGAGCAGATCGTGACAGCTCTGACCGAGCGCGACAAGAGGAACGCCGCTCGCGCCCTCGGCATCGATCCGGACCTCCTGGACGACAACGACAGCGCTGCTCCCGGCAACACCAACGATCGCTCTGCGGTCGCTGCGGCCGTCTGACCAACCGCCGCCACCTCATGCCGCAGGGGCGGGTGTTCTCGACGAGCGAGACACCCGACGCCCCTGCGGTCTTCCACATTTCACACACCTGAATGACCCAGGGCGCCCGGCACGAAGGCGTACGACGAACCGCGCCGAGAGCCACGCCGAAGCCTGGCACTACCCCGGCCAAAGGGCCATCCACGGCGAGGTCCTCTTCGCCATCAACGCCCTGGTAGAACGCCAGGCGCAGCAAACCGCACCCGCCATGCCCCCGCACAGCGACCTCGGCGGGACGGCGGTGTTCGAGTATCGCCGGGCCTTGCCTCCCGCCGCCCGCCTCCACCACGCTTTCCCGCCGAAGAACAGGAATCCACCCATGGACTTTCCCGGCCTGGAACTGAAGATCCGCATGACGCTCGTGGCCGGCCCGGACATGCGTGTCTTCGTCCCCGTGAGGCTGTACTACATGGACACCGACCCCTACGCGGTGCAGTTCTCCTTCGACGTCACGCCCGACGATGTGGTCCGGTGGACGTTCGCCCGGGAACTGCTCGACCAGGGCCTCACCGCGCCCGCTGGAATCGGCGACGTGAAGATCACCCCAGTCGGCCCGCTCCATGACCGCGGCCTCAGGCTCGAACTGGAGTCCCCCGACGGATACGCCTGCCTTGAAGGACCGGCAGCCCCCATCAAGGAGTGGATCGCCGAGACCTACGCGGCCGTCGCCGCAGGCCAGGAGTCCAAAGCCGTCGACATCGACAGCCTCCTCGACGACCTTCTGACCCACTGACAGCGAAAGCCGAGCACGGCCCGGAGACCCACGGGGCCCGGGGCCCGGGGCCCGGTACAGGAAAACTCACGCCGCCATGTCACACCAGTGGCGCCGCACACCTCTGCACATACCCCATCCGCCCACGTCCCGGACAAGGAGCAAACCTGTGGCCACGCACTGAACAAGACCTCGGACGTCAGCCTGGAGAAGGTAGGAGCACCGACCATGAACATCACTCGCGACATGCGGACCGTGATGCGGCAGTACGAACTCACGGAGCCGATGGTCCGCGCCATCTACACCGGCGAGAACGACGAGGTCATCGACTGCAACTGGCGCACCGAAGCCGCCCTCATCGAGCGCCGCCTGATGCACCGCACCATGTCGAACCTGACCCTGGAGGGCCGCGACGTTCTCGCCGCACTCAAGGCCGCCGAGGGTGTCGTCGCGCCGGCCGCGGTCGAGACGCCGGCCCCGAAGGTCGTCGAGGGCCGCATCGTCGGCCACGCTGGCGTCACGAAGGGCTCCCTCCCGAAGCACTCCGACGACCCCCACGTCCGCGCCGCAATCGGGGCCCTGGGCAACCTCAAGCTCGCTGAGCTGACCGACGACTTCGACCCGAAGGAGGGCGCAGACGTCCGGGGCTTCATGGTCGAGCCGCGTGGACACGGCAGGGTCGCCGTGTACTGGGTTTTCGGCGGCCTCCTACGCGACTACAACGACAAGCCCTTCAGGGTCGAACTCCAGATCGCCGCCGACAACCTGCGCGACGCCTGCTGGCGCGTCGAGCCGACCGCGAAGTCGTCGCTCTGCATGTTCGCCTGGGGGCCCATCGACGAGTTCAGCATGGATATCGGCAAGCAGCAGGAGGCCGACGCGGTCGCCCGGCTGCCCAAGATCCAGGCCGGCGACGTCGTCGAGGCCGAGGCGGCGTCCCCCGTGCCGGACACCATCCGGGTCCGCGTCACCGGCGAGCCGCAGCACAACCCCGTGCACTTCGGCACCGTCCTCAGCACCGCGGAGGGCACGATCGTGGTCAAGACCGACAGCGTCATTGTCGCCGACGGGACGCCGGCCTCGCTGGCCCCGATGTCCGAGGCGTTCGAGCGGAACATCGCGGCCGCCAACGACGTCCTCGCCGGCATCGACTTCGGGGAGGACGAGCCGCTGGCTCCGGCGCCCGAGCGCCTGCGGGACGACGTCTCGTACGCGATCCAGTGGCGCAAGGACGGCGGGAAGTGGCACGGCGACGTCACCACATCCGCACTCCACGGCCGGGACGAGGCCGACGCGTACGTCGCTGACGTGCAGGCACTCGCCGAGCCCGGCGTCGAGGTCCGGGCGGTCGAGCACCGGCTGACGCACACCGTCCTCCCGATGCCCGGCGAGGCGAAGCCGTCCGACGTCGACCACGGGCCCATCGACGCCCGAACGCTGCGCTCCGGCTGCCGCGTAGACCTGTACGGCGCCGAGCGCCTGATCTGGAAGGTCGAGTACCTGCACGCCGGTAACTACTTGCGGTTCCACACCGTCCCGCCAGCCGGCGAGCACCCCAGTTACTTCGTCTTCACCAAGTCGCCTGGCGAGCAGGTCGAGCTGATCTCCCGCGACCCGGCGGTCGACGTCACCGGCCGGCCCGTCGTCGACGCTCGCTGACCCCGGCACGGGCCGCTCGACCCGGTCCTTGCCGGGGTCAGCGGTTGAGCGACCAAGTCCTCAGCCTGTCGGCGAACCTCGACGACGACGGCAAGGTCCCGGTCGGCGCGGCTTCTTCGCCAGCGGAATGCACACCCTCATGCAAGGCGGCCTGTTCCGCCGCTCCCAGACCTTCGTCGACGTCGCACTCGGCGCCCACCAGGGCCGCAGCGCCGAGCTGCACAACTCCCTGGGGCATTCCCCCATTACCCCCCGGACAGCAGCGGGCTTTCGATCCGCTGAGCGCCGCCGTGCTGCCGCCACCACCCACTCAACTCCCGCGAAAGCGAGAAGTCTTCATGCCCGCATCTACGATCGTTGCTTCCGGCGGGGAGTTCCGCCTCTACGGGGACTCCGTGCAGACGTTCGCCGATCTGCCCGTGGCCACCTACGCGATCGCCTTCTCCCAGGGGACCGGCTACAGCCTGCACCAGACGGAGCCGCTGGCATCCGCCGAAGAGACCGTCTACGGCAGCCACGCCTCCCGTGTACAGCGGATCGTCACTGGGTACTCCGCCATGGACCGCTCGCTCGGCGTCATTCTTTCCGGCGACAAGGGCATGGGTAAGAGCCTCATGCTCCGCCTGCTCGCTAAGCGGATGCGCGAGGAACACCACCTGCCCACCGTGCTTGTGCAGCACGACACGCCGGGTCTGGCCGCCTTCCTCGACGAGCTGGGCGAAGTCGTCGTCGTCTTCGACGAGTTCGAGAAGATCTTCTCCAACGAGGACGACGAGTCGCAGAACCAGTTCCTGAGTCTGTTCGACGGGCTGAGCACGACGAAGCGCCTCTACGTCCTGTCGGTCAACGAGCTGCAACGCGTCAACGACTACATGCTCAACCGCCCCGGCCGCTTCCACTACCACATGCGCTTCGCCTACCCCGAGCCCGAGACGGTGGCCACCTACCTGCGTGACCAGGTGCCCGGAGTGGCAGAGAAGCAGGTGGCCGAGATCGTCGACTTCTCCCGGAAGTACGACATCAACTTCGACCACCTGCGGGCGATCGCCTTCGAGCTGCGCCTGGGAGAGTCGTTCGCCGAGGTGATCGGTGACCTGAACATCAAGCGCAGCGAGCACGCCGGCTCGCGGATCGAGGCCTACATCACCTGGAAGAACGGCGACACCGACGTCTTCGACGGTCGTGTCGATCTGTTCAACAGCGACAGCCTGCAGACCATCGACGACTGGGACACCGGCACCGGGCTGCAGTTCCGCATGCGCGACGCCGTCCCGTCCGAGGACGGCTACCAGCTCCCGGATGGTGCCTTCACACTCACCGACCTCCGTGACGAGGACGACAGGTCGCCCGACGACGAGAAGGACCTGCGTGCCGCCGCGGTGATCCTGCGCCGTCCCCCGAAGTACTCCATCGACTTCTGAGGACGCCCCCATCCGAACCGCCGAGGAACCACTCCGGTCTCCTCGGCGGTTCGCTGTCCGGCTCACGCGTTCCTGTACAGAAAGCAGCCTTCGACCATGCCCAAGTACCGCATCGTCTCCGAGCCCCGCCCCGGCGCAGAGCATCGTAAGCCCCGAAGGGCCAACCTTTGCCCCGGCAAGGCCCGTCTCGTCACGGTCATCGACTCCGAGGACCTGTTCTGGGCCACCAGGCGTGAGCTGATCTCCTTCGGCAACGACCTGCACTGAGCACCATGCAGCCAGATCCGACTGTGCTGCTCGCCTGCCTGGCCGTCGCTGCGCTCGGTATCCTGTGCCTCGCCATCGGCGTTGGCCGTAAGCGGCGCTGGCGGGACCCCACCCGGCTTTACAGCTGGTCCCAGAAGCAGCAGCTCACCCGCCAGGCCAACGGCCGGTGCGAGCACAAGCCGCCCCTCTGGTTCCGCTGCCCGGCACCGGGAACTGAGGCCGATCACATACACCCCTGGAGCCGCGGCGGGCCGACTGAACTGTGGAACGGCCAGCTGCTCTGCCGCCCGCACAACCGGCGGAAGTCCAACCGCGCGCCGAGCCCCCTCTACCGCTGGCGTCTCGCGCGCCGGCGCAAGAAGTACTGACCACCCCGACACACATCAGGAGCAAATTCATGGCCTGGATCATCAGCCCGAACTGCGGTGCGAAGCGCGACACCTCCGGTTGCTACACCTCCCCGGAGACTCAGGAACGCGACAACCGCGAGTTGTCCGAGGGACATCTGTCCGGCAAGTTCCAGGCCAAGCCCTCCGAGGCGAACACTGAGCTGTATGCGTCCCGCCCGCCCATGCCGGAGCCCTGGATCGGACACGGCCGCGTCAGCCCGGCGCGGGTCGAGGTGTCGTTCACCGACGGTCGTTTCCGGGGCCGCGGCGACAACATCTGGATGCAGGCGCCCTGCCGTGCGCGGACGGTGGAGGTGCGCGAGCTGTGAGCGTCGCTACGACACACGTCGACATCGTGGCTCCCGCGGTGCCCGGTGCCATGCCGGGCACGGTCGTCGGCGCGGCCGAGGTCCTCGATCGCGGCAACCGTCGGCTGGGGCGCGTCCCGCTGCGTGCCGAGTCGTCCATCCCGGTGGAGATCCCGCACGAGGAACGGTGCCTGGTGCACGGTTGGTCTCCCTACCTGTCGGTGCAGCCCATCCTGGTGACCGGCGGCCGCACCCAGCAGACAGTGCTCTCCGCGCGGCGCACAAACGGGGAAAGCTCGGGCGGCGAGGAGTCGTGCCGGCCCGCGAACGGCTGGATCCGGCTGTGGGGCCGGGAGCCGGACGGCCAGTGGACCGTGAGGGACCCATCGGACATGGAGACGGGCGGGGACACGACAGTGGCCACCCCGTTGTGCGGCCCCGCCGTCCTGCAGATAGGCGGCGGTCGACGGCGTCCGGTATGCACGCTGGTGCCGGAGGGATCCCTGTTCACCCTGCGGCCGACCGAGCGTCGGCTGCAGGGTCTGGTAGAGGTCCGCCCCGTCGCGGACTCAGGTTTCACCCCGCTGGAGGCGCTACGGCTGGGAGAGTGGGGCTGGGCCGACGTCGTGGAGCGGGTCTGGTGGGATGAGCCCGGCGTCCGAGGCACTCCGCTCTTCGATCTGGCGGTGGCCTATCTCGCATGCCGGCGCGGCAACCTAGAGCGGGCCGGTCGGTGGCGGCAGGTAACCGGGGACCGCTATGAGGACAGCCCGGCCTGGATCGACGTCCTGGCCGTCGACGCATGGCTCGCCCGGCGCCGAGGTGAGTGGCGGGATCTCGCCTCGGCCCTAGCCCGGCTCGCCGATGCAAAGAGAACCCCACTGGTGGCCGAGGGGCTGGGCCTGCTCGCTGCGGAGCTGAGCCGCCTGCCGCTGGAGTCGCGGGCTCCGCATCCGGGTGAGGCGCTGCGCCAAGTTCTGACTCCTTATCTGCGCGCGTCGCCACCGTCGTCGCTCACCTCCTTCACCGCCGCTCACCCGGAAGAGCCGCAGCCTCGGCCTCCGAAGAGAGCTCGGCCTGGCGATTCGCTGCCCTTCCGGGTGGAGAGGGACATGAACACCCTGCGGATCCATTGAGTCACTGAGCCTCTGCCCGAGCAGCGCTTCAACGAGCGGAATGGCCGGCTCATCACCGCCAACGGATCGCCCGGGCTCACCTCGTTCCATGACGGCAGGGTCCATATGACGCTGGGGGATTGGGAGCGCTTGATCTCCCGGATCTGCGCAGACCGCCGAGATGCACGTCCGCGAGCTCCACCACTTCGAAGAAGAGCGGATCTCCGCCTCCGTGCGCGCCGTGCTGGACGAGATCCGCCGACTCTGTGACGGCGTCGAGTACAAGGTCCCTGGCAAGCAGGAGACCTGGGACGCGCACCACAAGGGGAAGCCCGCTTTCGCAGACGAGATCGAGGCCCTGATCGACCGGCACGGCCAGTCTCTCGAAGCAGCCTTGTTCCAGGCCCGCATCAGCGAAGCCGTGAACCGGGCCGCCGACGACGTAAGTGCTCTCGTACCCGAGGACGAGCAGGTCCGCGACGCCACCAACCTCATCTACAGCGCCGCGCTGCACTACCTGGAGAACCCCGCGCGACCCTGCGTCAGGCGATCAAGGCCAGCTACGACCAGGACGTCGAGGACGTCCTCGGCTGGATCCAGAACTGATCCGACCCGCTGATTCCCCCACCACCGAAGGAGCAGGTCATCATGGGCGCGAGCATGCTCACGGCCACCATCGCCTTCCCGGCCGAAAGCACCGAACCGCCGAACTTCGACCGAGGCCGTCAGCTGCTCGAAAAGATCACAGACGCCTCGCTCTTCACCTTCGACGAGCCTCAGGCTGAACTGGACGAGCTGCTGCCGGATCTGGACGGCGAGTCCGACCTCGTCGACGAGAACGGCGAAGTGCTCATCGAGTACGCCCGGCGCGCCGGGCTCGTCATCATCAACAACCTCGAAAAGGCCCTCGACTCCCGTGAGACGACATTCCTCACGGTCGCCGACTACAGGCTCTACATCTCCGGCGGGCTCTCCACCGGCGACACCCCCACGAACGCGACCCAAGCGATCTGGGACGCCTACAAGTTGCCCGAGAGCGTGCTCCTCACCATGGGCTTCATCCCGGACTACGAGCAGCAGCTCGCCCACTCGAACAGCCGCGGGGCCAGCACGCCCCTCACTGACACCGACGTGGTCGACGCGATCGCGCTCGGCCTGGGCACCTCGCCGGAGTGGCCCGGCACGGACACCCTCAAGTGGATCGCCGAGGCCATCGGCAAGGTGCGTGACGAACCCGGCAACGCTGAGCCCGTCGAGTACCTCAAGCGCTGGTCAGAGCGGTATGGCTTCGACCCGCTGTCGAGCAAGTTCCTCTCGGCGTACGTCCAAGAAGAGGTCGACGAGGTCGGCGAAGAGGAGATTGAGGGCTGACAGTGACCGGCACGACCCACGGCCTGCAGCAACTGGTCAACCAGCTCAAGCACAACCTCGAAGAGGCCGGATACGAGATGACCCCCCCAGGCCGCCGTTGGAGGAGTTCGGCTACCTGAAGCGGACCAGGGAGCCCACCGACAAGGGCACCTTCCGGCACGAGTAGGTGGTGTGGGATGACTCGGAGCTTCAGGGCGAACCACCAGCGCCCGAAATTCCGGCGCCGGAGGATCCGCCGGAATCGGGGCCACCAGGGACTGGAAATCCGGCGCCGGTATGCCAGTGACAACCACCCCGGAAGGAGACGCATGTCCGCGCCCATGACCACTCTCCACGTGACCTCGGACGACCTGTATGCCGCAGCTGTGGAACTGGAGCAGACCGGCCCCGTCGAATGGGTCGACCAAGGCGGCGAAACAGTCGTACTGATCCCGCCCGCCACCAGCTACGACTGACTTGACAACGCACCTGTGACCGACACGGGATGCGGCACGCGGCTGGTTCTTGCGGGAGGGCTGCTCCCAAAGGCTGTCCGAGACGGATTTCGACTGATCGCCCGCTGGCGACCACCACGCCCGCCTGCCGCACGCCCCTACTGGAAGGACCCTGTGATGACGCTCCCCACCCCCGGGCTGTTGCGCACACTCATACATGACGCGCTCACCACAGCGCTGACCCGCGACGCCGCCACACTGCCGGTCTCCATGCTCTACACGCCCGGCTGCCGCCCCGCGTTGTTCATCGACAGCAGCGTGGTCCGCGGCGGTCCCGGAGTCGGCAAGACGTTGTGGGCCCGGGTCCTGACCGACCCTGACCTCCGTGCGGCAGCCGCCCATGACTTGAAGATGCCGCGCCTGGAGGATACCCGGGTGATCTCCGCCCCTGGGGCCACAGGAGACAGCGACGGCTATCCGGCCGCGCCGGAGCTGGAGGCACTGCTCGGCGAAGGAATCCGCCCCGCGACGGTGTGGACCGCTGTCGCCCTGACCGCCCTGGGCGTCTCCGACCTCACACACCTGCCCAGCTGGCGCGACCGCGTGCAGTGGCTGCTGCGTAACCCCGACGCCCTGCGCCAGGGCGTGGCCGACCTGAACTCGCAGGGCCGTACTCATCTGGTTGTCTTCGACAGCCTGGACCGGCTTCACCCCGATCAGCGCACTACGGATCGCCTCGCCTCCGGAGTCCTCCAGCTCGCTGCCGACCTGGCCCGCCTCGGGCCGCGTGTGAGGGCGAAGGTCTTCCTCCGCCCCGACACCCTCGACGCGGCCCTGTGGGCGCTCACGTCCGAGGCCCGACGTGCTCTGCGTACTGCCGACTTGAACTGGAGCACGCCGGACCACTGGGGCCAGGTGACCGGAACGCACCTCTACGGGCTGTTCTTCCAGCTCCTGGCGAACCACCCCAGTGAAGGTGCCGCCGCCTTCCGTTCTCTGACCCCGGGCTGGAAACTCACCCCCGACGGCCGCTTCAGCGCCCCCGCGCAGCTGACCTCCGATCCCGCCGCGCAGGAACGCCTCTTCACCGTGATCGCGGACCCGTACATGCGCGCGACCGCCCGCAGGGGCTCCACGTACAGGTTCATGCTCACGTATCTCCAGGACGGCGTCGGCGGACTCAGCCCCCGCCCGTTCCTCATCGCACTGAGGCAGGCCGTGCGCCACGCCCTTGACGATCACCCCGACCACCCGCGCGCCCTTCACCACCAGGACATCCGCCGGGGTGTGCCGGAGGGAGCGCGTGCGCGCGCCGCAGAGGTTGAGCAGGCCATGCCGTGGGTGCGGGCGGCACTCGCTCCGCTGGCCGGGCAGCAGCTGCCGATCGACTCCGACCAGGTCATCGCCCAGTGGGACCACGCGCGCCTGCCAGACCGTCTTCGCCGTCTCGGCTCCCGCTCGGCGGACCCGTACCCCAGCGGCATGCGGCACCTGGCCTGCTACCACGACCTCCTCGAAGAGCTCACTGCCGCTGGCGTCGTGCACCCCAGGACCGATGGGTCCTGGGACATGCCTGAGCCGTTCCGCATCGCGTACGGCCTGGGACGCCGAGGAGGCGCGAAACCGGCCTCGGCCCCTGACTAGCCCCTGGCTGAGGCGCGGCCGGACTCCGGCCACGCACCGGCACGCGCTCCGCCTGCTGTGAAGGCCCTGGCCCCTGCCGCGTCCCGAAGCCGAAGAAGACCAGCTGACGAAGCAGCCCTGGGCCGACTGCCGATCGGCCGAGGGCACAAACGGCTCCATGGACCGCTACCGGCCCGGACCGCCCGCCGCAGTGGCCGGCCTGATCGCCGTGCAGGCGTCGCGCGCCGGGCAGCCGGCCGAGGGCTATGAAGCCTGGTACATCACCCCGTCCGTCTACGAGATCGCGTACGGCCAGGACGGCACGATGCTCGGCATCCGCCTTGACGTGCCCGTGCTGATGAAGAAGCCCGTACGCGCCGCCGCACGCCCCCGCCTCACCGACGAGCACACGGCCCTTCTGCGCCAGGTGCTCGAACTGGAGTCACACGATGCCTCTGGACTGGAATCCGACTACGCTCGCCCTGGTCGACGACGACTACGACCGCGCCAACGCGAGCGACGGCCACTCTCGCTGTGACAGCCGTGTGGCCAGGGCGCGGTGAGTTCCGTGGCCGAGCCCCGCATTGACCGTTTCGGTAGGCGGTATGAGCTGACCTCTCTTCAGAAGCGGCTGCTGCCCGGCGTTCTCGTGTACGTCAGCAGTGGACCCATCGCCCGTGACGGCGTTGTCTATGAAGGCCATGCGGCCCGCTGGTTGGCCAAGGTCATCAGGCACGCCAGCCGGGGATTCACCGCCGTCGAATGCGTCGACCCCAGGTTTCACTACCAGGGGCCCCATCAAGGCATCAGGGTCGGTTACGGCATCGAACTTCCCACCGACCGGCTCAGCCTGGCGGATTGCGACGTGAGCGCCACCATGCCGCCGGAGCGGGACGACGACCTGTGAGCACCGACCCCTTGGCTGTGCCGCGCCTGAAGTGGCGGCGCGTCAACGACGACCAGTTCGTCACTGAGAACGCCGCCGACGTCGGCTGGAGCCTCGACCGCTATCCCACCGCGTGGTCCCGACGGGGCAAGAACGCCGACTGGTCACGGAAGTGGTGGCTGCACACGGCCGGGGATGAGCTCGACCCCGAGGTGCACGAGACGTGCCCGATCGTCACCAGCCGCCAGGTCACCGCCCTCAACCGGCACCCCGACATCCTCCGCTACGCCGACGTGCTCGCCGCGGGCTGGCACAACATGTGTCGGCGAATCCAGAACGGCCAGCCCCACGCTGAACAGGTCATACGCCGAGGCCACCAGTACGCCCGCTGTCCGTCCTGCTCGGCAAGCCCGTCATGGTCCACCCGCAGCCGCTCCTCAACGAAGCGCGCCGCCTGGGGCAGTTCGAGCGCCGCGCGCACGCGGCCGAACAGGCCCATCGGAACGCTGGCCTGCCGCTCCCCGACATCGAGAGGTCGTGAACCGTGAGTACCGATGCATTTGACATACCCAAGGCTCCCGTCGAGGACCGCCCGTCCGGCTTCCACGAGTTCGACGAGCAGGCCGCCATCTTGCGGGACACGCTGGTCGCGGCCGGTGTGGAGCTCGGCGCGTACGAACGACTGATCATCGACTGGCTGTCCCGCTGGGAATGGGCCACGGTCGCGGTCATCGCCTCATGGGTGGCGCGCGCTACCGCGAGCCGCGAGCCGGCGTCCGCCGTCGCGTTTCCGGGCCGGTTCGACGCGACCCCGGTCCAAGTCGACCAGCACCTGCGCCGGATCCTCGCCGAGGACACGTACCTGCGCTACCAGCAGGCCATCGGCGGCGCCGCAGTCCGCGAGGCCGCCCAGGACATCACCGACGATTCCTGGAGCCGTCGCAATCCGTTCGGCCGGTACGAGCGCGAGGAGTACGAGGCCGGCATGCGCAAGGCCTCGGAACTGGTGGACCCCGCCGAAAGCGGCGGCCCGTACCCGTCCCAGCTTCTGTGCTCCCAGCACGACGGCTTCGGCCCGTGCCCGGGCGCGCCCCGTTGCACCCTGCGCGACACCACCGAGGACCCGCGATGACCAAGCAGCCGCCAGACCGCTCCCCGCGCACCGTGGACTGCCCGCCGCCCCCTGATGGCTGCGCCGCGACAGCTGGCGAGCCGTGCCTGAGCCACGGCGGAACCCGCGTGCGCCACTCCTTCCACCAGGCCCGTACGGCCGCCTGGGAGGCAGCACGGATCGCCGCGGTCCCGGCCGCCAATCTCATCTTCGACGCGAAGGCCCGGCGCGGCATGCACGGCAAGGACGCCGCCGAGCTGCTCGACAAGAACGGCTACAGCGTGGAAGCCGAGCAACTGCGCCGCGCGGTGTCCGAGGCGCATGGCCACATGTCCGCCAGGCAGGCCATTGCCTTCCTCGTCGACCATGCCGAGGGCGGTGAAGGCCAGTGAGCGCCCGCGACGATCTGACACCGGAGCAGCGGGCCACACTCGCTCAGCAGATGGGCGACGCGCAGCCCGCTCGGAACTCACTGCTCATGTCGTTCGGCAAGGCGATCCAGGACAGCTGTGAGCACGAGCACCCGAAGTGGGAGGACCTGTTCTGTCGCAACCTTGTGGCCTACATGGGCGAGAAGGCTGCCCCCATCCTGCGCCGGCTGCTCGACGCAGAGGCAGAGGTCGACGGGCTGCGTGACGAATTGGCCGAGGAGAAGGCGGACCGGAACCCGCTCTGTTGCCCGGCGCTGAAAATGCCGACGAAGCAGGCGTTCACGATGCCGATGAAGATTCCGACGAATCGGACAGGCTCGTCGGCAAGGTGTCGCACAGATGCGTAGGGGGCTGCCCGTCGTGAGTGCGGATGGTCGTCCGGCCGCCCCTGCGACGGCGTATGGGCAGGCAGCAGCCAGAAACGGCGTCGGTGGCTCGCAGCTGCTCGGCGGTACGACGGGCCCGGCGCAGCCAGCCGCGCACGGTGCCCTCCGGGGCGCCGAGCGCGGCGGCGATCTTCCGGTGGCCGTGCCCGCGTACCGCGCCCACCAGGGCCCGGCCCAGGAATCGCACGGTGTACGCGCGGCGGGGCAGCAGGCCGACGTCCAGCACCACATGCGTGCGCCGGCAGCCGGTGCAGCGGGTCCGGTCCGGCCGCGCCGTGACCAGGTCGCCGCCGAGGTCACGGACGGTCCGGGGCCGGGCCTGGCCCCACGGCTTGAGCGCGGCATCCGGCGGGCCAGCGCCTGCCGGGCCGCCATCGCGTCCGCTACCTCGATCATCGTCCATCCCGTCAGGCTCCGGCCGTGCGGCCGAGCAAGGAAAGGGGCACCTCGTGTTGCACCCTGGCGCTCAACGCCCCAGCGGCGCAAGAGCACCAGGCTGTCCCCGGAGCACCGACACCGTGCCGACGAGTTGCCCCGACGCTCACCGGCTGCACCACGGGCTTCGGGCTCACGGTCTCCTTCATCGGCAAGGTGCCGCCGCCTACGAACCCATTCACGCACCGACCCCATCGGCACACTCAACGCCCCATCCACGCCCGCGATATCGGCATCTTGAGTGCCGTCTAACACCCCCCTCCTGCGCGGTCTGATCGTGAAGGCCGCTAAGGACCGGGACCTGTACATCAGCTGGTCGGGCGTCGCCAAGGGACCGACCAGCGTATGGACCCGGGCCGAGGCCCTCGCCTACGGCTTCCCGCGTTCCCGCCTCGACCGCGCCGATGCGAACGGCAGCAGCGCCATCGACTACCGCGACGGCTATTGGGACGACAGCGGGTTCATCGACGAGCAGCGGAGCTGGCTCCGGCGGGACCACATCGGCGACTACGCCCAGCGCTACCTGTCCGGCCAGGAGGACGCCGCGTTCGATCTGTTGGAGCCCTTCGAAGGAGAGACGGCGGTACGCCGATGAACACCCGTCGTAGCTTCCTCAGAGCCCTGGCCCGGCATTTCCTGGGCGGCGTCACGGCTGGCCTGATGGCCAACGGAGCCTGGTTCCTGGTCACGGAGTCCATACCCTCGCCGCTGACCGGCCTGATCGTGGCCGATGCTGCGGTTGGGCTGTGCCTGGTCGTGCAGTACGCGCGCTCCGCCGCAAGTGGCAGTCGGTGCTGGCCTCGTACGAGCGCCCGGCCCTTGGCGAAGGCATCGACATTCCGCACCGGTCGCCGGCCGACGAACCGGACGGAGGCACGGTATGAGTGCTCGCGACACCCCCATCGGCATCCTCCGACAGTGGGCCGGGCAGCAGGATGCCGCGCCCGAGACGCCCGAAGCCTTGGTGGCCGCCTCCGACGCCGAGCTGCTGGCGGCTGGGCCGCAAAGATCCGCAAGGTCGGTACCGCGAAGGGCTGGTCGACGTGGGCCGCCGCGTTCATGGACCCCGACGTCGAGTTCGTCGACACCGGCATACCGTCGACAGAGACCATCGTCGCCGAGCTGTGCCCCGGCTTCCAGCGGCCCCGCCGCCCGCAGAGCACCACTTCGGCTGGCCAGGCCCCGTGCCCGGGGGCCGAGTGCAGGTGCATGCACGAGCTTCCGTGCGCGGCGGGCTGGATCGACACCGACGAGCAGGAGTCCGAGCGGGACAGCGCCCGTCACCCGCCAGACGACACGCCCTTGTTCCAACTGCCGCCCCGAGGCGGCCCAAGCCCTGGCCGACCAGATCCTCACGCGCGGCCAGCAATTCTCGAAGACCCATAAGCGCAAGGAGCGCTGACATGTTCTCAGCCCAACCCACAGAGACGCGCCCCCTGACCTGGCGCGAGGAACTGACCCACGACCTGGCCGACGCCACAGAGAAGACGCGGGCGGCCTGGCTGTCGCAGCGCAACGTGGTCGCCACCTACCTGCGAGCCGTCATGCCCCACCTGGAGGCGGCGTTCCACCGGGGCGGTCTCGGCCACCTGCGCGACCGGGGGATGCTCCCACCCTCGCTGACGCACCCGCTCACCGGCCGCGAGAAGCAGGTCATCGTCCGCGTGGCGCGCGGCATGTCCAACGCGAAGACCGGCGCGGACTTGTGCCTCTCCGAGGAAACGATCAAGACCCACCTGGGGCGCATCTACAAGAAGACCGGCACGCACGACCGGGCCCACGCTGTCGCCCTCCTGCTGATCCGGGGCGACATCACGGCGGCCGACGTTCTGGAGCCCCTGGATGACGACTGTTGACGCCCTCCTCCCGCACCGGGAGCCCGGTCCACCTCGTCGAAATCCGGCGGCGTGGCGACGAGTACCCAGCCGCTGCGATGGCGGGCACGGTGCGGCGGCTGCCAGTTTCACAGCGCCACTGTGAACGTCTGGCTCCGCGACGGCTCGTATCCCATCGAGGTGGCCACGCTCACCGACACCGCGGAGTTCCAGGACTTCTCCTGGGGTCACGGGTACGAGCGCGAGATGCCGCTCGACACCCCCATGAAGGAAGTGGCCGACGCCGTCCTCGCCACGTTCCCGGCCCAGGAGAAGCAGAGCGTGCTGGTCGGCTGGGCCCCGTACGACAAGCCGGGGCCTCCGTTCAACGGAGGCCCCGGCTTCGTCATGCCGTCGCGCTCGCCGCCTCCCCACAACATCCCACCGCACGTCAGAGAAAGCGCAGCACACTCATCATGACCAAGCCGACCAACCCCTACGCACACGCCTACGCGGACTTCCTGCGCGAAACCACCGAGCACCAGCTCGTGGTGCTCCACGATGACGGTCTCTACCGCCATCTGCGGATCCAGAAGCCCGGCACGCGCGCGTGGTCCTGGGACATCACCACCTGGCCGGGGCACCTGGCCACCTCCGGCGACATCGCCGAGGGCTACATGTTCACCCGCGAACTGGACATGATCGACTTCCTTAGCGTCTCCAGGAGGTACCGCGCCTACTACTCCGACGGCGCGCCGAGCATCAACGTGCGCTACTGGGCCGAGAAGCTCTGCGGCGGCCGTTCGCACGAGGTGAAGAAGTACGACGCTGACGTATTCCTGCAGCTGGTGCGTGAGCACCTGGCGGAGCACGAGGAGATCGGCGACGAGGCACAGGCATTCCACGAGCGGCAGCTCACGCTGCTGAAGCAGCTCCATGAGCTGCGCGGGCTCGACGAGGCAGCACAGATGGAGCTCCTGAAGACACACTGGGTGGCCGAGGCCAGAGTGACGCACTTCGACTCGAGTTCCCACACGACGCTCGCGCGTCAGCGCCGCGACGCCGCCGCGGCTGCTGTGGACCGACTCTGGAGCGCCGACGACCTTTCGGACGAGCAGTTCGATCGGCTCGCCAAGGAGCACGATTGGAACGGACTTGCCGGTATTGCCATCGAGCGGGAGTCCCCGGCCGAACGCGCCGCTGAGATCCTCGACGAGGCCGGGACGTACGTCGGCTCCGAACACGAGGCGCGCCAGTGGCTGCACGAGAACTCCGAGACCTTCGGCGAGGACACCTGGGAGTGGGACCTGCGCAACTACGACATCCACTTCCTGTTCACCTGCTACGGCATCGACCTTGCCGTGCGGCTCTACCGTGAGCACCGGTCCCAGCAGGCTGAGACCCCTAAGGCCACACTCCTCAGCAACCGCTTCCTCCGCTTCCTGGTGCGCAGCTTCCGCGCGCTCGGCCGACCACGACGGCGGGCCAATCACCCAGCGGCCGAGGCGGTGCAACCATGAGCCGCCGTCCGATCCAGGACCCAGTGATCGACGCAGAAGGTGACAGCGAGATCCACCCCGCCTTCGGCGTCGCGGTCGTGACGCGGAGGAGCGGCGGAGGCCGTTCGCTGTTCCAGTCCGACCTGCTCCACAACGAGACCGTCTCGCTCTCAGTCCACGAGGCCACGCGCGAGCGCGACCTCAGCCACGACTGGGTACACCCGGGCCGAGAGCTCGTGGAGATCGAGATGAGCCTCGCCCAGTGGGGCTCGCTCGTGTCCTCCATGGGGCTCGGCAGCGGCGTGCCGGTGACCATCCGGCGTACCGAGCACGATCCCGTCGTGCCCGAGATCCCACATCAGCCCCGCACCGCCGAGAGCCTGCGGGAGGTCCGCGAGGTCACCGACCGGATGTACGCCCGTGTCAAGGCCGCCACAGCGGCACTGCACGAGGCGATCCACGAGAAGAAGGGCGTGAGGGCCACCAAGGAGGCACTCAGCGCACTGGAGAACGCCGTAGCCGGTGCGGGCAGCAACGCCCAGTTCACCGTCGACTCGCTCGTGGAGGCCGGCGAGCAGGTCGTCGCCCAGGCCCGCGCCGACATCGAGGCCCACGTCCTGGAGGTTGTCCGGCTGACGGGTGCTGAGTCCTCCATCGCAGCCTCGTCATTCGATGCCCCGGCGCTGCCGGGGCCCACTACCAGCCGAGGGGAGCCCACCGATGTCTGAACTCACCGTGCCTGACGAACTGTTCGACGCCGATTTCGCCTCCCACGAGCACAGCCTGGCCGACCGCTTCGACTGGATCATCCAGGACGGCCAGATCATCCACGCTCCCGTCGTCGGCTGGACCTGGGCGTGCCCCAAGTGCGGCGAGTGCGGGACCTTGCCGAAGGACCCTGTCGCCCTCGCCTCCCCGCACGGAACGCAGCACGCAGCGGGCCCGTTCGACACCCTCGTGCCACTCCCGGTCTTCGTCGTGCGCAAGGTCCCTCCGACCACGCCGTCAAGCACGAGCTACCTCGCCGAACTGCTCGCCGAAGCACCGCCCGCCATGACCGTCCGGGAGTGGCTCGCCGCCCGGGGCCCTGCCCTTCTGGGAACAGAGGTCCACCTGGCTCTATGGCACATGGCGCGCCGCCATACGGCGGAGGATCTCGTTCAGCGGTGGCGGCAGACGCGGGATGCCGCCGAGGCCGCGTGGGAAGAAGTCCTGGTCGACAAGATCCGCCGTCATCCGGCCTACCTGCACCCGGTGTACCCCATGGTGGCGGTTCTGGCACGGTTTTGGGCCGTGGACGGCAAGCGCGGGCCGTTCTGGGACGGCACGGGCGTCCGTCTCGTGGCCGAGGACGGCAGCGAGCTGTGCACCTTCGATCTCGGCGACAGCCCCGAGACGACTGCGGCCCTTGACGCCCTGACCGAACTCTGCCCGCCGCGCTGGGAGGAAGACGAGCGGGACACGCTGCTGTGAGACCGCACCCGCCGCCGGGTGGGGCGCGGCACCCATGCCGCGCCCCGCTCCTCTTCCCTGGCGGAGGACGACTTCGCCACTCTCGCCGGCTGGGCAGCAAGCATCAGCACCTACCACACACCCGGAGCACACCGATGACCGAACGGACCAAGGTGTTCACCGCCGACATCGCCGAGCGCGCCGTGCGCGTCACCTGGCCTGACAACGACCGCGGCGGGGCCACGCCACCACCGGACGGCTGGCAGGACCGAGCGTGGGCACAGGAGCCGACATTGCATGAGATCGACGAAGGGTCGGTGTCCGGCTGCTCGATCCTGCGCTGGCGGGAGGACCCGCGCCCGGATCCCGAGTTGATCGGCGCGTCGCTGGCACTCGTCACCGGCAGGCCGCAAGCTGCCCCGCCTGCCGCCGCGCCGCCTGCGGACCGGCCTCTGCCCCCGCTGCTGATCGGTGCGCAGGTCGAGGCGTACGCCCTCGTGGTCCGCCGCCAAACCTGCGATGACCTTGCGGGGGAGCTCCGTAAAGACGGCCAGGTTCTGGCCGCCGATCTCGTGGACGAGAACCGCGACTTCACCGAGATATCCCGCTCCCTGGCCGCCATCCCCGCCGCACCGAAGACGGAACACGGTGCCTACTGCACCCCCTTCGACTGCCGGTGCGGCTGCGACCGGGCCCAGAACTGCCTCGACTGCCACCGCTGCGTGTGCTGGCGCGCGCAGTGCTGCGCCCAGGTCGCCACCGACTACGCCCGCGCACGGGCCCGCAAGACCGCCCTGCGGGCACTCCTGGACGCCGTGGGCCCGGTGATGCTGACCGAGCTGCGGGAGACCGTCGCCGAGGCCGAGGAAGCCGCCCTGCGCGACACGATCGCCCGCCGGGTCCGCTTGCTCACGCCGGCCGACGGCCCCCGCTACACGCATGCCGTCTTCGCGGCCTATGACTCCAAGCTGGGCATGGGCCATGCCGACTACCGCCTCCACGACGTGGAGCTTCACGAAGACGAAGACGAAGACAAGCACGAGGACGAGGGCGGGCCTGCGACCGTCGACCTGGACGACGATGTCCTGTCCGCCGCGCTCGGCACTCTCGCCGGGCTGCTGCGCCCCGACGAAGGCGCGGACCTCGCCGTCGACCTCACCGACTGACCCCGAACACCGAAACGGCGGGGCGCGCGTGGCCTAGGAGATCGCCCGAGGGCGCCTCGCCGCAGCGCTTCTGGCCGCGCGCCATACGAACCATGCGCGCCCTGCACCCCTTTGCTTCAGTACCCACTAGGAGAACCGCGCCATGTCCGCGATCACCACCGCCCCAGCCCAGGTCGGCAATGGCAAGGCCGTGCACTACGTCCGCAAGGACGCGTTCCACTCCCACACCATCGGCTGCGGTCGACCAGTGTCCCGGGAGCTGACCGCCCAGGAGGCCGCCGACCGCAAGGCGTGCGGCCCCTGCAAGCGCGCCGTGGAGGTCCTGGCTACCGAGCCGCCGGCCGAGACCGAGGCCCCCGCCGCCGACGCCGCCGAGCAGGCCTCGGCCGCCCCGGCGGAGGACAACCAGGCCGCCAAGGTCGCCGACATCGAGCGGCGCGTGCGCCCCCTGGATGCCGACACCGTCACGGCCGCGACCATGTTCGACCCGGAGCTGACTTACTACACGGACGGCACCCGGGTGGTCATGCGCGCCAAGGACACCGAGCGCACAGGCACCACGTTCGGCATGGCGGACGGCGCCGCACCCTACGCCTACCAGGCCGTGCGCTGGGACGACGGTGGCGCCGACCTGGTCGCCCCCCACGTCCTTCACCGCGCCGACCACAACGACCGGGCGCGCCGTCAGGAGCTGGTGACCGAGGTCGCCGCCCGCACCCTCGTCATGGCCAGCCACATCACCGCCCACAGCTTCCAGCCGATCGACCAGGCGGACGGTGAGCGCATCGCCTGGACGTTCCGCACCGGAAACGGCGCCCGCGCCCGCTACCACTGGGTGTCCGTCCGCAACGTCGTCAGCCAGGGCGACGGCAGCGAGTACCGGTGGCAGGCCGAGCAGGCCGCTCTCCTCGCCCGCCGCACCAGCTTGGACGAGGCACCCATGGCCGAGCACATCGCCCTGGTGGCCGCCGAGCCCACCGAGGCCATGAAGCGCATGCTGGCCGCCCTGGAGCAGGACACCGTCAAGCTCAAGGAGGACGGCCCGGGCCGCTGGGCGGTCGTCCGCGGCGGCACCTTCCTGGGCACCGTTCACGACGAGGGCGTCCGCATGCGCCGCGGCCGTTACGCCGCCTGGGCCCCCTACGCTGAGCGCCGCGACGGCAAGGTCGGGTTCCACCACGACCTGGACGCGGCCAAGGACGCCGTGGCCCAGGCGTGGCCCGTGGAGGTTGCCGAGATCGCTGGCGAACTGGGCGTGCCGGTCACGCAGGTGATGGAGGTCGCCGAGCAGGTCGACCAGGAATGGAAGGCCCAGGGACGCCGCGCCGTCCTGCGCGCCGAGGCGTACGCGGGCACGGACAGCCGGGTGACCCAGGCCGCTGCCGCCGAGGTGCGCCGCCGCCTGGAGGTGCCCTTCCACGGCCCGGCCGACTACGACGGCCCGACCGGCCTGTGCGGCTACGACGACCACACCGCGCCCCTGCTGTCCTCCGGCAAGCTCGCCCAGCACGACCGCCAGCAGGGCGTCATGTGGGGGTGCCCGGGGAGCTGCCGCCCCGCCCGCGGCAGCCGCGAGGAGCTGACCATGCGCGACACCACGGCCGTCTTCCACAACCCGCCGCGCCCCCGGGGCCTGGCCTGCCACGCCAAGGACGGCGACCTGGTGGTGGTCGACGGCCAGGCGATGGAGGTCAAGGGCCTCCAGGTGGACACGACCACCAACGCCCACGTGTGGCTGGTCCTGGACCGCGTCAGCGCCGGACCGCTCCGCTTCACCCTGGAGGACCGGCTGGAGTACCGCCGGCGCGTGCGCCGCGTGGACGTGCCGTGCCGGGAATGCTGCATGTACGTGGTCATGGAGGTGGACGAGGCCGTGGACGGCGTCCCCAACACCCGCCTGTGCGGTCTGTGCGACCGCCCGCAGCCGGGAGAGATGACCGAGGACCTGGCCCGGGCCCGCGTGGCCGATACGTACCCGCACGCAGAGGCGTTCCAGGCCGAGCGTACCGAGCACGGCCGCCTGACCGGCTACACGTTCCGGACCGGCCGCCTGCACTCCGCCCGGTACGGCTGGATCACCGCGGCCGGGACGTACGCCCAGGCCCTGGAGGACTACCGGTCGCAGGCCGCCGCCATGCTGCCCATGGCCGTCCGCGACGAGCAGGCCGCCCGCCCCTGACTCCTACCCCCGGCCGGGACTGCCGACCTGGATGACGAGGTTCTGTCCGCGGCGCTCGTCGCGACCGTCCATCCATCAGGGCCCGTGCCCCGGCTCCGCACCGTGCGGGGCTGGAGCACGGTCTCCTCTTTCTCTTGCCCGTCTCGCCTCTCAGAGACGGAGCGATCCGGAATTCGACGCCCTTATCGACTCGACGAGAATCGTCGTATGCGAGTCGATGACAAGCTATTTCCGACTGATTAGGCTGAAGCTATGACTCACAACAGCAACGCTCACGACAACGGCGCTCCCGACGCCGCGCTCCCGAAGTTCTCCGTCAATGTCGTCCCGACCGACCAGCTCAGGCGCGAGGACCTCGCCACGATGGTGAACCTCTATCGCCGCGGCGAGATCACGCCGCTGATCTTCGGCGACGACAACAAGCCCGAGGCCGCGATCGTCCCCTTCGCCGCGTTCGTGCGCCTCATGAAGTACGACCACGCGGCCCACGTCCACGCTGAGGCTGCTTTCCAGGCCGAACTCTCCCGCCGCATCCAGGAGTCCGACGCCTCCGGCGAGGCGAGCATGACCATCGAAGAGCTCGCCGAGAGCCTCGGCCCGCTCGGTCAGCAGTGGGCGGATGAGCATCGTGCTGCCCAGCAGGAGAAGCGTGATGAGTGAGCGTCAGCCTCCCTTCCGCCTCCTGCCGACGACCGGTCTCAAGCAGGACCTCCAGACGCTCCACGACGCCGCGGTGATGCACCCTCATGGACCGGAGGACCGGCTCCTGCGCGTGGCTCTCAACCAGCTGGGCCGGATCAAGCAGGGCGCGCCGAGCACACACCCGCTGGAGTACATGCCCAGTTATCCCGACCTCTCTGATTGCGAGACCACGTATGTCGGCGCGGATCCGAATACGAAGCCCTCGCACCGGATCGTCTGGCGGGAGCGCGCGCCCCAGCGCCCGGGCGAGCCCGTCACCCGCGAGGTCATCGCCCTGGGTGAACGCGCGAACGGGCAGGCCTACTACATGGCCGGCCAGCGCCTCGGCCGCCCCGTGGGCTTCACTCTCGCCGAGCTGGCCGCGCAGCGCGAGCCGATCGCGAGTCCCTCGCGACCTCGACGGCGCTCGATCGGCAGCTTCGACACGCCATCCATGAACGAGCCAGACCTCCAGTTCGAGTGACCTGGAATCCCCTATTCTGCCGACCATTGAAGACTTCTCGTAGAATGGAGGTAATAGCGATTTGATAAGAGTGAGATGGTGGCGATGTGCGACTACGAGCCAGCGGCCCAGGTGGTTGCTCCTGATGCCGAGCCCCAGTCCAGCGCCGCCATGGGACGCCGCCGGCGGATCGGTCCTCGTTCCGCCCTCTTCGTACGGCGCGGCATCGGACTGGCAATCGCCCTCGGCATGGCCTACGGCATCTTCCACATCATCTTCCGCACTGAGGTGTTCGCCCCCGTACTGGCCTACGTCGGACCCGTCAAGGACTTCATCGGCTGGGTGGTCGAGGACCCGGGGCGGGCCTGGATCGCGCTGGCGGCCCTCGTCATCCCGCACATCGGGCTGTACTACCTGCTCTTCGAGGACCGGAAGTAGGACGGGGCGTCATGTTCGGGGCCATGTTCAAGAGCGCTCACGACCGCGGCCATGTGCCATCACCGCTCTCGGTCTGATCAGCGGCGTCAGTCTGGCGGTCATCGTCGGATGGGTCACCGGCTTCTTCGCCTCGATCACGAGCACCGTCGCCGGCCTGTGGAACAACTTCATGGGCTGGATCAACCCCCCCGCTGGGGTGGGAGCACCTCCTCGCGGAGCCGGCGTGCTCATCGTCCCGGGCATCGTGCTCGTGCTGATCTTTGCCATCGCCGACGGCTGAGCCTCGCAACTGGGCTCGTCCCGCCATAAAGAGAACCCCCGTGATGCCTGTGCATCGCGGGGGTTCTCTTTTTCTGCTGGCTCCTCGTTGCCTACGATGCAGCCCGTAGCTCACGATCCTCAACGATCTTCTCGAACTCGTCGGCATCCTCGATCATCCCGTAGGTCTCCGGTGGGATCTCATCCTCGTTGCCCCCCAGCCGGCGGTTGAAGGTGCTCGACGCGGAGAACTTCAGCACCACGTAGTCGTCGACGTTGCTCTTGCCGAAGCGCACCTTGTGACCCTTGTGGGCCTGTCGGTAGAAGCGGCCGAAGCTCGTGAGCACGACCGTCTCTCCGCAGCTGACCGCGCCCGTGAGTTCGCCGAGCAACGACTCGTAAACCTTGTTCACCACCCGGACCGGCAACCCGCTGCGAGTCGCGACCCGAGAGATGAACTCGCGCTTGCTGACACGCGGATTCGTCGTCGTCTCCATGCCCACACCCTGTCCTGTCGTCCTTCATGCCGCGATTTCGCTGAGAAACCAGTCTATCGAAGATAGTAACGAGCTGAGAAGGAGTCGCGGGCTTATCGAGTTCCACTCGCTACGCTTGTCGTGGCCCATTCGGCTAAGGCTCCAGATCCGGCTCGATCTCCTCCCGGTCGTCCTTGGGCTCGTAGTCGACCGACTCGATGATGTTCCGCGTGTTCGGATCGCGGCGCTGGTTCACGACCCTGTCGTGGGACTCCTCGAACTGCTGCTGCGCCGCCACACGGTGGGCCGCATCGAGCTTCGCGCCGATGTTGCGCTCCCCGAACTCCATCACCGAGACCAGCAATGACTTCGTGCCCTGCTTGGTCCCGTTGACGTGCGGCTTGTTCTGGGCCCGCTGCTGCTCCCATCGGCTCCTGTCCTCCGGCGTGACGTAGCCGAACATCTGCGCGAAACGCGATCCGAACCTGACCTGCTGTCCCTCATTCTCTTCCTGGCTCATGACCCTTCCTCCTGCTCCTTGTCCGTGTTCTCGGATCCCCTCAGGCGGGCTGGTAGTCCTCGGAATCGGCCTCAGTGTTCGGGCCGTCGTTCTGCGGGCCGGCCTCTCGCTCGGACGACGGGCCCGTAGGGCTCGACCGCGGCTTGAGCCGCTGCTCCTCGAAGAAGGCACCCGGGTCGTCGACCGCCGTCTGCAGCGTCTGCTGCCAGTTCTTCCCGAGGCTCCGCTTCAACTCGGCCTCAAGATCCGGGTACTTCTCGTTCGCTACCTCCATCGCGTCGACGTAGGCGTTGGAGTAGACCCGCTGCTGCTCCTCGGGTGAAAGACCGTCGATGTCCATGCTCGCGATCATCACCTCGGACTGGTCCAGGCGGTGCTGGAGCATGTCGGGCAGCCCGCTGGTGTCCAGGCCCTGCTTCTGCGCCGCGAAGCCGACCAGGTAGCCCAGCATGTTGCCCCCGTAGCCCTCCTGATCGCCGCGGTCCAGCGCGTCGAGCATCGAGGTCTTCATCGTCTCGGCGAGCTGGACCTGGTGGGCGTCCGCGCCCATGGGCCGGCGCAGCGTGAACATCCCGTCCTCGGGCAGACGCTGGCCCAGCTGGTCGTCGAACTCCCCGCTCCAGACCATGCGGACTCTGTCCGAGCCCGTGATCCGCTCCTCGTGCGCAGGGGCCTTGACGATCCGGCCGTGGGCCACGCCGTTGAACATCGTGCGCAGCTCGGGCTCGTACTCCATCCGCTCGCCGATGATCATCCGTGCGCGCTGGACGACCTCCTGGCGCTCCAGGCCGTCTTCGCGCATCTGCTCGTGCAGCCGCTTGCGCATCGCCCGGTAGCTGTCGCGGATCAGGCCGGCGTCCGCGCCCGGCTCACGCATCTTCCAGAAGGCGTTCTCCATGAGCGCGACCTCGGTCATGGCTGCCGAGTCCGGAGTGAACATCTCCCGATGGCCGCGCTCACGGTGCTGCATGGCGTCGAAGCGCTTGCGCCACTTCTTCGTCAGGTGATCACGCGGATCGGGGCTGCCGATGAGGCGCTCGCGCCGGACGTCGCTCGGCACATCCTTGAAGATCCTCTGCCTGTGCGCGATGCCGCTCCTGGCAGAGGCGACCATGCCGCGGGTCCTGGTGTCGATACGCTGCTGGATCTTGTCCTTGAAGGGCTGGAGGTAACTGTCCATCTCCTTCTTGAAGTCCGGGGCAAGCATCCGCATCGCCATCACCATGCCGACGGCCTGGACGACCGAGTTGGCATTCACCCCTCGCGAGAGCGGCTTGAGACACGACTGCATCATCATCTGCATGTAGACGTGGTGCATGACGCCGAACTCCTGCGTCCGCTCCTCATCGTTGAAGCCGGGCACCAGCAGCTTCGAGTCCCGCAGCGAGGCCATGTACTTCTCGCCGGCCAGCCGCGTCTCCGCCCGGAGCTTGAGCAACTGCTCGCGCTGGCCCAGGCCCTCGACCTCGTCCTCGGTCCGGTCGACGTCGATCCAGCGCGCGCGCTCGCGGTCGGCCATCCGCTCCTGGGTCTTCGCGCCGAAGAACCCACGGGCACGGTCCCGGAGCCGCTCGCGCCAGGCGCGCGAGCGGTCGTCCTCCGGTCCCGGCTCGTCGATCACCTCGACGTCGATCGGCTCGTCCGAACGCGATTCCCAGTAGGCATAAGCACTGCTCTGCGGCTCGTCGGCCTGCTGCCGATCGTCGTCAACCGGTAGCTCCTTGGTCGCTCGCGGGCGGCCCGCAGGGCCCGTTCCCGGTTCCTTGCGCTGTGCCATCTCAGTACCCCACCCCGTAGTCGTCGTCGCCCTGCGGCTGATCGATCTCGATGCTCGGCGTGTAGACCGGGCGTGACGCGCCCACGCCCACGGCATGCGCAGAGCGTCGGTGGGAGCCGCGGGTGCGGGGGGTCCCCGCGTCCTGAGAGATCACGTCGCGCTTGACCACCGAGTCGTCGACGGCAATCGCATCGCTGTCCAGGCTGTGCGCCTCTGCGGAGCTCAGCTGATCGAGCTGCCGGGACATCTCCGACCGGGCCTTCCGGGTCCCCGAGGACGCGAACTGCTCGTTCTTCTCGCCGTCGTAGACGCTCTCGCGGTTCTTGGCCGCCTGCACGAGCGCCTCGAAGCCGCCGCCGTAGGCCATCCGGTCCATCACGGTGCCGGCCAGCGACGGGTCCTCTTCGAGGTTACGGATGAGCCCGGTCTTCGGGTCCTTCAGCGCACTGGCCACGCGGGCCAGGTAGTCCGGGTTGACCGTGACGCCGAAGCCCTCCTTGGACTCGTAGAACTCGATGAACTGCTTCTCCCACTCCTCGGCCGTGGCCTGGACGGGCTCACTGTCGAGGAATGCCGTGCGCCACTGACCGGGGCCGACGTGTTCGATGCTGCGGCCCCTCCAGAGCTCGCGGCCGGGGCCCTGGAGCATCGCGTACTTGTGCCGGGCCTCGGCGGCGTCGTGCTTGGCCTGCAGGATCGACTGAGTCACCGGGTAGGTGACCTCCAGGACGGCCTTGAGATCTTCGCCGCGCAGCGCGCGCACGGCGCGCTGGCTGAACGAGCCGCCCAGGCCGGTGCCGTGGGCCTTGATCGCCGTGGCGAACATCGAGGCTTCCTGGTCGGCCTGCGTGATGCCGGGCGTGCCCTGCGCATCGCCCAGGTTCCGGGCGTAGTCGGCGAGCTTCTTCTCGCTGCCCTTGGCCCCGGTCTCGACACAGACCTCGCGCACGCTCTGCAGGTGCGCCTCGCGGTCCGAGAACGTCAGTGCCGCACCGAACTCGCCACGCTGCGCCTGGCGGTACAGCGCGCTCAGCTCCTCCGCCACGACCTGCTGGTCGAGCTTGATGTCCTCAGGCGACTCTGCGCCCGTGAGCGCCTGCAGCCGGAGCCGGTTCGCTTCGCTGCGCGAGCTCTCCAGCTCATCGGCCAGAGCAGCGTCCTTGGACAGCGCGACCTGGGTGTCCAGCGAGACCTGCATGGCCAGCGGGTGCGAGCCGTCGCTCTTGACCACGCCGGTGTCCAGCAGGTTGGCCGGCACCGAGAGCTTCGCCAGGGCTTCCCCCTTGGCGGCCTCGCTGTGCAGCTTCACCACGGCGACCGCGTCGCCGTCGAAGTCGCCGTCGAAGCAGGCGTCCATCACCGGGTTGATCGCGGCACCGGTGAGCCGGTCGTCGATCGCTACCCGCATGTAACGCACGCCGGCGTCACGGAGCACCGGGTCACGCCACACCAGCGCGTGGTCGCCCTCGGTCAGCCCCAGCTGCTCGGCCTTGACCGAGCTGAGCGCAACCTGGTCGACGTCCAGCCGCGGGTCCGCGGTCCACACCATCGTTGCCGAGTCGGTCAGCCGCGAGGCCATCAGCCCGGTCTTGAAGATGTTGTTCTTGCCCGTGAGCACCCGGTTCTGCACGTCGGTCGTGATCGCCTCGAAGGCGCGCTGAGCGTGCGAGACGGATTCGCTCATGCCGCGACGCACCTCGGCGCGCTTCTCCGCGGACAGACCCTGGCTGTCCAGCTGCTCGGTCATGTAGCGGTAGCGGCAGGCCTCGACGAAGACGTCCTGGTAGCTGCGGGTGTAGTCGTGCGTGACGGAGGACCCGTCCTCGAACTCCTGGCCACTGCGCAGATGCGAGGACATCACCGGCAGCTTCCACGAGCTCGCGCTCACCGTCTCGGTCTGCTCGCCGGTCGGATACGTGAGCGGGAACGGGATCTCCATGTCGCCGCCGCGGTCGCCGATGAGATCGCCGAAGGACTTGCGCATCGCCGTGGTGTTCAGTCCCGGGAGCTGGCCCTCCTTGCGCGGCTGAGTGCGCAGCAGCTCGGGCATCGGGATGAACCGGCGCTCGGGGCGCTCGTCGAGGTCCTCGGCCTGGCCGATCACCCGCAGCGTGCCGTCAGCCTCCATGTCCATGCCGGTCACCAGCAGGTACTCGCGCAGGTTTGACTCGGCCCCGCTGTTGTGGTCGTAGAACTCGCGCATGATTGCCGGGCAGTCCTGAGACTGCAGCGCCCAGGCCAGCTGCGAGGAGGCCTTACGGCCCTTGCCGGCACGCACCTGCTCGTCGTCGTAGATCTTCGTCTTCTCGTCGACGGCCATGTGGGTGACCACGAAGCGCATCTCGCCCAGGGCACTCGGCCGCAGTTCTCCGTTGGGGGAGCGCAGGTCGGAGACGTTCCCGCTCATCAGCTCGCGCGCCGAGCCCGCGTTGCGCCGGGAGATCAGGCTGAACGGGCTCATCACCACGTCCAGGCCCGGGTTGGCCCGAAACCAGTTGATCTCTTCGACGACATCCTGCTCCTGCGCGTCCTGCAGCGGCATGTCCCGGTCGACGATCAGCGAGATCACACCTTTGTTGCCGTGCAGATCCGAGATCTTGTCGCCCACGACGAGATCGCGCTCCTGGCCGCCGGCCCCGCGGATGCGGTGGCGCTCGGCGAACTCCTTCGACACCACGATCGGGTCATCAGCCGTCCAGCCGCCGAAGGTCATCAGTGCCGTCTTCGCCGGCGCGGTGACCTCAGAAGACTGCAGGATCGTCGAAGCCGTCATCTGCTGGCGGTCGAACGGGTCGTACCGCAGCGTCTCGAGCTCGGGGAGAGCCATGAGCGGCGCACGCTGCCCAGCCACGCTCTCGTCGCCCGGCACGATCCGCCCGTCGGCGTCGACCTGGGCCTGAGTGGTCAGGTACCGCACGATGCCCTGGTTGGTCGCGCCTCCGGTCATCACCGGGTCGAAGTAGCCGCTGGGCGCAGCGACGTTGTTCCGGTCCTTTCCGGTGAGCACTGTCATGTTCCGCCCGCCGGTGAGCCGCCAGGCGTCGAAGCGGTTGTCGTCAGCCGGGTCAGTTCGGTTGCGCTGGGCCCGGTACTCGGCGTAGACCGTCGAGCCGGCCTTGATCTCGTTGGAGTAGCGCACGCGGCGCGCCTCGGTCTGCAGGATCGCGGCGGTCCACTCGTCCAGGTGCTCCTTGATCTTTCCGGTGGACTCGTCGAGCTGGTACGTGGTGGCGCGCTCGATGAAGTCGACCGGGTGCTTCGTGCCGTACAGCTGCGAGTAGACCGCGTTGAGCGAGGAGGGCTCGCCGGTCTGGCTGCGCCCGGCGACGAGGTCGCCGGCGATCTGGTACCGGATGCGCTCGTGCATGAGCTGCTCGTAGCCGCGCAGGCGCGTGCGTTCCTCGACCGAGGTCGGAGCCTCGCCCGGAGGCTGGGCCGTGATCGTGGCCTCGTAGCCCGGCACGACCAGAGCGTTCTCCCCGCTGGCGAAGGCGGTGGTGATCTCGCCGTACTCGCCGACATCGAAGACCTGGCCGATCTCACCCGAGATCGGAGTCCCCTCGCCGTCACGGCGCAGCTTCTCGCCGCTCCAGCGGATGACGCCCTGCTCGTCGACCAGGATCTCGGAGACCGTCGCCGCATTGCGCTCGATGCTCTCGCGCACGGTGGCCCCGATGCGCCGCATGAACGCAGATTCGTGATCGGCGATCGGCATGGAGCGCTCGGCGTCGAAGCGGACGAGCCGGTCCTTGAACCGGGTCGTCTGGAAGGTCGAGCCCATCATCTCGTCGGGGGAGACCCCGCAACGACGAAGCGCCGAGGCGAGGTTGTCGAGGTTCGACCACTGCCCCGTGGGGCTGGTCATGTACCGCGCCACCCGGTCCGGGTTGAAGCGCTGATCGGCCCACTCGCCGTCGACGTCGTGAGGCTCCGCCTCCCAGGTCCCGATGAGCTCGAAGGGGACGTCCTCGGCGTGCTGCCGAACTTTCTCGACGGCGGTGCCGCCGTAGACGAGGTTGCCCATCTCGGGCACCTCCTCGGCCGGCAGCTCGCCGATCTCCTCCAGCCGTTCCTGGTACATCTCCTCGGTCGCACCCGGGCGCAGCAGATCGCTGTGCGCGCCGGTGAGCACGTCCCAGTAGGAGCGCTGGATCGCCGCGACCTCGGAGTCAGCCGAGTAATCCGGCGGCTCGACCGCATCCAGGTCTCCGCCCGTTCGTTCCAGCTCTGCCTCAGCGCGAGCGATCAGGTCTTCGACGCCAAGAGCTGACTGCAGATTCTTTCGCGCGCTCTCGACGGCGGCCTTCGCGTAGGCCTCAGCGGGCTCGGCGTCGACGAAGAAGGTCGGCAGGGAGCGGTTCTTCGCGTCCCGGCGCAGCATCACCTTCGACCCGGGCCGGGGACCGGACTCGCCGGGCGCCACGTAGTCGCCGACCACGAACATCGACTCCCGGTCGACGTGGTAGCTGTCGGGCACATCCACCACCGTGCGGCCCCGGCGCTCCTGGTGCGTCGTGCCGGTCTTGCCGGCGGCGTGCCCCGGAAGATCCGTGCGCTCGACGCGGTGGCCCTGGGCGAAGCGCAGCAGCTGAACGGCCTCCGCCGGCGAGGGGGAGTAGACCGCCATGCCGCCGGGGACCCGGTAGTTCGTCGAGTAGCGCAGCACGGTGCCGTTGTCATAGATCCGGGCTCCGGCGTACTCCTCCTGGCGCGTGTCGGTGAGACGGATCTCCATGCCGGATCCGGCGACCTTCGCCTTGATCTGACCGGGCTCGCGGTCGCGCATCACCTGGTAGGCCACGCCCTGGGCCTTCAGCTCTTCGAGCAGTGCTGCCGAGCGTGCCACGGCGCGCTGGGACATGAAGCGGTTGCGGTCGACACGGTTCGTCTGGGGATCCCGGCCGCCGTCGATGACCCACTCGCGGACCTGGTCGTACTCCTGCTGGCTCATCTTGTCCATCAGCGCGGTGAGTCCAGCGGCGTCGTCGTTCGTCATCGCTCGGCCGGCCTCGAAAGGCTTGCCTTCGTCGTCGATGCGCCAGAGCACCATGTTCCCGCGCCGGGGATCGGCAAGGGTCTCCACCTCGCCGCCGGCCACGCGCCCGATCGTCTCGTCCGGCAGGTACACCAGCGCAGTCCCGGCGCGCTTCACGGTCGCGCGTTCGGACCAGTCGGGGGTGTAGGGGCTGATCGGCAGCCGGGCCGACTTCGGGTCGGCCTGGGCACCGACGCCGGTGGCACGGGTGAACTCCCGCTGCGACTGCTGGTAGCGCTCGTTCTGCGGGGAATGGTCACCGAACTGCGGCTCGTAGTCGGACACCTTCTCCGCGAATGCCTGGTCGATGGCGGTGAGGCAGTCCGTGACGCCCAGCCGCGGGTCGGCCAGCGCGGCGCCCCGCCGGCCGAGGATCTCGTCGACCCGGGCACGGATCGCCTTGGCCTGGGAGATCGGAACGACCTGTCCGGTCTGCTCCCTGGCCTGCTCGACTGCCTTGTAGTAGACGTACTCGTAGAAGTACCTGCGCAGTCCGTGTGCCTTCTTCATAGCCAATCAGCTTCCTGTGGATGCTCGGGGTTGCATAAGTATCTATAGAGCCTACCCGGCTTATCGAAAGGAAGTGAGAGGCTATCTTGAAAGGTCAGTATCGAGGCAGTCTCCCTTAGTCGAGAGACGACCTCGGCACTGGTCGTGATCCTTCTCTGGCCCTCAAGTGGCCGCCGGCTACTTCGAGTTCATCTCGATGGCCATGGCCCGGTCGAACCGGCCGTCGGCCAGCACCTCCCAGCTCGGCAGTGAGGCCAGGTACTGGTAGAAGGCCGAGTGGACCTTCACCGTCGCCAGCGACTTCAGGTCCTCCTCGGTGACGTCCTCCTCCGCGAACACCCGCGAGTCCTCGTCGTTCACATGGCCGTTGATCCGGCGGGCCGCATTGGCGTACGCGTCCGAGCGGATCTGGCTGATGTACGTCTGAGACCCGTCGGCGCTGCGCAGCTCGCCGTCGCCGCCGACCGCGAAGTGCTCGCGATCCTGTTCCAACTCGGTCTGCGCCGACTTGTAGGCCTCACCGATCTCGATGTCCAGGCTCTTGACCTTCGCCGAACCGTCGGGGTTGACCAGCATCTCCTTGCTGATCGTCCCCTCGGCGTAGAGCAGGCGCTGCCGCTCGACGCTGACCGCCTGACTCTCGGCGACCGCAACCCCGACCTCGACGTTCTCGATGAACTGGTCCTCGTCGAACATGCTCATCCCCTCGTACGCGTCGGGGTCGACGACCACCGGAGCGTTGGGGTCCTGGCCATCGTCGACCGTGGTCATCGTCGTGATGACCTCCATGACCTCGTCGGCGTAGACATCCGGGTCCAGGCGCTCGATGTCGACCTCCTGGTAGCCGTAGATCTCCTTGTACTGCGCCTTCGCGGCAGCGGCCTTGACCGCCTGCCGCATGCGCTTCTCCAGCATCTTCACGAAGTCCGGCTGATTCATCCGCACGTCGAAGTCCATGGCACTGGACAGCGTCGGGATCGTCTGCAGCGAGTAGGTGTGCCCCGGATGCTTGATCGTGTTCCCCAGCAGCCGGAACGACATCGGCAGGATCGTCTGGTTGCGGTTCCAGATCGGCGCGTCGCCGGCCCGGAAGACGATCGAGTTGCGCGGCGAGAGGAAGGCCATGTCGTTGTAGCTGATCAGCGGCTCCTCCTTGGTGTTCATCGTGTAGGAGACCCGGCCCTCGGTCTTGCCGCCGATGACCTTGTCGAGATCCTGGCTGATCTGCTTGCTGTCCCGGTACGACCGGTGCGTCTTGCCGCTCATCTTCTCCAGCGTCTCGATCATCGAATCGTCCGTGGACTTCAAGAAGACGATGTTCGAGGTGTTGCCCTGCACGATCTTGTCGACGCTCTCGCCGTAGACGTCGCGCAGCTGCTGCAGGGTCTGCAGGATGAGCGTGAACTGCTGCTCCTGGCCCAGGCCGATGGAGAGCATCGTCTCGAAGCCGTCGATGCCCTTGCCCTCCGACTGCAGGTTGCCGAGCTCGTCGAGCATGAACCGCGTGCGGTAGAGCGGCTTCTGGTTCGACTTCGTCATGTACGCCTGGTCTGCGCTCACGTCGAACAGCTGCTTGACCAGGATCAGGATCAGCTTCGCGTACTTCATCAGATGAGGCGGAGTCACCAGGAACAGCGCCTTGGGGGACTCCGAGTAGCGCGACAGCGTCTGCGTGATCGCCCGTGCCTGATACGAGACCTTCTCCGGGTTGCCGCCGCCGGAGAAGTCGAGCCGCGTGTCCGGGTAGAGCGTGTCCCCGGCCTGGAAGGACAGGATCTTCCCGTCCCGGGCGCCGCCCTCACGCACCGGTTTCAGCTCACGCATCACGCCGTTCTTCACGATCTTCTTGCCCGTAACCGGCTCGACCACGTAGTACCGGCCGTTGAGCGAGACCTGGTAGTTCTTCGTGAAGCTGAAGTAGAAGGTCCGCACCAGCATCTTCGTCTGCGGGTTGACCAGCTCCAGCTTGAGCCAGGCTTCGTCGCCGGGGAACTTGCCCTTGAAGTTGTACCGGGCCCAACCCTCGCGGCCGACGATCTCCTCGTGCTCGAAGTCCCCCCCCAGGTTCTCGGCGAACATCGGGTCCGCGTAGGCCGACCACACGGCCTGCTGACCGACGAGGTGGTCGCGCTTGACGTAGTTCGGCGCGAAGCGCACGCCGAGGCGACGCGGGAAGCTCAGGCCGGCCAGGTCAGTGTTCTGCGAAGGCTTGCCCGAGGTCAGCGTCGAGATCGTGGGGTCGGTGAAGAACGACATGGCGGTGATCGCGATGCCGTACACCGAGGCCAGCATCTTCTCCGCGCCGGCCATCGAGCGCAGCGCGTTGTGGGCGTTGCCCACCAGCGTGCGCATGTTGTTGCGGGGCAGTTCCTCGCTCGCGTTGAAGTACAGGCTGAGCATGTCCTGATCGGCCTTGCCCTCCCACATGAAGGCCTGGGCCGCTGCCTTCTCCTGCTCCTCGGCCAGGGCGGCCTCGTTGTTCTCGAACTCGCCGGCCTTGACCCGCTTCTCCAGCTCGGCCTCAGGGTTCTTGATCTTCTTCGAGCTCATCTGCACGAAGAGCTGGTAGCAGTTGTAGAGCGTGCCCTTGCCCCAGAGGTCATCGAGCTTCTGCTCCAGCAGAGCCGGGTCCATATTCAGCACGGCTGCGGCGCTGCGCAGCTCCCGTTCCTCCTCCAGGTAGAAGTCGATGAGTCCGTAAGCCGCGCGCTTGAAGGCGTTGTTGGCGGCATTGGGCCAGACCGGGTCCTCGCCGCCGTCGAGCGGAAAGAAGATCCCGGCGATGTTCTCCACGTACAGCGCGCACTTGGTGAAGTTGCCCTCACGCGCCGCGTCGGCTGCCAGCCCCAGGGGGTTGTAGATGTCGGTCTTCATGGAGTTGATCAGGTTGAACTGCACCGGCTCGAACCCGCGTGTGACCAGGGGAACGTAGTTCTTCACCAACAACTCGCCCTTGGGGTCGTTGATGACCATGTTCGAGGGCTTCTTCTCCCGCGACCACATGTCGATGACCGGCTCGATGTACGTCTGGCCCTTGCCGGCTCGGGTGATGGCCAGCACCATGGTGTTCACCGGCGCGGTATCGACCACGTACGCCCCGGCCGGGCGCTGGACCTCGTACGCCGGGAACGTCCAGTCCTCCTTGATCAGGTGAGCGACGGTCTTGTACGTGTCCGACTCGAAGCCGAGCTTGTCCCGGTTCTTGCCGTCAGGGTTGTACGGGATCCGCGTTGTGTCGTACTTCTGACGCAGCATCTTGTCATCGGGGAGCCCGGATGCCTCGAACAGCTCGTCGCCGAAGTCTTCGTCGATGATCGGCAGGGTCTGAGTCAGCGGATTGCCCTCGTCGTCGTCCATGACCTCGCCGGCGTAGTAGACGAGATTTCCCTCCTCATCGATGACGTCCTTCTTGGCGCGCTGGACGACCTCGACGGTGCCCAGGCCCTTCTTCTTGAGCATCATGTGGCTGAGCATCGAGCTGACCTGCACGCTTGAGTGAGCACCGGCGTCGGGGAACCAGTCGTAGTTCTGCTGGATCTCTTCCGGCAGGGAGATGTGCTGGTCGTTGTGGTACTGGTTGATGTCGCTCGTGGTGTTCATCAGGTTCGCCGCGGCGACCTTCCGCGAGAACCACGTGCCGATAATGAGGGCGACCATCAGACCCGAGCCGAACGTGATGAAAAGCTTGAACCCCGAGACGTCGGCCAGCTGCTCGCCGACCGTCGTCGCGCTCTTCTTGGGCTCAGTCGGCTTCTCGGCGCTGGGCTTGCCGTCCTTCGCCGCGGTGTACCAGCTGGGGACCGGAACAGCCTCAGCGCTGGGGTAGCACTTCGCCTTCACGTCCGGGTTGCCGTCCTTGGTTAGGGGCCGGTAACACTTCACGACCGAGCCGCCCGCACCCGTCGTGGTGTCCTGGACGTAGTACAGGCTCGGCTTGCCGGTGCTGCTGCCGCTGTCGGACACACCCGAACCCACGGACGTGCCCACCGAGAGCACCGCCGTGGCGATGAGCGAGTAGAAGACCCAGGCGACGATGGTCACCAGCACGCAGGTAATCACCGCGATGACGATGCCCGGTCTGGTCGACCTCAGGGTCAGGAACGTGCTGCGGTCCAGCTGCTGGTTGTCGTGGACGTCTCGGTTCGTCAGCGTCTCGCCGGGTGTCCGTGCCGAGATCTTGTCCCAGCTGCTCGCCTTCGGCCGTGCCGCCTTCCGCCTGTTCGTGGCCATCGTGATTCCTTACTCTCGAGCCTCGCTCGTTCTGCTGTCCAGTGCATCTGCCTGCGCAGACGACGACGGCGCATGGGGAACGCGCCCCATGCGCCGTCAGATCACCCCGTCGGTCATGACCGGATCGCTCAACGGGTCAAGACCACCCCGACGATGAAGCCGGCCGCGCCCATCAGGAGCGAGAGCGTGATGATCATGACGACGAGGATCTTGTTCGAGCGGCCCTGCATCTCGGAGGCCCGCGCCAGCTCGTTGGCGTAGGACTCCTTGTCGGCCTGCATCTCCGTCAGGCGCCCCTTGTACCGCCTGGCCACTGAATCCTCGACCGTCGACAGCTGCCGGAGCAGGTCGGTGGCCCGCGCCACCTGGGAGTTGGTCTTCTCCTTCTCCAGATCGAGGTTGTGCTGCCACTCGGCGTCCCGAGCCGTCATCTGCGTGATGGCGTCCTTGCGGTTGCGTTCGAGCTCATCCTCCATCCGGCGGATCCGGTCGGCGTGCTCAGAGCGCACCGACTCCAGGAGGTCCTGCTGCTCCCGGCGCAGGACGCCGATCTCGTCTGTGGTCCGCAGATGCTCGGCCAGCGTCTCGGACTGGGCGATGTCGGCCTTGCGGTTGTCGTCGACGATCCGCTGGATCTCGGACTTCCACTGGTTCAGGCGCTCTTCCTCGGCCGCCAGGTACTCCGATTGCCGTTCGGCCAGCACCTCGAAGATCCGCGTCTGCCCGGTCTGCATCTTCAGCGTCGCGTCCGAACGCCGGACCCGCAGGATTTCCTGCTGGTTGTGCGCGTGGGTGTCCTCGATGTCCCGCTCGATCCCGGCGACGGAGTCGATCTGCTCGCGCTCCATCTTCGAGCGGTTGCGCTCCTTGTACTGCAGTTCCGCCGAGAGCGCCGCCTGCTGGGCCACCTTGGAGGCCTGCGACTCGTAGTCCTTGGCGATCTCCGCCCGGCGGGCCCGGATCTTCTCATCCTTCTCCGCCTGCCGCTGGTGGTGCTCGGCCTCGGCGGCGTCCTGCAGCAGCTTGTACCGGGAGCCTGCGCGGTCGGTGGCCACATCGCGGATGACCTGCTCGGTGTGCACCGACATGAGGTTGACGTAGAGCGCACGCAGCTCATCATCGTGCGCGGAACGGAACTGCATCAGGTCTGCGTTGGCCTGCCGGTTGAGCTGGGCGACCTGGTCCCCGAGCCACTCCGTCGCGCCCTCGGGCACAGCGATCTGCACGACCGGCGCGCCGATGGCGAAGGTCGCGTTGAACTCATCGAGCCGGACGTCCAGGTCCAGCTCCTCGGAGAGGAACCGGCGGGCGATGACGTCGCGCACCTGGGCCTGATCGGCCAGCAGCACAGTGTCGCCGGCCTCCTGGTAGTCGCCCTCGATGCCGTAGCCGGCGTCGGTCTCGTCGAAGCCCTCGTAGCCGGCCACCTCGTCGCCGTCGTAGTCCGGCGCCGACTCGACCGGGACGGTGCCCGCGTCGTCGATACCTGCGGCGTCCTCGTCGAACATGGGTGCGTCCGCTCGTTCATCCTCGTCGACGACGTCGCTGAAGAGCGGCTCGTCGTACAGGCCCTCGTCAGCCCGCTCGTCACCGGGGATCCCGTCGAAGATCGCATCGCCCTCGTCCTCCCCGAGGACCGCGGGGGCAGCGGCTCCAGCCTCGGCGACCAGGCCGCTGTGCTCTTCCCATGCCTTCTTGCCCACGGCTTCTTCGAGGCTCGTGGTACCTGCAGCGACAAAGCGCGCCTGCGCGAAGGTCGCATCGTTCACCAGATCGACGAGCAGGTCGCCGCTGGGCTTCTGCCACACGACGGCCCAGGCGTAGGTGGCACCGGTGAGTAGCGAGTACTCCTCCATGCGTGCGAGAGTCTCGTCGGTGGGGATGATGCCGAAGACCTCCTCTTCGAGCATCTCCGCTGTGGCCACCGTGCGGATCTGGTCGGAGCTGATGAGCTCGATGATCGAGCCCTTCGCCTCGTCCCGGCCGTGCCGCTTGCTCAAGCCGCCGACCGAGTCGGCTGCGAGCACGAGCATCACCCAGGCCGTACCGCTGGGAAAGACGAACCGCGTGTTCGACCGCAGCAGCTCGATCGCCGCCGGGATCGCCGTCTCTCTCACCACGGAGGCCAGAAGTTCGTCGGGCTTCTTCTTCCGTTCCTTCTTCTGGCTGACCGCTGCCGTTCCCAGAATGCCCATTGATGCGCGATCCCTTCGCTAATAGAACACAGTTCGCCTGGTTTATTAGTATCTTATCGCCGCCCTATCTAAGTAGGCAATAATAGGGTATGAATGTGCTATCGATTCGCTAGTCGACTCGTTCCCGCTGTCCTCGACCGGCTCATCGCACCGCGCTGACCTCGACGTAGGCGTCGGAACTCAGCAGGTTCTTGTCGTCACTGACCAGGTCGCCGACGACGTCGATGCGGATCCGTCGTTCCGCGGGGTGCTCGTTGAGGAAGGTCGCCACCGCGGTGGTGACCTCGTCGGTCAGCTTCGCCACAGCCGCACGCGCACCGCCGGCATCAGAGTCGGTGTCGCCCTTGTCCTCGATGAGGTACTGCAGGACCCTCGCATCGACGTCGATGCGCACGTTGTGCTTGACGAACACCTCCTGCACCATCTGGCGCAGCTTCTTCCGCACGATCTTTTGCTGCGTCGGCAACGACAGCGGCTGGAAAGGCACGATCGCGTCGATACGGCCCAGCAGCTCGGGCGGAAACCGGTTGTCGCCAGCCGTTGAGGAGATCGAGCGGCGGATGAGCTTCTCGTACTCCAGCAGTTGCTTGCCCGACCCGGTGTCGTCCGCCGCGTACTGCGAGATGTCCTTGTAGATCTCCGAGCCGGCGTTCGTCGTCAGCACGATGTAGGTGTTGAGGAAGCTCACCTCGCGGTTGTTGTCGTCGTTGAGCCGGCCGTCGTCGAGCACCTGCAGCAGTACGCGCGTGACCATCGCCGAGGCCTTCTCGACCTCGTCGAAAAGCAGCACCGCGTGGGAGAGGTCCCACACGCGCTTGGTGAGCTCAGCACGGAACGCCGCGAACGACGAGTCCTCGGCGTACTCCGTCATGTCGAACCGGATCAGGTGCCGCTGGTCGTCACCGAACAGCAGTCGTGCCAGCTGCTTCGCGAGCTCCGTGTTGTGCGTGACCACGAACTGACCAGCCTGGTAGAGGTGCTCCTCGCCGTTGACGTAGATGCACGACGAGCTCTGCTGCCCCGGCAGCTTCTCGATCGACGCGATGCCGACCATGTCGAACTTCTTCACGCGCTTACGACCCGAGGTCTCGATGACCGCCCGCCGTGCGATCTCGTGCTTGCGGGGGAGGGAGAAGAACCGGGCCTTATCCTCGTTGCCGACCTTCACATGCACGTTGTACTCGGCCAGTTCGCGCCCGCCCTCCTTCGTGCGTATCCACGATTTGACCGTGTTCGAGACGCCGAGCGAGAACAGCACCTCCCTAAGGTCCTCCGTGAGCCCCTTGGAGAACGTCGAGTACGAGACGTTGAAGCGGTCGTTCGAGCCGCCGATCGATCCGTCGGTGTCGAAAAGGCCCCGCACCAGTGCCCACCGCTGCTGTACCGATCCGTGTTTGTACCTCTCCGGGATACGGCGCTCCGCCGAGCGCGCACCGATCAGATCGGGAACCGAGGCAAGCACGTCCTTCGTCTGGAACAGCGAATCGCGGCGGTCCTCCACCGGGCCAACGCCGACAGGGAAGACCCAGCTGTAGTTGTGCCCGTACGACTTCGGCGCCGATCCCAGCCATTCGCCCACCGTCCACACGGTGTGGTCGGCGTCGTCCCCGCCAGACGAGAGCGTCAGCTGCGTCTCAGTGAGGCACCCGTTGCCGATGAGGACGCCCAAGACGTACGGGTCGACGTCGAAGTCCTGCTCCGGCCAGTGCACCGGTCCGTTCGCCGGGACGAAGAACTTCAGATCCTCCCGAGAGTCGCCGGGGTAGGTCCGCACGACGCCACGCTCGAACATTTCCTGCGTGCTCAGGACCATCGGCGCGACGTCCTTGCCCGCATGCTTCTTCGATCGCTGCTTGGCTGTGTAGACCGTCCACAAGTGCGGTCCTCCAACGTCGAGAATCCGGCCGTCCCAGAGCGTGACCCGGTAGACGTCCTGCATGCCCTGCGGGAAGTGTCCGAGCACCTCGACCGGGAGACCTTGGCGACCGAACACTCTGTCACCCGGGACCAGGTCGCCGTGCAGCTTCCAGGTGGTCTCGCCGTCGCTCGAGTAGACAGGAACCTGCGTCGAGTCGATGCAGAATTTCCCCGTTCCCGTCGATCCCGTGAACAGCAGGCTCGCCATCGGCTTTCCCCTGTCGTTGAGGTCCGCCACCGACAACTGCAGACGACGCGCCACCGCGCCGGTCGCCCAGTCCTGACTGAACACCTTCTCGTCCAGCTGCTTCTTGATCTTCGCGCCGTCGACCCGGAATGCGACGTTCACGTTCAGGGACTCCATGAGCACGTCCGAGAGCAGGTCCCGGTCCATCGGCCGGTGCGTCAGGCGATGCCAGCCGACCATGGAGTCGAGCACGAGGATCGACTTACGCGGCTGGGCGCTGGCCGGCATGTAGCGCTGGGCGTACTCGTAGATCTGCCGGAAGATGTGGTCGTCGTAGAACTCGTCGGCCACGCCGTACCGTTCGGCCATGCCCTGCAGGATCTTGATGGTCGTCGCCTGGTCCGGCGGGTTGAGGTTGATGCGCTGCAGACGCTCGACAAGCGGCTGGTTCGGCGAGATGTGCTTGTGGAACTCCTCGTAGGTCGTCGCCGCGATGATCCTGATGCCTCGGGTTCCCGAGGCCGCGAGGACCGGCTTGATCGCCTCGACCGCGGCGTCGGAGAGCTGGATGATCTGGTGGAACTCGTCAATGAAGAGCACCAGTTCGCGCTTCTCGTCCTTGACGAAGCCCTCGGCCTCGTCGAAGAAGCCCTTGAGCTTCGCGGCCATGTTCTCGGCGGTGCCCGCCTCGGAGATCATGCGCGCCGGATCCACTTCGAGGTAGAGGCGGTCCTTGTCCACCAGCATCGTGGCTTGAACCAGGGCGGTGTTGTGCGTCGGCACGAACCCGGGACCGCACAGGTACATGTGGTCCTCGTTGTCGACCTGGATGCACTTACCCGGCTGGGTCGGCGCGGGGGAGATATCCGTGATGTAGAGCCACTCCTGGGTCGAACGCGTCGTGCTCGGCACGCGAGCAGCCTTGCGCGGCAGACGGAACACCTGCTGCGCCGTGGTGAACACCATGCGGTGCCGCAGCTTGCACTTCACGAGCGCGCCGTGGACGTCGCGGTATCCCGCAGCGGACTCCGTACGGTTCACCTTGATGCCCAGCGAGCGGATCAGCTCCTCGGCACCAAGCGCCAGCGTCTCATCGGAGGAGGCCAGCTCGCAGATGCCCTGTTCGTCAATCGTCCCGTCCGTATCCATGAGCCCCTGCAGCAGCGCCAAGCGCTGCTCGATGGACCCACGCAAGTAGACGATCGGGATGTGCTTGCGACTGAGCACACCGACCTGGCGCAGCTGCGCCCGGAGTCCTTCGGTACCCACGGTCTTGTCATCGCTCGTCAACCGATGCGGCTTGTAGCCCGCCACGTCGATCTGCTCGATCAGGTGGTCCATATCGGACAACGTCTCGCCGCCGGCAAGCAGATCGGACTGCGTGAACGTTCCCTTCCCCACTGAACCGTCGCCGAGCCACGCTCCGAGGACGTAGGGATCGACCAGTAGATCGGCCTCCGGCAGATCCAGGGGCTCGGTGACGCGAATGGAGAACCGGCGGCGCTTGCCTCCCGCGCACAGCACACCGGCGTCCACCATCTGCTGGGTCGTGAAGACCGACTCCTGCAGTTCGCCGTTGGTACCCCACGACGTACGGCGGAAGACCTGCTCGGACAGCGCCTTCAGCGCGATCTGCGTATTGAACTCGTGAACATGCACCGTAGAGACCCGAGTGCCGCTCTTCCAGGTCTGTTCCGTGGTCCGTGTCGCATCGCGCGGCTCCACACCCTGCTTCGACAGGTACGTGTGCAGATCCGTGGGCTGCCATGTCACGCCCTCGATCTCGCTGATCAAGTTGATCAGTTCGCCTGCCGTGGAGAACTCGGGGATGTCGCCCTTTGCCAGTGCCAGGAGAGCCTCCCTGCGGACCTGGACACGATCGCGACGCGCCTGCGTGGTCGCGACATTCGTCGGATACGACTCCGCCCGTCCAGAGACAGACGCCACCAGCCACTGGTGATCCGCGCAGGCGGTGACCACCTGACCGTCGCTCAGTGCGATGTCGTACAGCAGCGGCGTCTCGTCGACCTCGGAGACGTAGGAGACCCTGGTCGGCTTGCCGTCGCGACCGAGCACGAAGTCGCCGGGCTGCAGATCGCCCATCGTCGTCCATCCAGACGGCGTCGGAATCGGCGTGCCCAGCGGCAGCAGCTTTCCGGTGCCGGCTTCGGCCAGCAGGAGCGCATTGCACAGCTCAGGCCGCCTCATCGAGGCCAGCAGCTGCATCGTCTCGTGCTCACGGCCGACGATGTCGCGCTCGGCCTTCTTCAGTGGCTCCGAGAGCTTGGACAGGAGTGGGTAGCGCTCGTTGAGCTGTGCCTCGTGGAACATGCCGCGCAAGACCTCTCGACTGGACTGAAGATGCAACTGGAAAATCAGCCGAAATCCTATCAGTAGTCGCATTTGATAGGGCATTGAATGGAGAATGCAAAAGGCGCCGGAGTCCAATCCTGGGCCTTTCGTTCCGTGCACTGGTCGCGGGTCGCTCACCCTCCGCAGTCGGACTCGTTGCCCTCCGGCGTCTGGGGCTGCTCGAACTGGTGGTTGAAGCGCTCGCTGGCGGGGCCTCGTTGCTCCCTCCGTGCCGGCCTTATCCACCAACGCGCCCATGCGTCCGACCAGGTCCGCGCCGAACGAGGGTGAAGCCTCCGCGTGTCCGTGGAGGTGATCATCCCAGGCGTGTTCTGTGCGGTGTGTTTGTGCGGTGGACGTGGTTGAGGTTCAGGCCGGTGACCTGCGGCCGCGGAGTCGGCCGGGCGTGCATGGACCGGATCACGGCGGAGCCGACCACTACGGCGTCGGCGTAGAATCTCCAGTTCGCAGAGAAGCGGATTGCAGACCTCGAAGCCGGACTCGTTGACCAGAAGTTTGAGTAGGCCGCCTACCCCATACCAGTTCTTGACATCCTCCTCGCCCTGAAGGGCGTGGATTCCCCTCAGCCTCGCGGCTGAGACACCCCGCGTGTGCGGGGTGCTGGGACGACTTCCTGCTTCATTGACGACTGCCCGCCCGGAGTATTCCGTTGAGGTCTGACACCGTCTCCACAGGCTGTAACCGCCAGTCCGGCGGCCAGGATGTTGCGAGCCGCGTTGACGTCCCGGTCGTGGGTCGTCCCGCAGCTGCACGTCCACTCGCGGACGTTCAACGGCATCCTCGTCTGGAGAGTGCCGCAGGCCGAGCACAGCTTGGACGAGGGGTACCACCGGTCCACGGTGATCACTTCGCGTCCGTACCAGCCAGCCTTGTATTCCAGCATGGACCGCAGCTCGGTCCAGCTCGCGTCCGCGATGGCCCGGGAGAGCCGACGGTTCTTGAGCATGTTCCGCACGGTCAGGTCCTCGATCACGACCACTTGGTTCTCGTGGACGAGTCGGGTGGTGAGCTTGTGTAGGAAGTCCCGGCGCCGGTCGGCGATCCGGGCATGGATCCTGCCGGCCTTGAGCCGGGCCTTAACCCGGTTCGCACCGTCGCCCCTGGCCTTACGGGCAAGGTCGCGCTGGGCCTTGGCGAGGCGTTCCCGGTCCCTGCGTTCGTGCTTCGGGTTGGTGATCTTCTCCCCGGTGGAGAGCGTCACCAGCGCGGTGATCCCCACGTCGATCCCCACAGCTGCGTTGGCCGGTGCGGGCATGACGGGGCGGTCGTCGCACAGCATCGAGACGAACCAGCGTCCCGCGCTGCCGTGCGACACGGTCACCGTGGACGGCGAAGCCCCTTCGGGCAGCGGCCTGGACCACACGATGGCCAGCGGCTCCGCCATCTTCGCCAGGGTGAGGCGGCCGTCCCGGTAGCGGAACCCGCTGGTGGTGTACTCGGCGGAGCGCCGGGACTTCTTCCTCGACTTGAACGTCGGGTACTTCGCCCGCCTGGCCCAGAAGCTGGCGAACGCCCCTTGCAGGTGCCGCAGCGTCTGCTGCAACGGCACGGAGGACACCTCGCAGAGGTAGGCCAGCTCCTCGGTCTTCTTCCACTGCGTGAGCATGGCCGAGGTCGCGTTGTAGTTGACCCGCTCCTGGCGCAGCGCCCACGCCTCCGTACGGGCCGCCAGCGCCAGGTTGTACACCTTCCGAACACACCCGAACGTGCGCGACAGCTCAGCCGCCTGCACATCCGTCGGATGGAAGCGGTACTTGAACGCCCGCTTCACGTGGCTCGCGGTCACGCTCACAAACTAGCGGGCGGCCCTGTTAAAGATCAACTCTGCGGGCCGGAGCACCGCGGTCCGCCTGGCGGCGAAACGCAGCTCCCCGTCCTGCTCCGCAAGAGATCCAATTCCTCCCCGGCCTAAAGGCCGGGGTTTCCTTGGAGGCACCAGAGGTCATGCGGCACAGTCGACGGCGAGCCCAGCCACGAACTCCTCGACCAGGGCCGCCGTTTGGTGGAGGCTATCTGCGCCACTGCGAAGAGAGCGGACGAGCGATGAGCCGATCACGACGCCAGAAACGTCGACTCGCCCCACGATGGCGGAGGCAAGCTCAGGCGTGGAGACTCCGATGCCGGTCAGGATCGGGGTCGACGGAGTAAATTGCTGGACGGATTGAACGAAAGCAGCGAGACCGTCCAGGTCAATCCCAGCCGAGTATCCCGTCTGCTGGCCAGCGGCCGCGGGCGCATAGACGAACCCCGTTGCGGCTCGGCATATGTCGCCCAACTCGGCATACGACGCATCACGATTGGCGAGGAGCGGGGCGCTGATTCCGGCCTCCGCCGCTGCCGCCACCCACGCCTCAACGCGTTCCGGCGGAACGTCCGGCACGAGGCACCCCGCAGCACCGCTGGCGGCCAGCTCATCGGCCATTCGCTGCGGACCAAGAGATTGGATCGTCGACCAATAGCTCATGACGACCACAGGCGTGTCACATCGAGCAGAGACGAGCCGCACCGTTTCCAGCGTGACTCTGATGCCATCACCAGCACGAAGAACACAACTATGCGCTGCTGCGATGACCGGACCGTCGAGCCAGGGATCCGCCACTGGCGCACCCACTTCCAGCATCGCCGCGCCGCTTTCCGCAAAGGCGGCGAAGGCGTCCACACTGCTGCGGAGATCCGGATAGCCCGCCACCGAGAAGGCCCCGAGGGCGGGCTGGGGGTGCGAGAGCGCGGCGGCGAGGCGGTCGGGGGCGGTGCGGGGCATCGGTCGTTCCCTTCAAGCGGCGTGCGGCGGGCCGGAGCTGTTCACGCGGCGCGGGGGACGACGGAGGTGACCTTCATCTCGGCGCGGGCGAGGACGTCGGCGAGGTGCTGCTGGGTGTCGTGGGCGCTGTCGCCGCTGACGACGGCGTACCCGGCTCGGGTGTTGTTCGGTGTGGTGTTGGAGGGGGTGAGGGTGACGGCGTCGCCGACATCGCACAGCCACTGGAAGTGCTCCAGGTGCCGGTCGCTGCCGGGCCGCAGGTCGCGGTGGGTGACGATGCCCTCGGCGGGCGGGTAGATCATGCCGATGGCGGCGCTGCGCTGCTGAGTGGGGCGCAGGGTGGGGATCTCGCCGCAGGCGAGGGCGGCTGCGGCGAGGGGCAGGGAGATCCCGGTCGCCAGGCGTACGAGCTCGCCGATGAGGTCGCCGCCGTGGCGGGCGTTGACCTCGATGACCTTCGGTCCGTCCGCGGTGAGGCGGAGTTTGGTGTGGCTGACGCCCTGGGTGATGCCGAGCGCCTCCAGGGCGCCCGCGGCGACGGGGGCGACTTCGTACAGGAGCGGGTCGCCGGCGCTGACGCTGTGCCCGGTCTCCTGGAAGTAGGGGGCGAAGCCGACCGATTTGCGGGTGACGGCCACGGCGCTGGTGACGCCGCGGTGGGTGACGGTCTCCACGGAGATCTCATCTCCGTCGAGGTACTCCTCGACGAGCACGCCGTCTCCTTCCGGGCCCTGGTGGGCGGCGCCGGCGGAGGCGATGGCCCAGGCCGCGGGCAGGTCGGAGATCTCGTCCACACGGATGACGCCGATGCTGCCGGCGTAGGCGGCGGGCTTGAGTACGACCGGGTAGCCGACGCGTTCGGCCGCCGAGGCCGCGGCGTCCAGGGAATGCACCCAGGTGGAGGCGGCGGACGGGACTCCGGCGGCGGCGAAGCGCTGGCGGGAGGTGGCCTTGTCCCGGGCGGCGGCGACGGCCGCGAGGGTGTTGCCGGGCCGGCCGCCGAGGCAGTGGCCGAGCCGGGCGGCCGCCATCAGGTGGAACTCGTCCCAGGTCAGTACACCGGCGATGGGCCATCGCACGGCGAGGGACGCGGCGGCGGTGTTCACCGCGATCGGGTCGCTCAGATCGGCCACTTCGTGGTCAATGACGTAGGGCTTCTGCCAGGTCAGCGGGGCATCGTTGATCAGCAGCAGCGGGTAGTGGGCGGCGGTCTGCTCCAGCAGGTAGCCGCGCATGGGGCGCGGGCCGGAGCCGATCACGAGAAGCAGGGGGTGGGACACGGTGAACTCCCGGAAGAGCCGGACGGGTTGGAGGCGGGATCAGGCCGCGTGTGGTGCTGTGTCGGCCCGGGTAGCGGTCGGGCTGTCGGTGGCCGTGGGATCGGCGGCTGGACGGCTCGGGGCGTAGGAGGCGCGATGGCGCCACAGACCGCGGAAGGCGAGAGCCATGGCCGCCCCTTGCAGTACGGCGCAGGCCAGGAGCAGGCCGGGCAGGGCGCCGGCGGGAAGGACGGCGACCAGGGCGCCGGCCACGGGCATCGAGACCACGACGAGCACGATGGTCACGCTGAGCGTGCTGCCGAAGACGGCGGCGGGGATGAGGCGGGCGCGCAGGGTGCGCAGGACGACGGTGAGGGCGCCTTCGCCGGCCATGAGGACGCCGATCGTCACGGCGTAGCTGCTCAGCCCGGGCGCGAGGGCTGTGGCGAAGCAGGCCAGGCAGGCAGTGGCGGCCGCGGCGGCGCCGACCGGCCACAGGCCGTGGCGGTCGATGAGGCGGCGGCTGGCCGCGACGGCGCCCAGCGCGACGACGCCGGCCGCGCTCCAGACGGCGCCCACGGCGAGGGAGGAGGCACCGTAGGTGTGGAGCACGGTGATCGGAGCGCTGGCCTGGGCGACGGCGACGGCGAGGTTGCTGGCGATCAGGCCGGTGACGAGCCATCCCAGGGCGGGGATGGCGCGCACGGTGCGCCACCCGGTGCGCAGGCTGGCAGCGACCGACTGCCGGTCCGGGCCGTTCCCGGCAACGGAGGTGCCGGGAAGGGGTTCGGTGAGCAGAGCGGCGCTGACGGAGAGGGCCGCGACGACGGCGAGGAGGGTGGAGGGTCCGGCCAGGAGCAGCAGTCCGCCGAGCAACGGGCCGATGAGCAGGGCACCTTGGTCGATGCTGATCTGGACGGACTGGACGCGGTGGGCCTGGTCGACGGCGGCCCGGCTGGCCTGGGCGCCGAGGGTCTCGACGGCGACGAAGGAGGCCTGCGCGAGAAGGCCGCTCAGGGCGCCGACGGCCATGACCGTGGCCGTGGCGGCGGTGCCGCCGCCCGGAAGCACGAGAAGTGTGAGGGCCGAGGCGACCAGCAGCATGCCTCGGCAGGTGGTGGCGGCGCGGAAGACGCGGTCCGCACGGTAGCGGTCGACGAGGGGGCCGCCGATCGTGAATGCGGCGAGGCGGGGCAGCCACTCCAGGAGGAAGGCGACGCCGGTCAGGGCGGTGGAGCCAGTGGTCGTCAGCACCAGGAGCGGTACGGCGTACGTGGTGACGGCGGTGGCCAGCGCGTCGGCCGCGCGCATGAGCGGCGGACGGCGCAGGAAGGCTCTGCGGTGCGGAAACAGCGGCATGAGAGATCACCTGGGATGAGGACTGGAGTGAAGGCCGCGGCGCGAAGAGGCAGGCCGGGCGGGGGTGTCCCGGGCTCGGCGGCCCGGGACACCCGGAGGGGGCGGTGCCTCAGTCCGTGCACATCCGGACGTCGCGGTAGACGTACCGACCGCTGACCCAGCCCGTCTTCTTGGTGTTCTTGTCGGTGATGTAGACCCACTTCGCACCCGCGGTGGTCTTGTGCACCGTGAACTTGTGCGACTTGTAGAGGATCCCGACCGCCGTCGACTTGGTCGTGGCCTTCGAGCGGATGGTCACCGCAGTGGTGCCGTGGACCGCCCACGGGAGGTAGGGGTGGGTGGTACAGGACGAGGCGGGCACCGCGGTGGCGACCGACTGCGGCGCGGCGGTGGCCGCCGGGGCGGACAGCAGCGGCAGGGCGACGGCGGCCGCGGTGGCCGCGAGCACGGCTATGCGACGTGCAGACATGTACAGACCTCCATAAAAGGGGTGGGGTTGGGTAGGGGTATGCCTCGGCGGGAGGTCGGTGGGCAGGCACTGGACGCGGTGTAGAACACCGGCGTCGCCGAGGCATGGAAGGTGGGCCCGGCCGTGGTCAGGTCACGGCGCTTCGGCCCGGTCGCTCCGCGAGGGAGCGTTCTGCAGGGCGCGTCGCGTCGGCGGCGCGCGGTGGGGTTAGAACCAGCTGGCGGCGACCCAGCCCTTCGTGCCGTACGAGCTGCTGGACAGGGACTCGCCGTAGTACCAGCGGTTGCCGTACTTGTTCACGGCGGAGCACTCCACCCAGAACTCGCCGGCGGAGTCGAGGTGACCCTTGGACTTGTAGGCCACGCCCGGGCCGGTGCGGATGTTCGGCCATTCCAGGTTGGGGCCGATCACGGAGTGGTTCTTGTCATTCCGGGTGCACGCGCTGGAGCCGACCGCGGAGGCTGGGGTGGCGGTCGCGGCGATAGCGCCGAGCAGGACTGCGGTGGCCGTCGTTGTCATGACGGCGTTGCGGATGGCGGATCGCATGAGAAGAACCCTTCGGCTGGAGGTGTTCGCCGAGGTGCGGGGGCCGCGTCTCCAGCGGCCCCCGCCCAGGGCGGCGGACGCGCTGGGGATCTGTGGATCAGCCGTGCGAAGCCGGCTGATCGCCCTGACGGGAGCGGCGCCGCGAGTACGTCGAGGTACCCACGGCAGCGAGGCCGACAGCGAGCATTCCACTTGCCACGACGGCGAGTTCGCCACGTGACATCCAGGGGCCTTGCGGATAAGGCTTGACTCGACCTCGGTCTCAGCCGACCGCCGGCTCATCGACCTCGACCTCGGCTGCCTGCTCCTGCTCGGCCTCGGGAGCCGGGGCCTGAGCCTGCGACTCCTTGGCCGCCGCCCGTGCCTCGCGGGCGGCACGCATGGACGCGAACTGGTTGTCCAGCGCCTTGTCGTCGACCTTGAACTCGGAGGCCTCGACGGACTTGGTGTTGACCACCAGGCCAGTGCCGCGCGTCGCGGGCATCACGTTGCCCTTGAAGCCGTAGATGGTGCCGACCTCGTTGCCGTCCTTGCTCAGGATCGGCTCGGTGTTCGGACCCGCGGCCTTGACGATCTCCTCCATCTGACCGGTGGAGTACGGAGCGCCGTTGTCGTAGCGGACCTTGCCGTCCTCACCCTGAACCCGATCGGACTTCAGATGCAGGTTCGTCTGCTCCGGACCGCGCGGATCTCGAGCGTCGAGCTGGACGTCCGCGTACAGGGACTTGCCGTCCTTGGTGACGCCGTTCTTGTAGACCTTCGCGATGAGGTTGACTCCGGTCATCGCGCCCTTGCCCTTGAGACGTGCCATGATCTCTTCCTTCCGTTCGTTCCGACTGCCCTCTGACAAGTCGGCCGCGATCAGTCACATCGTCCGGACAAGGCATTGAGTCCCGCCGAACGCTCTTCACACTAATACTGCTATAGAGCACTCGACAAGACTAGACTAGTCTTTCTGTTCCCTTTGGGGGTCAGTCGAAATAGAAGGCGACTGCGAGTCGAATGCCATCCCGGCATCCACTGTGGTCACAGCCTGATCGACCTGGGCCTGGACCCGCACGATGAGACCGGCGTCCAGCGACGAAGCCTTGGACCGCCGCATCCGCTCGGCCTGCTCGCGCTCGCCGCGCAGCTCCGCGATCCGGGAACGCAACACGAGCGTGCCGGATTCCTCGTCCGTCTGCTGAGGCGTCAGCTCCCGGGAGACCCGTGTCATCGCAGCCACATCGTCCACCGGCAGATCGGGAATTGCCTCGGCTTGGCCGGACTGGTCCAGGTAGTCCATCGCCGCCAGCAGCAGCCGCCGGCGATCCCTGGTCGTCTCGACGAAGGTCTCGCGTGCCTGCGGCCCGATCGCGATGTCGGTGACGAAGTCGTATCCCAGGTGGTGCAGGTCCAGGGCCTTGACCTTGTCGAAGTCATACGCGGCACCGGCGACGGTCTTGAAGTCCGTGCTGACCTCGTCGGTCTCCGTACTCGCCTGGTCCTCGGCGCTCGACCCCACACGCAGCACCAGGCCGAAGGAAGCGAGATCAGCCCGCAGGCCGTCCAGCTTCTGGTCATAGGACTGCTTCATCGTCCGGATGCGCGCGTCCAGCACCGCCCGGCCGCGCTTGCCCTTGGTCAGAAGCCGGCCGCCGGGCTGATCGTAGATCGTCCGGCCCAGGTTCTCGGCCTCCTCGGAGTCTTTCATCCGCTGCAGGGAGGCATCCGCGCGCAGCGCCATGAGCGAGAGCAGCCGCTGGCCGTAGGTCGCCACCTCCTGCTGCTGCTGGTACCACTGGCCGGCGTCCCCGAGGAAGGGCAGGAAGTGCCGGTACTTGCTCATCAGCCGCCGGTGGTAGTTCTCTTCGAAGCGGTAGAAGTCGTAGAGCGGGCGCGAGTCCTCGGCGGCGACGTCGGCCTTCTCGGCCTGTTCCCACTGGTGCGCGAGGTCGCGGTAGACCCCGGCCCTCTCCCGGTGATGCTGCAGGCGTGAGGCGTAGCTGCGCAATCGGAAGCCGAAGGAGACCAAGTCGGCCTCGGCATTCTCGTCTTCGCCCTGCCGGTCTGCGGCGAGCACCGCCATCTGCTGGTAGTCCATCCCCATGACGTCGAGCATCGGCGTGCGCACCCGCAGATCCGACTCCGGTATGGCCCGCAGCATCTGGTAGGTGCCGTTGACGGCGCGTTCCATGATCTGCGTACGTCCCTGCTCGACCAGCTTCTGCCATTCCTCCGTGCTCAGAGACTCCGTCGCGCGGCGCTCGTTGGCATAGTCGACGATGCGTTCCATGGCCTCCGGCATCGGGGACCCGGCACGGTCGAGTTGTTCCTCCACGAGCTCGGTCACCAGTTGGTTCGCCTTGCGCATGCGGGCGTCGTTCGAGCCGGCGCGCCACAACGTTCGGTCTGCCGGCAGGCAGGCGAGCAGGAACTGCGGCAGGGACTCGGCGCGGATCTGCTTGTGCGCCCACCGCTTGATGAAGGTGGTGACGTTGCGCCGCTCGTAGCCGACAGCGCTGGCGAGATGAGCCACCGCCTGCTTCTCATCGAGCCAGGCGTCAACACCGCGGCGGAGCCTGGACTTGTGCCGGTCCAGGAGCTTGCCGCGCTGCGTACCGTTCTTCGTCACCTGGCCCCGGCCGCCGTCGACCATGGCCAGGTGGCAGTGGACGTGCTCGGTGTCGATCTGGATGACCCCGACGTAGCGCAGGTCGTCGAAGCCGCTGGTGCCCGAGCTCATCCGCTCCAGACCGTGCATGATCGCCATGCGCAGCTTCATCTGGTCGATGTGGCCGCGGTAGTCGCCGCGGGCTTCGCAGTGGAAGTCCTCGTCGATGATCTTGTGCTTGCGCAGGTACTCCTCGTCGAAGGACAGCACTGTCTTGAGCACGGTGTGTCCGGCGTCGAAGTAGTGCTGGATGTCCTTGGCGGCCGCGCGCAGCTGCTCGTCGGAGAGTGAGACCGAGCCGTAGCCGAAGGCCACGCCGCCGGCACCTTGGGCCTGGCGCATCTCATGCTTCGCCGCGCTCCGCGAGATACCGGCGCGCTCGACGGCCGACTCCCGCGCCATGTAGCGCATGATGAAGTGGTCGGTGCGCAGGCGCTGGATCGGAGCCAGCGACTCGGTCGCCTGCTCGCGGGCCATGTACCGGGTGACGTAGTCACCCGGCGTCGCACCACGCGATCCCTCGCCGCCAGGCAGCGGCACACTGAATTCGTTGATCACGATGATGTCCTGCTTCAGGCTCATCGTCGCTCTCCCTCCTGTCCCGGTACCGATGCACTACGGCCCCGGCTGCTGTTCGCCAGCAACCGGGGCCGCGCTTGTCATGCCCGCTCCGTCCTCAGGACCCCAAGCTCTGCTCGCCGTCTTCGCCGAAGTCCAGATCGGCCGCACGCTGGGACACCTGACGCTTGCGCTCGTCCAGGCTCGGGACGGGCTTGACCTCAGGTCGCCGGGTCTCCTGTTCCTGCTCCTCCCGCTCCAAGTCGAGATCCAGGTTCAGCTCGCGCTGCGCCTCACGGACCGGGACCGGGGGAGCGAACGGCTCCTCCTGCTCCTCGGCCCGGTGCAGAGCCCCAGCCACGCGCTCCCGGTAGAGGTTCTCCGTGGTGCCTTCGGTGCTCGCGCGCTCGTTCTGGTACTGCTCCCGTTCGGCGGCGATCTCCGCTTCGATCTGCTGCAGACGCGCGCTCATGCCGTCAACGACCGGCGCTGCCTCAGGCACGGGCGCTCCGACGACCTGCTTGACCTCGGTGTCCAGGCCCAGCTCGACCTCGGTGAACAAGGAGTTGATCGCGTCCGAGCGCGCCTTCAGCCCGCGCGCATCGACCACAGCCTCAGCCCGCGGGACGCCGTCCTTGGAGTGGTCGGCGAAGTAGCCCGCGAGGTCGTAGCCGCTGGACTCGAGATCGATCTCCAGGCCCCCGATGTCGTGGATCTGAGTGAAGACCACGGGCACATCGCCTTCGGTCTGCGCCCCCGACGGAGCGAGGACAAGCATGTCCGCCGTGGCCGGCAGCTCCCACTCGATTCCGGTGACCTGCTCGGGCACGGCGAAGCCGCTCGTGAAGTAGCCCTTGCTGGCGAGCACGACCAGCTGCTGGTCGTCGAACTCGTAGAAGGCGTCTACCTTCTCGCCCTGACCGGGGGAGTAGGTCACCCGGGAGATGCCGAACGGCAGGGACTTGTCCGGGGTGACCGAGCGGAGCTCGCCCGTCATGTGCAGATACGGGCGGTAGTTCTCCTCCTTGCCCCGGTGCTTGAGTTCGAGTGATTCGACCATGACACCCAGCTCGGCGGTCACCCCCTCCAGCCGGTACGTCTCCACTCCTCGTTCACGCAGGACACGGTGGGCCCATACGTCGTTCATCGTCAGTCCTGCGGTGTGCATCACTTGCTCCTCTTGCGGTTGGTCTTGCTCTGGTTGGTGGTCCTGGTCGTGGCTTTCGGTGTGACGTGGGCCCCGGTCGCCTCGCCCCGGGCGTCCCGGATCTTCGCGATCATCCGCGTTGCCCAGCGCCACATGCCGCGCATCACGACGATCTCGCCCGCGGCGAGCAGTGCGACCAGGAAGAGGAGCGGCATCAGCCACATGGCGATGGTTCCGTCCGCACTGAGCGCACCCCGGGATGCGCCCGACCGCTGGTGCAGCCATGCGCCCAGCAGCGGGATGATGACCACGGCCGTGATGAACGCCAGCAGGTAGTCGGCGAGAAGGACGATGGCCCGGAAGGACCCCGCCCACACCGCGACGGAGAACCTGCCGGCCTCCTTCTTCGGGGCCGGACGCCGCCATCCGGTGCGCAGCTTCGAGTCCTTCTGCTCCTTCACGGGCTTCGCCGTGGTCTTCTTCGCCGTCGCGGCCGTGCTCGTCGGGTCGGTCGTCTCGGTCTTCTCCAGGGTCTGGGTCGACATGTTCGTGTCCTTACGTCTCGGCGGGGTCTTCTGGGATGCGTGCTGAAGCGGTGGGCGCTTCGTTCACCCGGTCGGCTTGGGGGAGGGCTGTTCCTCGCTGGCGGCAGCGAGGGCGTCGCGGGTCTTGCTGGAGGCCCGATAGGCGTCCAGCGACGTCACCGCGCCGTCCTGAGAGGTGGAGTAGGTGAAGACCACGAACTCGCTCTTGGCAGCGCCGTTCTGATCCGGTCCGACGCGGACTGGATCGAGCCGGGCCACCCCCGTGTAGGAGTAGTTCAGGCCCTGCACCCGACTCACATCAACGTCCAGATCGGCGAGCGTGTACGTCGTCCCAACGCCCTTCGTGGCTCCGGTCGCCGTCATCCACTCCGGCATGAACTCGGTGAGCACCCGGGACTTGTGGTCGAGCAAGCCGTAGCGCGCGTCGAGCAGTACCTGCTGCTCCTTGAGGGGCCGGGTCGACGCCGAGCTGTCGGTGAGGCTGAGCAGGAGGGACCGGCCCGTCGCCCTGTCACGGTTCACCCGCTCGATGTCCATACCCGGCAGCTGAACCAGCAGCGCCGTGTGCTGTGTTGCGAGCTTGGCCTGGGCGTCGCCGAGGTTGCTTTCGAGCTTCTGAGCAACCGCATCGGCCTGGGTGTCCGACGCGGCAGGGCCGTCGCTGAGCAGGCCGGCTCCGAGCGTGACCACCGAGAGCGCGAGCAGCGCCCCGGTGCCGCCGAGCAGGATCTTCCCGGCGTGCTGGCGCAGCTTGTCCTTGATCTCCTCCATCACGGTGCCTTCACCTCCTGCTTCAGGGCCTCGCCGGTGGCCGTCGTACCGGTCTGGATGTTCACGAACGCCTTGCGGACCAGGTCGTAATCGGCGCGGGCCCAGGCCAGCACCGCCGGCCTCTCGCCCGCACCCGTCCTGGTCTCCATCGCCAGCCAGGTCACCGTGATGGCGCTGTCGTCGTTGACCAGGTAGGGCACCTGGGCGACCCACTCAAAGCCGGAGCTGAAGCTCATCGGGATCCCGACGCCGGCCGCCACGTCCTTGTCACTGGCGAGCAGGTACCACGGCCCCAGGTCCGCCTGGTGCACGGAGGGAGCGAAGTAGGGGATGAGGTTGCGCAGCGTCGACTGAGACATCGCCGTGTCGAGCGTGCCGCTGTCTGCCGCCACTCTGGGTGTCAGATAGCGGTAGTCGTTCTGCAGCTTCGCGACCTGACCAGCCGCCGTTAGGGCCGCGGTCAGACCACGCTCGGCGTCGTCGGCCTTCGGCAGCGCCGCCGTCTTCGCCTCGGTGATCCTGATCTGCTCCTGCAGAGAGAAGATCTCCGGCGCAGCCCTATCGCTCACCGCGTTCTGACCGCCGGATAACCCCGCGGAGAGTACGAAGCACAGCAGTGCGCCCACACCCATGCTCACGCCGGCCACGAGGGTGCGCTTGCGCAGGCCGCCCCCGGGCTCCGTCTGCTCAGGAGTGTCCGCGCCCTCCTGCGAGGACGCGGACGTCGCGACGAAGCGCGTCTTGCGCACTGCACCCCCACCCAACTCATCGGTCTGTGTCGATGCCATTAGTCCTCAACTCGCCGTTTCACTCGAATACCAGGACAACTCTATCAATAAGGCGAATCGAAAGGAGGTGTGGGTCATTCGGAATAGCGAGTCTCGCCACTCGCCGGGACGCCGGAGAGATTCGAGACCTTGCCCTGGGCGTCGACCGTGACGAAGAGCAGCGCGCGCCGGTGCGCCGTGACACTGGCTTTGCTCGCCTTGTTCTGGGACACCGCGTCGGAGGTGACCTCGACGTCGGCCAGGACGGCGTATGTGTAGACGCCCGCCTTGACGTCGACGACCTCGATGTCCGGATCCGCGCCGAGGGCCGAGTTCAGGCCGACCGTGTCGATGTAGTAGTAACGCCGCCCCTGGGACTCCTCGTTGAACCTCGACGAAGGCATGAACGACTTCAGGAACGTCTCGTTCTCGGTGAGGCCGAACCGGCCCTTCAGGCTCTCGCGCGCCGCCTCGTAGCTCTGTCCCGAGTCCCACGTGAAGGCCATCGAGAGCAGCGACTTGATGCGCTCACCATCGGTGCTCAGCCGGTTCTGGCTGACACCCAGGGCCGCCATAACGTCCGCGTTCACCTGCTCGGCGTTCTTCTTCTGGATGCCTGCCACCTGTTCCTCGACATCGTTGATCTGGGCTTCCTGCTCAGCCAGGGCCGCGTGCTGGCTGCTCCAGGTCACACCGGCAACCGTCGCGACGACCGTGAGGACCGCTGCCGTCACCAGGACCGAGAGGTTGCGCCGGAAGAATCCCCGCCGCGTGGGTGCTGCCGTCTGCTCCGTCATCGCTTCCCGCCCTTCTTCTGTGTGCCCGGGCCGCTGAGTTCAAGGACTCCGGACCCGGCCGGCATCTTGATCGCGGGGTTCTCGTACTGAGCCCCAGTGACGGTCACCACGAGCGCCAAGTGGCCGAAAGCCCCCGTCGTGGCGTTGCGCACGTAGCGCGCGCTCGCCCAGGCGAGCACCTCACCGCTCTTCGTGTCCCGGCACAGCCAGACGACCTTTGCCTGGTTCGTCGCGCCCGAGCCGTCCATCACGCTCAGATCGGGCATCACCGTCTCGACCTTCCATGCGTACGTGCTCGGGGCAGCTGCGTTCCGGCCGGCGTAGCGGATGTACCAGGCATGGCGCGGATCGATCTCGGTGGTCGCATCGAACGGCGTCAGCGACGAGGTGCTGTACGCCTCCTTGTTACTGACCAGGAAGGAGTCCTCGCTGAACAGCGCTGCCATGTCCCGGCGGTGCTTGATGATCTCCAGCGTGGCCCGGTTCGGGACCCCGTTGTTCGGGCTGGGCTGGACGCCGGCCTGGCGGTACAACGTGGCGAAGGTCTGCTCCCCGGTCGCGACCTTCTTCGCGTCGGCAGCTGCCGCCTCGGTGAGCTTGGACAACTGCGAGCCGGCGTCCGCCTTCATGGGCGTGGACCGGGCATCATCCAGCTGCCCCTTGAGCTGGACGATCTGGGCCTCGTTGTCCGCCGTGCTCGCCTTGAAGCTCTCGCCGGCCACGCCCGTGGCGACGACCAGGGCGAGGATCCCGACCCCCATCACTGCGGTCACGCTGCGTCGGATCAGGCGCGCGTTGTCCTCCGGGCTGCGTGTCTGGACCCGTTCGCGCTGGCGCATCGTCCAGCCCGCGAAGCGCTCTTCGAGCTCAGCTCCGGTGACCTTCTTGCGCGTCTTCGGTGCCGCGGGCTTCTCCTCGGGCATCGACCCGGTCTCCTGCTCGGGACGCGTACTCTCGGACTCGTCATGGGCTGTCGTCACGGAACACACTCCTCACTCCACGTTGCTCTCATAAACGACTCAAGTCTATCTATAAAGACATTCGAGACCGACTCTGAATCCATTCGATAAGGGTTCCGAAAAGCGAAGCCAGCACGCAGCGCCTGCACCGGACATGAAGAAGCCGGTGCCCGGATCGCCCGGCACCGGCTTCTCGCTCCCGGATCAGATGCAGCGCATCAGACCGTCTTGATCTCGTCGGAGGGGAGCATCGAATCCGACATGTCCACGAACTTCCAGCCCTCGGCCTCCATCCGTGCCGCGCTGTCGACGCGAACCCGACCCATGAAAGCGCAGTAGCCGGCCTCACCGAGGATGACCTTGTCGCCCTGGACGCCGAGCACCACGAGAGTGTGGCCGGCGGGACCGTAGCCCGGGCCGGAGCCCACCGAGTACGCCGTCGGGGTCGAGGACATCTGCTTGCCGGTCTCCCTCGCAATCGTGTACGCCGTCTCCTTGCCGTCACCGGCCGGGTAGGTCTGGAACGTCGTGTACTTGTTCACGAAGTAGGTCGAGAACGACACGCAGTTCATCGCGTGGTTGCCGTTGCAGGAACCCGGGCCACCGCCCGGACCGTACCGGTCATCCAGGAACTTCCCGCCCTCCTTGTTGAAGAGTTCGACCAGGGCCTGGGCCTCCTCCTGCGTCATCCCGCCGTCCTTCAGCGAGACGGAACTGCCGCCCTTGGAGGTGCAGCTGCCCAGGATCGTGTTGATCCCGTTGCCGATGTTCTCGATGATCCCGCCGACGATGTTCTCGACGCCGCCCACGATGGAGCTGTCGACCGACCAGCCGCTCATCTTGCCGAACCACATCTCGGCGTTGTCGCCTCGTGCGGTGAGCCCCGCCGAGCCGTCAGCGGAGCGCTCCCAGTTCTCGTGGAAGTGCAGCGCCGCCGCACGCGGCGAGCCCTGCGACTTCTTGAGCATGTCCTTGAAGACCGTGACATCGCCCGGGTTGTCACCCTCGACCATGAAGGCCAGCTGGGCCTTGATCGTGAACCATTCGACGCCCTTGCTCTTCGCGTACTGGCGCAGCAGCGTGTTGCGGCCGAACGTCCACTGCCCGAGACCGATGCCGTTGTCCGTGTTCTGTGCGGCGCTGGCCTTCTCGGCGGTCATGGCATACGTCCCCGTGGGGAAGTTCTGCACGCTCGTCGGGTCGATCCCGGACTCCTGCGACCAGTTGCCGAGGATGCCCGCGATGTTCTCCTTCGGCATCCCCCAGCTGCTGAGTACCGAGTAGATCTCCTTGGCGTTCTTCTCCACGTCCGCCGGGACGGTGGCCCCGGAACCGTTGCCGACGCTACCCGCGTTGACGACGCACGCCGTCCCCTTCGCGTTGATGCTGCCCTCGGTCAGCGCCGTCGAGTTGAGGACGCCGGTCAAGACGGTGCCCAGCAGGGCCACGGTGGCGGTCATCGCGACCGCACCCGACATCGCTGCCGCTACAGGGGTCATCGTCGCCGTGACAGTGACGCCCAGGACCGCGCCGGCCCCCTTGGCTAAGAAGCTGCCGATCGCCATGAACGGCGCAGCGATCGCATGACCGACCGCCTTGGCGATGTTGACGATCAGCGTCCACAGCAGCTTCCCGGCATTGACGGCCATCGCCATGGCGGCGAAGAACATGGACTTCAGCCAGTTCAGAAAGGCCATGGCCATGACCACGCCCATGGCCGGCGGAGCAGCAGCCGCGCCACCGCCGACGGCGACGCCCTTGGCCGCCTTCGAGCCCAGGCCCTCGTCGTCCCTCGATGGACCGCGCTCGTAGCCCGTGCCGCCGGCACCCAGCTCGCGCTGGTCGGCCGGCTTGGCGTCCGGGCTGCCGCCGGTGACCTTGGACACGCCCCTGACCCCGTCCTGGACCCCCTCGACGCCGACGTTCTTCGCTGCGCCAACGGCGGCTCCCGGAAGCCCGCCAGCCTGTGCGCCGGCCACGGCACCGGAGACGGCAGCTCCTGCGTAACGCCCGGCGTTACGGCGGGTCGCGCTGCTGCCGTCTCCCTCGATCGCCTTCTGGGCCGCGCCTCCGGCCATGTTCCCGGCGACGCCGTTCATGCCCTGCTTGATCTTCGACCCGGCATTCGCGGCACCGTCCGCCTTGCCTGCGGTCTCTGCGGTGTCTGCCGCGTCCGGCATCTTCGGCGCAGTGTTCGCCGCGCCAGAAGGACCAGAAGAGTCAGCTCCCGGGGCCGGGAGCTGCTTGGGCACGCTGGCCTTGCCCTCGGGAGGCTTCTCGATGCCCTCCTCAGGGCCGAGGCGCTTGGTCCCGCGACCTCCCCGGGGCATCCCCTGACTCGCCGACGTGCTCGGCTGGTCCTTCTGCGTCCCCTTCTTGGGACTCCGATTCAGCTTGCCGGTGGCCATGTCGTTTTCCTTTCCGGATCAATGTCAGGTGGCGGGATGCGTCACTTCGTCGCCGCACTCAATGGAGCGTGGTGAGGAAGTCCTTGTCGTCGCGAATGGTGCTGTTGGACTGCACGTCCCGCAGACTCACGTCCAGTCGGAGCAGGTCGAGCAACAGACCAGACTCGTACTGCGACTTGTTCCGGGAGTAGTTCTGATACGCCTGTGAAAGGTTGTTCATGATGTTCATGAGCGGGCGCATCATCACGTCAGAGGACTGGTAGTCCTTGGTGAGGCTGGTGCCGTCCGAGAGGATCCACTGCATGTCCGAGATCTGCTGGCTCGCCGGATCCGAGCCCTCGTCACGCTTCTTGGTGAAGAACTGGGCGTAGCTCTGACCGGCTGGCACCAGGGCGTCGAGGTAACCGTCGTAGACGTTGCCTGCACGCCAGTTGACGTCGAAGCCGCCCGGGACGACATGCTTGGTCTGCAGCGCCAGCGTCGAGACGCCGTCCTTGGCCGCGGCCGCGGAGACGCCCGTGATCTTGTCGCTGGTGATCGAGACCGGGACGGTCGGCGGACGCAGGAACAGGCCGTCGATCTTCGTCGTCTGCAGGTCGGAGGTGTACGACTGAATCTGCGTCAGATTCGTGCGCAACTCGACGAGCTTCTGGTCCAGGGCATCCCTGGCCTCGCTCTCTGTCTCCTTGAGCGCGACCTCGTAGTAGGCCTGCGCAGGGTCGAAGGTCAGAGCGTCGAGCGCCGCGATCTTCTGGACCCCGGATGCGCCGGGGTTGAAGAAGACCCGCCACTGGTCGTATTTGGAGAAGGTCTCGTCGCCGGCCAGTTTGCCGCTGCTGCGCGCCTGCTCCGCTCCGGGCGTGGTGAGTTCGGCATTCGCACGGACCGTCAGGTTCAACACCTGGCGGTCGAAGGGCCGGTCGGCGTTGAGGAGGACCCCGACGTAGCCGGTCGAGCCGAAGGCGTAGAAGGAGCCCTTGATCCCGCTGGTGCTGACCGGCTCACTGTTCAGCGAGGTGTCCGACCCGAGCAGGAACGCCCTGTAGTCCGCGGCGTTGTACGAGATCTGAGCGGTCGGACTGAAGTGCATCATCACGAGCGCCTTGTTGCCGCTCTCGTTGGCGTAGATCCCGTCGACGGTGCCGTCGAGATTCGTCTTCGACGTCTTGAAGTCGCTGGTGTACAGCGCCGTCTGCGACAGCGAGTCACGCTCCGCCTGGTACGCCGAGGCCCCCGATGCGCTGATCGCGATCGCGCCCGTGACCGCGAAGATGCCGAAGAACACCCCAAAACGCTCGATCGCGTGGTGCGAGTCGAGCTTGAACTTCCTGCTGAAGGCCAGCGCCTTGTCCTTGATCCCCATGGTCTGCTCTCTTTCGTGCCTGCACCGTGCTGCGGGCCCGGATAGGGCGAACCGGGCCGGAGGAGGCCTTGCACCTCAACCGACCCGGTTCGCTCGACTCCTCTGTCCCCGGTCGTGTGCACGGTTTGTGACGGCCTCTCATTTGGAAGGGCCGCTCAGGAACCCGCTGAACTGATCGACGGTCTGGACGATCACCGTGCCGCCGCCGAGGTCCGTGATGGTCTGCTGGCCGCCGGAACCGACCGTCGAGATCAGCGACCACCCACCGGTGCCCAGGGCTCCGCCGACGAGAATGAGGAGCGCGATCATGAGCCAGCTCTGCTGCTGGCCGGCGGACTGAGGGTTGACCATCAGCTTCTTGATCAGGAGCACGCCGCCCCAGACCATGCCGACAGCACCGAACAGCATGAGCAGAAGACCGCCCCAGAGCTGGATCTGGGACTTGGCGTTCTGCAAGAAGCTGGTCAGGTCCCAGGCCGCAGTCGGCAGGGAGGTCTGTGTGAGGACGGCTGCCTCGTAGATTTTCGTCACGGTTCTTTCCTCTCGCCTTTCGAATAATTCAGTGGCATGACAGTGAGTCACAAGGCAACAAGCGCAGTTCGCTCACCCGGACGGGCAGTGATAGAAACCGGAGAGGCCGGTGGCGTGCTGTTGGACCCACTCGCTGACTCGTATATGTGGGCATCCGAGTGACTAATCTACCCCATTCAAATGGCGTATCATAGAGGGTATGTGAAAGGGTCTATCGATAAAGAGTCGAAAGGGACTCGGAAATGAGGCGAATCGGCATCGCGACGCGCGACCGCAGGACCGTGGCGGACGCCTGTGGAATCCGCAGTACGAGATGTGTAATGTGCCGCTCCAGCACTGCTGCGGCGCCGGCCTGCTCGATTTCGAGGCGTGCCACCCTCACACACCCCGTCGATCGCGATCTTGACCAGGAAGTACCAAACCGCCATGAACCCACTGCCCGGGGACCTTTTCGCCCGCCGACTTCGTCAAGAACGCGAACGCCTCGGCGTCAGCCAGGCAGAGCTAGCACGCCGTATGGCCGCACTGCTCGGCACGAACGTCGACTCCACCGCCATCACACGCATCGAGCAGCAGACCCGCGCGGTCAGGCTCGACGAGGCGGTCACCGCTGCAGAGGCTCTCGGGGTCCCTCTGATCACACTGGTCAGCGACAACTACACCCGCGAAAACGAAGCCGAGATCCAGAACCAGCTCGCCGAGCTCGCCCTCGCCGAGCAGGAATGGGAGAGGCTGCGCCAGAAGATCCACCGGATCACCCAGACCATCCAGCAGCTCTCCGCCGAGCGGGAGGCCTTCCGCTCTCACGCGCTGGACGTCAACCCTGAAACCGCCGGCGACTACGAGCTCGACCCTGAGACCCAAGCCGCTCTCGACGCCCGGATGCGTGATGTCCGCAACAAATCGACCGGACAGATCACAGACCCAGACGCATGACGCTGTTGCGGGCGGCCGGGTTGAACTCCCGGTCGTAGACGTTCATCGTCTCGGCCTTCCGCCACCGGCCGCCCCGCATGATCTCCTCGGTGCTCGCGCCGTTCCGCCTTGCCTGAGTGACGTGACCAGCTCGCAGACTGCGGAAGCTGTACGCCGACGGATCCATCCTCAAGGCCGCCGAGGAGGGGCTGTGGCCGAAGGCGAAGGACTGGCGGGTCCAGGACCTCGACACCGACTTCTTCGGCACCACGCTGCAGCAGCTCGTGGACGCGTACGACGAGCAGTTCACCGTCACCCCGCAGTTTCGCTACGGCGGTCGGTAGTACGACCCGCCCGGCCAGGGCGCCCCGGAGTCCGGTCAAGATGTTGACCACGCTGCGTCAGGAGCGCGCTCACAGACGGGTGGTCAAGGCATTGACCACCCGTTGACCATTGAGGATGCCGTCGCCGGGGCGCTGAAGGCGCGGGACGTGGAGGCCGCGGCCCTGCGCGCCGCGTACGCCCCGGGTAGCGGGCGCGAGCTGTCTCGGCGGGCCGCCTCGGCGATGTCGCGGCCGCTGGTGCTGCGCACCATCGGCGAGACGGGCAATCCGCCTGGAGGGTGATTTTCCGGCGAAGCACCAGACAGGCGATCCGCGGAACGGGGGTGCGCGTGGCCGATCTCGGGAGCGCCGGGGTGGCGGGATCTCTGGAGCCCTGACAGGCCGCCAGGGGGTCGCACGGCGCCTTTCGCCCCCTCCCCTTTGCGAGCCCACTCTCATCTACTAAGGCTGGCGGGGTCACCGGACCCGGCGTCAGCAAGGTTTTAAGCCTTGAAAGTTGACGGTGTGAAGGAGCTAGGAGCGCGCGCGTGACCCTGACCAAGTTCGACCCCCACACCCGGATGCCCGTCGCCGTCCGGCACGACGAGAGTGAGACCGGGTGGGGCCGAAAGCTCCTCGCCGAGCACGGCGTGAACGAGTTGGAGGAGAACGTCGTCGCCGACCTGGCCCCGCTCGTGGAGCAGCACCCGGTCCGCACGGGTGTGCGGTGACCGCCGTTCCCCCGGCGGACATGAACTATCCGCCGATCCGGAACGGCATGGACTACCTGCGCAGCGTCGTCGCCCACCTCGACCGCGGCGAGCCCGACGAGCGGGATCTGAAGTACGCCGTCCTGCACCTCCAGGCGGCCACCGAGGTCCTCCTCAAGGCACTCCTGGTCGCCTTCGACTGGCGTCAGGTCTTCAGCAAGCCGGACGAGGCCGACCAACTCGCCTACGAGCACGGCGACTTCACCAGCTGCAAGATCGAGGACGCGATCAAGCGGCTGCGAGCGCAGGGCGTGGAGATCACGCCGGAGGGCAAGGGCAACATCACCCACCTCGCCCAGCAGCGCAACCGCCTGCAGCACTTCAGGCTGACCTCCGCCGCCCCGGCCATCGAGGCCCGCGCCGCCCAGGTGCTGGACTTCCTCATTGCCCTCGTGGACGACCACCTGCGGCCCGGCCTGACCGGCGACGACGCGCAGCACCTGGAGCAGGAGATGCGCCACGTGCGGGAGGCGCTGCCGCGGATCCGCAGCTACTCCGCGATCATCATGGACCGGATCGCGCCCGAGCTGGCCGGCCGCCAGTGGTACACGCTGCGCTGCCCGGACTGCACGAAGTGGGCCCTGCTCGCCGAGGGCGGAGAGGTCCGCTGCCTGTTCTGCGAGACGGACTGGGACGCCGAGGCTTTCCCGCTGCCGTACGTCGTGGGGGTGCTCGGGCACTCCTGGCGCGACTACCGCAAGGACCCCACGGGGCCCGCCGCGCAGTGTCCCGAGTGCGGCGCCTACGCCCTGGTCGGCGGGGCGTACGTGGCCGCCCGGCCGGAGGAAGCCGTGCAGTACTGCTTCGGCTGCTCGGAGGTCTTCGACGGCCTGGAGCCCTGCATGCGCTGCGGCCAGCTCTACCAGCCGGGCCCAGACCACGTCGCTATCTGCACCGACTGCCTGGGGAGCATGGGGTGAGCACCGCAGCGACCGAAGCGGGCGACGTCGTCGACGCCGAACTCGTCGACGACGATGCCTCCGTGCGCCTGCTACCCGCGGCCGCGGCCGACAGCGGCTCGGCAGCGTTCTTCCGTATCACCCGTGACACCCTCCTCGTCGAGGGCGAGCTCCCGCCGCGCGCTGATCGGCAACCCGCCTTCACCGCCCGGGACTTCACCGTCCCGAGGTCAGCCAAGGAGCGCGCGGGCCGGCGCGGCGCCCGCAACACCCGGGTCAACCGTGACTCGACCCGGGAGCGCTTCGCCGCCTGGTGTGCGCGCGAGGGGCGCGTCGCGCAGCCGTCCACCACCACGGCGAACGGCGTCGCCTACTTCGATCACCTGATGGAGACCGGCAAAGACAAGGACGGCAGCCAGTACAGCCCGGACTCCCTGCTCGCCTACCTCTCCCGGATCTGCACCTGGTACCCGAAGGGCGAACGCCCGGACGCCTCCCTGGTCCGCGACATGATCGAGGACTACCGGCTGGAGAACTACATCCCGGCCGGCGGCGAGCGGGAGCAGGCCGCTGGCCTCACCCTGAAGTACCTCGTTCAGGTGCTGGCCAAGATCGACGAGTCGACGCGTATCGGTCGCCGGGACGCCGCCCCTGCTCGTCATCGGCTACGGCAAGCTCGCCCGTGGCATCGAGAGCGCCGACCTGCTGGTCAAGTTCGTGCGCGTCGTCGACACCGGGGTGTGGGTCTTCACCGCCAAAACCAAGACCCGCCGCAAGGGCAAGGGGAAGTGGCGGTTCATCCGCGACCGCGCCGACCTCCAGGTCGTCCGCCGGGTCCGCGCGTGGATCGCGTATCTTCGCGAGCTCGGCGCCGACGCACCGAACCTCCCCTTCTTCCGGGCCCTGACCGTCAAGGGCGCGCTCAAGGGCCGCGGCAACGCCACGGTGCGCGGCCTGCATCTATCCGGCCGGGCCGTCAACGAGATCGTGAAGAAGCGCGCGGCTGCCGCCGGAGTGGAGTACATCAACGGTCTGAAGGTGACCAGCCACTCCCTGCGGGCCGGGCCGAACACCGACCTGAAGCGCGCGAAGGTGTCGCTGTCGGATCGCAACGAGGCCGGCGACTGGGGCGCACGCTCCACCCTCGCCGACACCCACAACGACCGGCCCGACGACACCACCGGCCTCGACGAGAAGGACCCGCTGGATGCCGTCCCGCTCTTCGGCCGGTTCGCGGAACAGGTTGAGGAGGCATAAAGGTGCAGGTCACAGCCTCTTTCTGTAGTGGGTGGTGTGAGTCGGGTTCCGCGCGGCATACTCGTCCTCTGGCTGGCATCGACATCAACGACAACACCAGGGACACGCTGCAGGCCCTGGCCGAGGCGGCGGGGCTGTCCCTGGAGGACTACCTGACGCAGGTGGCCAAGGAGAAGCAGCGCGAGCGGGTGCTGGCCGAGGGCGCCGAGATCTTCCGCCGGGTGACCGGCGACCCCGCGACAGTGTCGGCCTTCGACGCCGAGTTCGGAGGCCCCGCGCAGGTCGAGCACGCCCCGCGGGCAGCCTGACCTGTGCCTGCCGAGTACTACGTCGACTATCGGTGGTTCCTGGAGCGACAGGCGGAGATCCTCCCGGATGACGTTCGGGTCAACGACTTCTCCGTCCTCGTCGGGATGGCGGCCCGCCACAGGGTCGATCCGCCACGCCATGACCACCCTGACGCCTTCTGGCGTGCCGCGGTGATACTGGAGGAGTGCGTGGCTCTGCGCCCGCTCCCGACCCGGAACGAGCTGTACGGCTACGGCCTGGCAATCGCCTACCTGGGGATACACGGTGAGCAGGTGAACACAAAGTTCGAGGCTTGGAGCGAGCTCATCGCCGACATCCGTGCCCTGCGACTGGACTCGTACAGCATCGCCGACCGGCTTCGATCCTTGCGTCTGCCCACCACCTGACTCGGGCTGCCCGACCTGGCCCAGAACGACGCAACGGACGAGGAACTGGAACGCACTGGCCGCTGGAGGCCAGGCTCCTGCGTCCCTCACACGGTGTACGTGCGCCCCGCACAGGCTGAGAGGAACGATCCCGCCAGGATTCCCGTGCACCGCATTTCGGCGGCGTGATGGCCTATCAAACGAAGGACCCCGCTCCGGGGAGCGGGGTCCGGCCGTGCCCCACGAAGCCGATCGCGGGGTACCGTTCTGGTGTCGAAGCAGAACAGGAGCCAGTATGCACGCTCTGCCCGAAGACCACATCGGCGCGCGCATGGCGCGACTGCGCCGTGAACGCCACCTCACCCAAAGGGCCGTTGTTGACCTTACTGGGATCAAGTACAGCACATACACGAAGACTGAACAGGGTGCCATTGCGGCCACCCCGCACGTCATCGCAGCTTTCGCCCGCGGCCTGCGGATAGAGGTCGCTACAGTGGTTGGCCAGCCCTACACCGACGCGCTGCGCGCCGACGAACTCGACGTCCTGATAAGGCCCATCCGTGAGGCGCTGGACATCTACGACCTCGGGGCCGACCCCGACGTTCAGCCTCGACGGCTTGAGGAGCTCAAGGACGACGCCGAGGCACTCCTGGTGTCCGTCCGCGCGGGGGAGATCAAGAAGACCGCCAGCAACGTCGCCGGTCTGATCGAGGAGGGCACCACCGCGGCTCACTCGCTGAACACCACGGAGGGGTGGCTGACTCTCGCGTCGTTCTACCGCACGGCTTACGACGTCGCCGCCAAACTCGGGTTCTCGGACCTCGCCCAACTGTCGCTCGCGCGCATGGATTGGGCCGCGCAACGCGGCTCTGACGCTGTCCTCGGTGGCATGTTCCAGTACCTTCGCGCCCTCACCTACCTGCGTGAGGGCAAGTTCGAGATCGGACAGCGTCTTGTCACCCGGGGACTGGTCACGCTCCAACAGGCCGACGGGACGCGGGAACGCGAGGTTGTCACTGGCCAGCTCCACCTCGGCGGCGCGGTGATGGCCGGCCGAGCACATGACAAAGGCCAGGCTCTGTCCCACCTGGAGGAGGCGGAGCGGATCGCAGGGAGGACCGGGGAAGCGGTCAAGGTGCATTACCTCACCTTCGGCCCGACCAACGTTCAGGTGCACCGGGTCTCTGTCCTCGCCGAACTCGACCAGTACGGCGAGGCGGTTGAGGCGACGAGAGGCCTTACCATCCCGAAGGACTGGCCGAAGTCCCGCACGAGCCACCACTTCGCCGAGGTTGCTCGCGCGCAGATGTGGACCAACAGGCTCGGGGAATCGTTCGAGAGCCTACTCAAAGCCCGCAAGGCGGCGCCACAGCAAGCGAAGTACCACCCGACGGTGCGAGAGACGTACGCCGGCCTCGAGGCGGCACATCGCAGACTGCCGGAGAGCTTCCTGTCGTACGGATCGTGGCTGAGCACCGCAAACGGGCAGGTCGCCTGACTGCCCGTCACTCTCCGTCAGGCTTTGGCCCCGACTATCATCAACTCATGATAGTCGGGGCCTAGTTGTGGGCCCACCATGTCGTCACTGGCCATTTCGACATGGAGCCGACCATGACGACGCACCTCGCGGGCCAGGAGCGCACTTGTCGAAGCGCCCCTGACACCGCCGACGAACTGAGTAGCCGCACAGACGCACGGCCGGCCCTCGTGGTTTCCATCGAGCGCCGCCCCGACCCTGATAGCGCCGACCTCTCCACAGCAGACGCCGCTTGGCCGAAGCGCCTCCGCCGCATCGTCCGCGCAAGCCTCCGCCACTGGCGTAGCCCCGACCTGATCGAAACGGCGGAACTGCTGCTCACCGAGTTGGCGACGAACGCCCTGCGCCACGGCAGTGGTCTCGAAATCTGCGTGCGCATCTTCATCCAGGACGACGGCCTCAAGATCCAGGTCAATGACGGTTCCCCCGCGCGGCCTGTGCTGCGCCACGCGGAGCTCAACGACGAAGGAGGCCGCGGCCTCTTCCTTGTCGACTCTTTGGCGAGTGCGTGGGGCGTGAGCAACGACGGCACCACGACCTGGTGCACCCTCCCCCTCACCAAGGGGCCCACCGAGATCCAATCCGCCGCGGAGACCGCGCCGGTCTTGCGCGAGATCCCGCTGGATCTCCCCGCCGAATACCGCGCGTTACCTTTCGTGTTGAAGGGGTCGCGTTGATGCCGCGGGCCGCTACAGACTTGACCCCGCACGTTGCCGGCCGGGACGAAGAGTTACGCCTGGCCCTCGAAGATCTGCGACTCGGCCGGTGGTTGTCCACCAAGACCTTGCTCGGCCACACCAGCACCTGGGCCTTGCTCACGTCCCGCAGCCAGGTTCTGGCAAACGGCGCCGCGCAGAGCGATGCCATCGACGCCTGGAACGTGGAGGAGCCGGGCGACGCCAACGCCATGATGATGCAGGCCCGTGTGTTAACGCTGCGGGCACTGGCCGCGCATCGTGCTGGTGGTGCTGGTGGCGACATTTTTCGCCGGATCCGCATGGCGCGCTTTGCCTGCGACGAGGCGGCGGCCCGTCGGCCGCGAGATCCAGTGCCGTGGGTGGATCAACTTGCACTGGCCCAGCTCGACACAGACATCAGGGCCGCCCACCGCCCGGAGCACTGGGCGAGACCGCCCGAGGCGATGCTGCCCCCTGGGCCCTGGCCGCTCCTGTGGGAGGCTCTCCGTCGCGATCCCGCTAGTCGGGAGGCCTACCACCGCATGCTCCAGTGTCTCCAGGCACGCGGACGCGGAGCCCTGGACTTCACCCGGTGGGTTGCCTCGCGTAGCGACCGGGGGTCGGTCCTGCTGACCCTGCCCCTGTACGCGTATGTGAAGGAGTTCCGGCTGCGCAAGGCCAGCGGGCAGATGTCCGCCGGGCTCGGGTTCTGGCAGGACGCGACGGTCCACTACTACGTCGCTCTCGCGCGGGACGCATGGTTCGCCGAGCTGCCCGAACCCGCCGAGGCCTCCCTGTTGGACCTGAACCATCTCGCCTACACGCTCACCGCTTCCGGTGTGCCCGGTGCGGCTGAGGTGTTCGAGGCGATAGGTCCCTTCGCCACTCCCACGCCGTGGCAGCACGTGAGCGATGCGGGCTGGTACTGGCAGGAGGACTTCCTTCTCGCACGGGCCCGCGCGAAATGAGCAAGGCCCTTTCGAAGGTGAGAAGCCGAGCCCCTCCCCCGGCAAGACAGCCCCTTTCCGAGTTCCGTCCCCCTCCCATCGAATCCAGAGGATCCCTTCGGTGTCTCCGAGAAGTACCGGCGCCCACCGGCTGGCCAACGACGACGACGTCCTGGCCGGACTCGGCTACAAAAGCGTGCTGGCCCGCCGTATGAGCCCGTTCGGCAACTACGCGATCTCCTTCACCGTCATCAGCATCCTGTCCGGTTGCATGACGCTGTACGGCTTCGGCCTCAACACCGGCGGCCCCGCCGTCATCATGTGGGGCTGGGCCGGCGTCGGCCTGATGGTCCTGCTCCTGGGCATGTCACTGGCCGAGGTCACCTCCGCCTACCCCACCTCCGGGGGCCTGTACTACATGGCGCACCGGCTCGGCGGGCCCCGCTGGGCGTGGGTGACCGGCTGGCTCAACCTCCTCGGGCTGCTCGGTGCGATTGCCGGGATCGACTACGGCGCAGCCACGTTCGTCGGCGCGTTCGCCAACCTCCAGTGGGGATTCGTCCCCACCCCCGAGAAGACCATGATGATCTTCTTGGGGATCCTGCTGCTGCACGGCCTGCTGAATGTGGCCGGCGTTCGCCTCGTCAGCGTTCTGAACTCCGTCTCCGTCTGGTGGCACCTGGGCGGAGTCGCCGTCATCGTCGGAGCCCTCGCCTTCGCCCCCGTTCAGCACCGCAGCGCCGAGTTCGTGTTCACGCACTTCAACAACGACACCGGTTTCACCGATGGCCTGTACGTGACCGCGCTGGGGCTGTTGCTGGCGCAGTACACATTTTGCGGCTACGACGCCTCCTCCCACCTGTCGGAGGAGACCACCCGGGCCCAGATATCGGCGCCCCGCGGCATCGTCCGCTCCATCTGGGTGTCCTGGATCGCCGGCTTCATCCTGCTGGCCGGCCTCACCTTCGCCATTCAGGACTACACCGGTACCCAGACCAGTGCGACCGGCGTGCCGCCCGCTCAGATCTTCCTCGACGTCCTGGGCGCGAACGGCGCGAAGGCGCTGCTGCTCATCGTGATCATGGCCCAGCTGTTCTGCGGCAACGCCGAGACCGCCGCCTCCTCCCGCATGGTGTTCGCGTTCTCACGCGACGGCGCGATCCCCTTCGCCGCCACGTGGCGCCGCGTCAGCCCCCGCACCAAGACCCCCGTCGCAGCGGTCTGGCTGTCCGTCGCCGCCGCGCTCGTGCTCGCCGCGCCGTCGCTGTACTCGCCCACCGCCTACGCCGCGGTCACCGCGATCAACGTCATCGGCATCACCCCGGCCTACGCCATCCCGGTCTTTCTCCGGCTCAGGGCCGGAGACCGCTTCCAGCCGGGGCCCTGGAACCTCGGCCGGTGGTCCAAGCCGATCGGCTGGACGGCGGTTACCTGGGTCGGCTTCGTGACCGTGCTGTTCTGCCTGCCGCAGGCCTGGCCCATCACGGTCACGTCGTTCAACTACGCCGGCGTCGCCCTGGCCGCGGTGCTCGTACTTGCGTGGGTCCTGTGGATCACGAAGGGCCGCCGCACCTATCAGATCCCGTCCCTGAACACCCACACCGACTTCGAAGGCGTCATCTGATGACCCACGACGATCAGCACCAGGCACAGCTTGAGGAACAGCACGATAAGGAGCGCCCCGACCTCGGTCTACGGCCTTCCGCGCAACCGGCTGAGCCGGACCGGCTGATGGAGGGCGTCCGCAGCGGAGAGATCACCAGGGTCATGCTCGCCGTGCCGGACATGCAGGGCCGTCTCAAGGGCAAGATCCTCGACGCCGATGTGTTCGTGGACTGCATGGGCTCCGCGGCAGAGGTGTGCGCCTACATTCTGGCCACCGACATCGACATGACCCCGCTGGGAGACTTCGACCTCACCGGCTGGAAGCAGGGCTACGGCGATATCGGCGTCAAGGCCGACCCGGGCACCCTGCGCATGCTGCCCCACCAGGCGGGCACCGCCCTCGTCATCGGCGACGCCTTCCACCACGACGGCACCCCGGTCGAGGTCGCCCCCCGGCACATGCTCCGCACCCAGCTCGAACGCCTGAAGGACCTGGGCTACGACGCCGCCGTGGGCGTGGAGTCGGAGTTCCTGCTCCTCGCGGGCACCCCCGAGGACGCCCGGGCCGCCGGATACCGCGACCTGCGCCCGGCCTGGCCGCACAATCTCGACTACGCCCTCGGTCATCCCCCGAAGATCAGCGCCTTCTTCCGCGATCTCCACGACGCCCTGCGCAGGGCCGGCATACCGGTCGAGGCGATCAAGACCGAGGGCGCCGCGGGCCAGGTCGAAGTCACTTTCTCCTACGGCGACCCGATGCTGGCGTGCGATGCCTACCCCGCCTACCGCCTGATCGTGGACGACCTCGCCCAGCACTACGGCATGACCCCGGTGTGGATGGCGGCGCCGTTCGCCGGCGTCGGCAGCGGGCTGCACCTGCACCTGTCCCTGTGGTCGGCGAGCGGCAACGCCTTCACCTACCACCGCAGCCAGGACCTGCCCCCGGCCATGGAAAAGGCCATCGCCGGACTGATCTCCGGGATGCCGCACCTGGCGCCGCTGTACGCCCCCACCACCAACTCTTACAAGCGGTACCGCCCGCACAGTTTCGCCCCGACCCGGCACACCTGGGGCTTCGACAACCGGGGCTGCGCCGTCCGGGTGACCGGCATCGGCGAGGCCGCTCATCTGGAAAACCGATGGGCCGGCGCCGACGCCAACGTCTACCTCGCCCTCGCCGCCGTCAGCGCCGCCATCGTCCACGGCTTCAACGACGATCCCGAACTGCCCGAGCCCTGCGTCGGCGACCCCTACCAGGCCTACGCCGTTCCGGTACCCCGCGATCTGATCGAAGCCGCCGCCCACTTCACCGGCAGCAAGATCCCGCACGAGGCATTCGGCGAGAACGTCACCCGCCACTACACCCGCGCCGCCCGCGCCGAGATCCTCCGCCAGCGCACCCAGGTCACCGACATCGAACGGGAACAAGGTATCGGCCGGGCCTGACGTCCTGGCCGACCTCCCACAACTCCCGCTGCCGGACCGTGATCGCCCTCACCTTTCCGGCCCGGCAGTGGGGCCCCGCACGCCTCTTCCATGACGCAAGGGAAGGTTTCCTTGGCCCACGCCGACTCCGACCAGGCCGGTCCCTGCCTGCGCGGTGACTCCCCCCGTGCACGGCAGACCGTCGACCTGCACCTGCAGGCCGGCGCCCGCTGGGACCGCATCACCACCATCGTGCTCGGCCTGCTGTTCGAGCTGACCCAGCAGGCCAGCCGCTTGGCCCAGGGCGCGAACCCCTGGGAGCAACTGGCCGTGTACAACACCGACGACTTTGCCCTCTTCACCGACGGCGGACCGACAGCATCCGCAGGTACCAGCCGCACGGCGGCCAGCTGCGATTCCTCGGGGAGGGCGGCATGAACCAGTTGGACAGGGAGAACGATGCAGCGGCTGGGCAAGGAGGTGGCCCTCCTTCCTCGAACCCCACCGACCGACCGGAACAGAAGGCCCCCAGCCCCACCCCCGACACCGTTCCGGCTTGGCAACGGCCGCTCCAAGGGCTCCCCACCTACCCTCGCCAGGCACTCATCACGGGAAGCGACAAGGAGCGATACCGCACCGCGATAGCCAAGGCCTACAAAGCCAAGGGCAGCATCCGCGACATCAGCGCCTTCATCGGCCGCTCGTTCGGATGGGTGAACAAACAACTCTGTGAAGCCGGTGTAGTGATGCGCTCACGTGGGGGGTACCGGCACGTATCCGGCATAGAGCGCGGAAAGATGTCAACCCATGTGGAGAAGGCGCTCCGGGACCGCATCACCGACGGTACGTACGAGATCGGCACCAGAATTCCGGGCAGCGTCTCTCTCGGCAAGGAATTCGGTACCTCCGACCGCACGGTCCGGGCCGCCATGGGTCGCCTGGAGGCCGCCGGGCTCCTTCTCAGCGTGCCAGGCCGGGGAACCGTGGTGACAGACCCCCAGAACCCGCCGGCAGGACCGAACCTTCGCGTACGTACCGGGCCAGGACAGTGGGAGACCTGGACGATCCAAGAACAAAGTCGGACCAACTACGGCCGCATCCGAACCGTCATCATCGCCCGGATCGCGGACGGCACTTACCCTCCGGGGCACAGCATCCCGAGCCGCACCGAACTGACCGAGGAACTCGGAGCCAGATACTCCTCGATCCACCGCTCTCTCAAACGGCTTGAGGAGCGGGGACTCCTCGTCCCCCACAAAGACAGAACCGGACGGATGTGCGTCCCCCGACAGAATGTGCTGGACGCCGCCCTGAAGGCGGGGAGTCGGTGAAGGAACGGTACTGGCGGGGCATGCGCGTGGCCTACGTCACCTCATGGACAGGGGAGTTCGTCCGCCAGCCGCGCGTCATCGAGATCGAGGGACGAGGCGGCAAGGGCATCGGCTTCCGGAACGAAGACCCGGTGACCGACCGCCGTGACGAGGCACTATGGGTGCGAGCCGCCATCGCCCCGGGCCGCGGTCAGCCCGCCTTCCACCGGGTTCACACCCTCCGTCAGAAACGCGCCATCGAACACAGCCTCTGTCAGGTGTGCGGATTGACGGTTCTCGGCACGCGGACTGATGAGCGGACCCTGCACCTACTGGGTGGCGCCGCGCCGATCACGGAGGGCGAGACAGCGGCCGCACCCCCGGTACATCCGCTCTGCGCGGTCGAATCGATCGAGGACTGCCCACCGCTGGGACGCGGTCATGCCGCTGCGCTGGTGAAGTACAGCCCGCTGTGGGGGGTGGCCGGCGTGGTGCACGACCCCGTGACGCTGGCGCCGCTTCCCCACACGGGAGCGCGGCCGGGCGACCTCACCCACGTCCACATCTCCGACGAGACGATCCGGTGGACACTCGCCAGCCACACCGTCGTCAGCCTCCACGGTGTCACGCCGGTCGGCACGGATGAGCTCCACGCCATGGCGGAGGGCGCCCGGCGCACAGGAGCCGCAGGACGAAGAGCGGACGCTCCCTAGCTTCTGCCGGGCGGCCAGGACGACGGCCACCGGACCGGCAGACTCCCGGAGCCGGGGCCAGGCAGCCGACGGCTTCCCTGGGACGGAATGGCCGCCCGCCTCGCCCCGCCGCTGCGGCACCAACTCTCCTCCACCCACTACCTGAGAGAACTCACCGTGTTCGACGTGCGCGTCCAGAGCGAGACACCCGGCTACGTCGAGGAGGCCCAACTCACGGTGCGTTGTCTCGGTGGCTTCGAGTTCACTATGGCCGGGCGCGAGCACGACTGGGCGAAGCTGCGCCCCAGGGCACAGGCGGTGCTGCGGCTCCTCGCGGTACGCGCGGGGCAGGCGGTCCACCGTGACCATCTGGTGGTCGCGTTCTGGGACGGAGT